>CAZETM010000256.1:0-11489 GCA_964514885.1 uncultured Polyangium sp. | reverse complement strand
CCAGCGCCGCATTCGGCATCGTTTGCACACGCATAGGTGCATCTGCAATACGTGCCAATCTGACCGATACCACTGGTGCATTTACCATGTGGATGCGCCGTGCACTCCGCGTCGCTCTTGCAGCTCTTGCCGGTCTCGGTGCCTTGACACGCGGGCAAATCAATCGTCGTGTCGCACGAAGTGATGCTCGCACGGTGGACGTTGCCATTGGACTCGGTCACCCATCCGGTTTTCGATGAAATGAGAGTAATGCCCGGGTCATCAGGATCGAGGGGGCTGTTAGACGCAACCGGCGGAGTCGTTGTCGCGGGCGGAATCGTGACGACGGTCGTTCCATCGCCACCGGATGGCGGAGATTGAGCCGTGCCAGCGCAACTGGTGACGCCGAGGGCGGAGAAGATTGCAAACCGCAAAGAGTGAAGTGTGCTCATTTCTTCCTATCCTCGACATACGCGCGTAGGCGCGCGGGGGTTTCTAGCGCATACATACGTATTTTTTCTTGAAATAGCAATTTGATGACGCCAAATTCGAGATGGAGCAGCGCGCCGTAGGAGAGCAGCGTTTTTCCAGCCTCGGCCGGGTCCATCCGGAAAAACCCCCAGAGGTCGCCGACGTCGTGCGGGCGCGTTGGATCGAGCCAAAATCGGACGAGCGACGAAGTTTCCTGTCGAGCCCGTACGGAGTATTCGCCCGATATTTTCTTGCCGCCTTGCCGAAGAGCAATGATGAAGTCGTCACCTTCGCGGGCCACGAGGCGCGCTTCTTGAGTGAGCGTGAAGATGTGCAGATACGACGACGGCTCCAAAAGCACGGCGAGCACTTCGGCGGGGGTCGCGTCAATGATCACGTATCCCAAGCCGCCAATGAAATCGCCTCGAGGAAGATCGACATCGAACGTTCGTTTGATGACTTCACCGCGCCCCAGGCGTTTCAATTCGTTGGGCGACAAGCGTTCGGCATGTGCGCTGTTCGGAAGCAAAACACACGCACAAGCGCCTGCTGCAGCGGCGAGGAGCGAACGGCGACCGACCCGGGGGGCCATGAAGACGAGCGTAGATCGAAATACTCGGGGCGGGAAGAGCCACTTGGAGCCGGCGAGACAATGTTTGTCCGAGAACGGACAGGCGGATGAATTTGCTCGACAAACGTGGCCCGCGGTGGATATTATGAGAAGAACAGCAGCATGGCGACGATCGAGCTTTTACGTCACGGCCGCGAGATGGGCGCTCGGTTGGCCGAGGATTTGATTGGTGCACAAAGGTTGTGCGTCGCGGTTTCGCGGGCTGAATCGAGTGTGCTTGCGGTGCTCGATTTGGTGGGGTTTGTCGAACGAGGTGGCGAGCTGCTGCTGCTTGCGGGAACGGACGACTACGGAACGGAGACGGCGTTTTTGCGTCGATTCGATGGTTATGCGGGGGCGCGGTGTCGAATCCATCATGCGTGGTCTGGAGCTGGATTTCAACCGCGTCTGTACGTGGTGGACAAGCCAAACCGGCGCGTCGTGTACGTAGGCTCGTCGAATTTGTCCGCCGATGCGCTCCGTAACGACGTGACCGTGAACGTACGTATCGAAGGCGATCCAACGCATCCCGAGCTCGAGCGGCCCATGCGGTTGTTCGAGGAGTTTTTCTGGTCGGAACTGTCGTTGCCGATGGCCGAATCGTTCGTCGACGAATACGAAGCGTTGCGCTCGGCGCATCGTGCCGCGGTCGAACGATGGCCGGACAAGGTGGCGGAGCAGCGGCTTGCGTGGGCAGTATCGAAAAGATTGGGTGAGCATCGAGGTCGCGCGGCAGCCGGGCGGCACCTGCTGGTGGTTACGCCGAAAAATTATGCGGTTTGTTTGTCGACCAAGAGTTTCGGTAGACGACGTCAGGCGGAGCTGGAACGATATGCCAAAGGCGACGCGTTTTTTTTCCACGTGACGGGTCGTGGACGAGGGCTGCGCGCAATGGGCATGTTCGTGGAAGAAGCGTATCGCGACGAGTCGGACATGTTTCGGACGATGGATGGCGGGGCGCAGTTATTTCGGAAAAAGTTCGTGGTGCTCGGAGAATTGAGGAAAGAAATTGGGACGAGGCCGATATTGGAGGCGCTGCGTAAGGGCGCTCCAAGGAATTGGTTCAATGGGTTTGTCCAGGATAGTCATCGCTTGTCGGTAGCCGATTTCGGCGCACTGCAGACTGCCTTTTGGCAGGCGCTCGCGAAAGAGCGTGGAATAGACGCCGAATCGTAAGGCATCTCTTGTCCTGGCGTTCCGAAAGCCTTGGGTGACACAGAAGTTTGACCGTCAAACTTTCGACGCTGCGAATCGAAGAAAATCTTGTTGAGATCCCTTGCGGCATCGTGTAGATCCAGCAAGTGCGCAGGGCTAAGAAGGATCTTGTGCCAGCCTTCACCACCTGCTGCTCGGGTCAAACGCGATGTCCCAGTACTTCGTGACGTTGAAAATAAACGATCGAAAGCGGCTCATGCGGCTTTCGGACATTCGCGAAGTCGTGTCCTTGATGTCGCTGACGACGCTCGAGGGCGGCAGTGGCGGCACGTGCCGTGGAGTTGCGAACCTTCGTGGTGAAATGATTCCGGTGTTCGATTTGGGCGGCGTGGATGCGCGGCTTACACCGACTCGGGTCGTGGTGGTTGCGCGAGTCGGGAGCGAGCATGTCGGGCTTCTGGTGGACGATGTCACCGAAGTGATTGGCATTGCCGATGATCATGTGGCCGTGCGTAACGTGGGCGGGGGACGCACGTCGACGATGGTGCGTTTGGATGGTGAAGTAATGACGGTGATGGAGCCCGCCGATGCCCTCCGAAACAATTGATTTTGGCGGAAACGCTGACGAAAAGGCCGCACGGCTCGATGCGGCTGCGCATGTTGCGGCGGTTCATTTTGGCCTCGACCTGAATAAATATCCTTCGGCGCAAATCGAATCGCTTTTGTCGACGCTTCCTGACGCGGTTTCACCTTCGGACGAGACAGCGGTCGCGCGCGTGCTTTCGGTGTGCAGCGTTGGCGAAACGATGTTCATGCGCCATCCGGATCAATTCGGAGCGCTGGCGCAAATCGTCGCGGAAGGCGGCGTGGGAATACCAAACCGCCCGCTCAACGTGTGGAGTGCGGGGTGTTCGACGGGCGAAGAGGCCTACAGTCTGGCGGCGCTTTTGGCGAGTCGTCCTGGCGGCGCGCGGGTTTTGGGCACGGACGTCAGTGCGCGTTCGATCGAGCGTGCGAGGACTGGAAAATATCGGTATTGGTCGCTGCGCGGAGTCGATCCGACCACGACGACCGCGTGGCTCGATATCGATGCGTTGCATGCTGAAGTCCGCTCACCGATTCGTAACGTCGTGGAATTCCGAGTCCAGAATCTAATGGTGGACGAATTCCCCAAGGATATCGACATCATTTTCTGTCGCAATGTTCTTTTGTACTTTCGTGAAGATTCCGCGAGGACGGTGATTCAACGTTTTTGCGATAATATGCGCCCGAATGGCCTGCTTTTCTTGGGCTACGTCGATCCTCTGCCCGCGGATACGACTCCGCTCGTCGAATGTTACCACCAGTCGGTTCGTTATTATCGAAAACCGGGCGCGGGCGACGAGATTGACATGCCGGCGCGTAGGAGCATTCCCCCGCCGACTCCCATGCCGATTGATTTGTCGTCGAGTTCGTTTACGTTGCCGAGGCCACCGCCCATTCCGCGACGTTCCGAGCCGCCGAGGCGACTGGTACCGAGACCATCCGAGCCGCCGCCCCCGTCGGCCGAGGACCTCGCGGCACGAGCGAAATTTGCCGAGCGTATTTCGACTGCGCGAGGCATGTGTGCACAAGGTGCGCGTGACGAAGCGGTGGAGCTTCTGGATTCGTTATCCATTGAATTCCCGCTGGAAATCGAGCCGCATGTGTTGACGGCCATGGTGGCGGACGAAAGTGGATCGCGTGAAGCAGCGCTCGCTGCGGCCAGACGTGCGTATTTCTTGGCCCCCGAGGCGCCCATTACACCTTTTTTGCTCGCCGTGTGTCTCGACCAGGTTGGCGAACGAAGCACGGCAGAAAAACGGTATCTCGAGGCGCGCCGCGCGCTCGATTCAATCAAAGACCCGCTCGCGCCGCTCGCGCACGCCGAAGGCATGACGGCATATCAACTCCGGAGATCGATCGATGCACGGTTCCATGGATCCTGATATGTCGTCCGAATCCGACGAGTCGCTGACGCTCGAGGAAATCGATCTGCTCAAGCAACGGGCGGCGCGTTATGCGCTCGCCACGGAAACGCAAGCAACGGATATCACCGATGCGGTCGTATTTCGGCGCGGCGCAGCGAAATATGCGATCCCGTTGGTATCGCTTCGCGAAGTACGACCTCTGCGGACATTCTGTCCAATTCCGTGTGCATCGGCATCGGTGCCGGGCATATTGCATTTCCGAGGCGAGATCCTCAGCTTACACGACGTCGCCGCATTCATGGATCCGGCCGTCGAAACCGACAACCCAGCATGGGTCATCGTCGTGGAGCACATGAACGAGCGCATTGGCCTCGCCGCCGATGAAATTCTCGACGTCGAACGACATTCGTCGACGACGGTCCAGGCTCTACCCATTACGTTCGGCGATCGTGGGGCCATCTTGGACGGTTTGCTCCCCGGCGGCACGTTGCTGCTCTCCGCTTCACGCATGTTCCACACCGAAGCTTTCTTTTCCGCATTCTGATGATGACGAAGGGGTACTTTTCATGACGACCGACACCAACACCATGTTCTCCGCTGCACCAGGGGCCGTCACCGCCGAAGAGAGGGACAACCTCGCTGCCGAAACCGAGCGGCGCAGGAAGTATTTGCTCATCGAGCAGGCGGATCTCGAACGTTTGGCCGTCCTGAAGGACGTTGCTACGGCGCACGCGACGGCGCACGTGGATCGTTTTTACGATCATCTGCTGGCGAATGAATCGACGCGGGCGCACTTCAAGTCCGAGAGGCACATCGAAAACGTCAAGCGTACGCAGAAGAAATATTTCGGCGAGCTATTCGATGGGAAGTGCGACGTCGAGTATTTGCGCGACCGTTACCGAGTCGGCCGGGCACACGAGCGTATTGGGCTCGATCCCGAATGGTATGTGGGTGCATATTGCATTTACATGAACCAACTTTTCCCAATGATCCTTCGCCATCACAAGGATGAGCCGGAAAAGGGCATTGCTGCCATTCAAAGCCTGGTGAAGCTCATTTGTTTCGACATGGGCGTAGCCATCGATACGTATATCGAGGCGATGGCCAAACGCGAAGCAGTGACGATGCAATCCTACGTCGGCTCGGTGACTTCGTTTTCCAGCGAACTCGAAAAGGCATCGAGCGACATTCTGGGCGCCACGGCGAATCAAACGACGGCTACGCAGGAGCAAGCGACGGGCGTTGCAGAAATCACGACCACGCTGAGCGAGCTGCACGTGATGAGTTCGCAGACGCTCGAAAAAGCCCAGGCCGTGATCAACGAATCCGACCGCTCGACCGAAGCGTCGCGAACCGGGGCGAAAGCCGTCGAAGACGCGATTCAAGGCATGCACGAAATTCGCGAGCAGGTGGAGACGATTGCGCAAAAAATCGTGTCCTTGAGCGAGCAGACGCAACAGATTGGCGACATCATCATGTCCGTCAATGAAATCACCGAGCAATCCAAATTGCTCGCGCTCAATGCAGCCATCGAAGCGGCTCGTGCAGGAGAACAGGGTCGAGGGTTTGCCGTAGTCGCCGCCGAAATCCGCAGCTTGGCGGATCAGTCGAAACAGGCGACGGCGCGCGTACGCAAGATTTTGGGCGATATTCAAAACGCAACGAATTCCGCGGTCATCGCAACCGAACAAGGTACGAAGAAAGTGGAAGCCGGGGTTTCACTTGCCAATCGCGCGGGTGAAACGATCGAGCTGCTCGGCAAGTCGGTCGAGGCTTCGGCCGGTGCAGCGCGGCTCATCGCCAATGCGTCGAGGCAGCAGACTTCGGGCATTCAGCAAGTGTCGGATGCAATGAATGGCATCAATGACGCGACGAAGAGTTCCGTGAGCGGGATGCAACAAACGGAGACGAGTGCCAAGAAGCTGACCGAAATGACGACCCACATGCAGGCGCTCGTCAAGAGGTTCTCAGAGCCGAAGCAACGCGTCCCCGAGCATAGGCTGGTTTAGCCCATGATGATCGCGGCATACAACGTCGAAACCGATGCAGTCGACGCCTTCAATGAGGAGGCGGCCGAATTGCTCCGCAATATTGACGTGGGGCTGAACGGTCTTCTCGATACGGACGACAAGACGCGTGAGTCGTTGGGGCGCGACATTTTGCGCTGGCTCCATACGCTCAAAGGTGCCGCTTCGGTCGTGGGGCTCGACGACGTGAGGCAATACGTTCACGGGCTCGAGGAGCGAATGCGTGCTCTTCTCCAGGGCAAAGAAACGCTCGACGCCGATTCGTTGGCGGATTTCGCCACGGGCCTTGAGGACCTGCACATTGCGGTGCAACGTGTTCGTTCGGGCGGAGAGCCAACCGGACAAACCATTCCACCACCGGCTAAAAAACCCACGTCGGAGCCACCGCCTGCTGCGTTGGCTGGAGCAAAAAAACCTGCCGCCGAGCTATTGCGCTTGCGGCCCGAGAAAGTCGACGCGCTGCATGCGCTGGTCGGCGAGCTGGTCGTAACGCGCCTGCAATACGACGCAATTGCTCGACGAATGATGGACATTCGCGATCAATCTGGCGATCTGGCCAGTGAATTGCGCTCATTCAATGCATATTGCGCGGGGTTGCGCAATACGATGAGCCCTCGCGGTCACCACGACCTCATGACGCGGCTGTCGCGAGTCACCGAAGCTTCAGCGACGGCCTCGCGAGATACCAACTTGATTACGCGCGAGCTAGGACTGCTCGAAGCGCAATCGTCATCGGTGAGCGCCAGCATCGAAGACGGTATTCGAGAATTACGGCTCGTGCCGTTGAATACGTTTTTCGAAGATTTCGCTCGTGTCGTACGCGAGGCAGCGCGTGAAACCGGCAAAGAAGCACGGCTATTGGCCGACGCTGGCAGCGCCGAAATCGACCGATCCGTCATGATGCGGCTTCGTGATGCGCTCGGGCATCTCGTGCGTAATGCAATCACGCACGGAATCGAGCCTCCGGGAGTGCGCGACGCAATGGGGAAAAGCCCCTCGGGCATCGTGAAGCTCGAAGGGCATTGCGCGCGCAGTCGAGCCGTGGTGCGAGTCATCGACGACGGCGCAGGTGTCGATATCGAGCAAGTGCGGCGAAAGGCCGTGCGGCTCGGCCTGTTGCGCGAAAACGAGCCATTGAGTGAAGATGGGCTGCTCGACATTCTCACCCAGCCAGGTTTCTCGATTCGCGAATCTGCCGATGGCCTAGCGGGCCGAGGTATTGGGCTCGATGTCGTCGCCAGTGCTGTGCGTGGGCTCGATGGCCACATTGAAATGACGACGCAGCGAGGCATCGGGACGGTATTCACGATCGAAGTGCCCGTCACGGCGTCGACGGGTATGGGGCTCGTGGTCAAAGTCGGCGAGCACTCGTTCGGTATTCTGCTCAATCACGTCGAGCGCGCGATTCGCGTCGATCCGAAGGATATTCAGTCGCTATTCAATCGCGACACGGTAATGCTCGATGGTGGTCCGGTCGCAATCGTACCCCTCGCCCAGCTCGTGGGTTTGGCCGGCGTGCGTTTGCCCACGCAACGCTCGGCAGCCGTATTGTTGCGACTGGGCAAACAGCGAATTATCGTGACGGTGGACGATGTGCCTGGAGATCAAGCGCTCGTCGTCAAACCGCTCGGTCGGGCATTCGCCAGCGCGCCGCATCTTTCCGGCGCCGCGGTGCAACCCGATGGATCGACATTGCCAGTGCTACACGTTCCGGCGCTGTTTGCGCGCGCAACCGCATCGACGAGTCATTCGGCGCCCGCTGCGGCTGCCAAACCGCGAAAGAACGCCAGCCTTACGCAGCCGCAACAGCATCAACAGCGCTCGATTCTCGTCGTCGACGACTCGATGACGATTCGGACGTTGCTTCGTAATATCCTTCGGGCGGACAATTACGAAGTGACCGTGGCTCATGATGGCAAAGCTGGTTTCGAAACGCTCGCGACCATGTCGCGTTGTGACCTGGTCATATCGGACCTGGAGATGCCGCGCATGAATGGCGTCGAGCTGTGTCGCGCGATTCGGCGTTCTGCGCATGCGCATCTGCCGGTCATGGTCGTGACGAGCGTGGATGATGCAACGGAGAAACGTCGAGCGCTCGAGAGCGGCGCAGACGCATACATCATCAAGAGCGAATTCGAGCAAGCGCGATTTCTCGATATTGTCGCGCGTTTGTCCGGAGGATCGGGACGCATTGCATGAAAGTGCTGCTCGTCGAGGATTCGCTCACGGTTCGCGCATACATCGAGGGAATCCTTCGAGGCGCGCCGGACATTACGCTGTTGCCGCCAGCGCGTGACGGAGCCGTGGGCGTCGAGCTAGCTCGATCACATAATCCCGACGTGATTCTGATGGATCTCGAGCTACCGGTAATGAACGGGATCCAAGCGATCCGTGAAATCATGGCGACGGCACCGCGACCGATTGTCGTGCTGAGCGGTGAGCTGGACAAACCCGGCAGTGATCGCACGTTTGAATCGTTTCATGCAGGTGCAGTTGACGTTCTGGCCAAGCCGCGGGGACTTTCGGCCGAGGAGCGCGAACGGTTTTCGGAGCGACTTCTGGGCACCGTTCGCCTGATGTCGCAAGCGCGTGTACTGCGTCGAAGAGCGGCCACGCAAAAGCCGACTCCGGCGCGTGTGCCAAGCCCGCGACTGACTGCAACGGTTGGGCAATTCGACGTGATCCTCATCGGCGCGTCGACGGGTGGCCCTTTCGTCCTACGCACGTTGCTCGACGAGATCCCTGTCCCCTACCCGCTGCCCATCGTGATTTGCCAGCACATTGTGCCGGGTTTCGAGCATGGGTTGGCCACTTGGCTGGCCGAAACGGGGCATAAGGTTTCCGTCGTGAATCCTGGCGATCACGCCACGGCCGGGCACGTATACGTCGCGCGCGCGGACAAACACCTCACCGTGAACGGCCTGGAGCTGACGATTCTGCCGGTCATCACGAAACAACTAACGCCGTCGGTCGACGTGCTTTTCGAGTCGGCGGCATTATCGCTCGGCAATCGTTGTGCCGCGTTTTTGCTAACGGGCATGGGCGAAGACGGACGACGCGGGATGATGTCGTTGAAGCAAAAAGGAGCGCTGACGGTGACGCAATCTGGAGAAACGTGCGTCATCGATGGCATGCCCGGGTCGGCACGAGCTGCGGGAGCATCGACGTTCGACCTATCGCCGCCGCGGATGGTGGAGCTGCTCAGGCACATCGCGACAGGGATCGCACCGATAAAGATTCCAACCTGAATGGGTTGGTCAGGGCGCTTCAACCACGCGCACATCGAGAAACCACGGGCCCGCTTCTTGATTGAGCCCATCGATCTGAATGAAATACACGCCCGCATCCAGCGTCAGGTCGAGGAAGCTTTTGTTTTGCCCGTAGCCCACAGCGCATCCCTGAAAAACCTCCGTCCCCGGACAATCGGGACCTTTGCGCACGTCGAGCAACGTAATGAACGACGAGCCCGTCATATCGAGCACGACACGCTTTTTCGTCGATATCGAGAGCTTCAAAAGTTGATCTCGAGCTCCTAGCGGCAGCCCGCCTGCTTGATCGCATCCAGCATCGAACGAAGGCGTCGCATTCGCAGTGTTTCCTTGGAAAAACCCACCCGATGCCGGAATGGAAAGGACATCGGCGCATCCATCTGCAAATGGCACGAGAATGGCCGGCGACGTCTTGCGCACGAATGCCGTCACTTGCGTGGGCAAACCAAGCGTCGATTCTGCCACGACGCGATATTCACCAGCAGCCACATTACGTTTGCTCGCTCGGATCGGCGATTGTCCCGCAACATTGCAAATGAGTTTGTCCGCAGCACCGTCACACGTGGGTTTGGCGAGTGAAATTGCAGCGCTGTCTCCCGAAGAAATACGCTCGACGAGCAGCACGTCGGAATTGACGGGCAAGTCGAGTCGGTATGCCACGTCCACGGCGCTCGGTACGCAATCGACATCGATATCGTCTTGGCGTTCGGCGAAAGTCACGTCGATCGTCTTGTTCGGCTCGATCAATGGCGAGCCTATACACGTCTCGTCGGGCAATGGCGAAGTTGGTGGTTCTTTAACCACGGTCGTCGTGACCACCGTCGGCGCGCCTGCGCTCACGGCCATGTAATACGTTCCTGCCGGTAGCGAATGACGAAATACATGCACGTTCTCGGCATTTTGACAGGTGATTTCGTCCTCGGGCAATGCACACGCGGCATTTCGCAAAGAAACCACGGGCCAACCATCGCCATCAATGGAGCTTGAGTAAATGTGCACGTTCGAAGTCTCGGTCAGCTCGAAGCTGTAGAGCAATTCCCCAGTGAGCGCTCCGCACGCAATGCCGACATCTTGATCGACATCGACCACGTCGGCGATGACGGGCGTATTGAAAGGAATCGGTGCTGCCGTACCGCACGTCTCGTTTGTAGGAGCCGGAGTGGCCGGAAGGAATGCAATATCGAGAATGACGGGGCCATCGATATCGGTGAAAACGTAGAGCGGAAACGCGGTTGGTTGATTGGGATCGCCTAGATTTCGGCCGCGAATCTTCGCCAAACGCCCGCCGTCGTTCGCGTAAAACGAACCGCTGCACGCGATTTCCGTCGACGGATCACCACACTGACCAAGGAGCGCGATCGCCACGTCCGAGTTTGTCTTGGCCGTGATCTCGACATCGATGGCAGGCCCGGCAGGGAGCACGAGCGCAGCGACGACATCACGCGCGCCAGCTTGATTGGCCACGCCGCACGTCGCGGCAAAGTCGAGCTTGGCAGCGGTCGTGTCGATCTCGTACGAGCCTGGAGCTTCGATCACGAGTGGATCGAGGCAGTCGTCGTGTTGAGGAGAAGCGCAAGCAGCTTCGTCGACGGCGCCATCGCAGTTGTCGTCGCGATTGTTTTGACAAACCTCGGGCACGTGTGGACCGATTTTGGGATCGTCGTCGTCGCAGTCGCCTTTGGCTGCACAATGATAGTCCGGTACTCCGTCAAAGTCGGCGTCGCGCGGGGCATGAATGCATGCGCCGGTCGCTTCGACACATGAATCGATCGTGCATACGATGCCGTCGGAACAGGTCACGGGAGCGCCGAGGCGGCATCCGAGTTTGGGATCGCAACGTTCGGCGCCGTCGCAATACAGGCCGTTTTGGCATGTTGCGTCGTCGGGACTGTGACGACATCTGGCGATGGTGGTGTCGCACGAATCGACGGTGCACGCGATTTCGTCATCGCACTGCGAGTCGTCGTTGCACGGGCCGCCAAGCGTGTCGTCGATGGGCCCAGCGTCCTCGGACAAACCTGCTTCGGGC
>CAZETM010000255.1:0-11494 GCA_964514885.1 uncultured Polyangium sp. | reverse complement strand
CACGACCTCGCCACCCGGCACTGAGGCCGAACCGCTTGCCCATCTTCGATCGTTCGACCAGTAACCCGACGCCCTGGATCACGAAGTAAAGGGTCGGCCACCCGTATCCGCCACCGGCCGGAGCGATGCCGCCGCCCGGGCCGCAATCGCCGCCGGCCGTGCTGGAGCCCGAAGTGCCGAAAACGGATCCACAAGCGGAAGGAAACAACCGCCGTTTTTCGATTGGACTCGGATTCGGCGGATACTTTGCACCCAAGTTTGGCGTGTCAAACGGTACGGTCGCGCAGCTCGAGGCGACCTTTCGGTTTCCGCTCGGGTTGCGGACGCGTATGGAAGCGGGCTTCGAAGGAAAGTTCGTCGGGGCGACTGACGCGGTTCAGGGCGGAGTGGGCTTGCCGATGCGTTTCGTGTCGGGTCTAGGTCGAAATTCGGAAATGGACGCGACGATCGTGCCATTTTATTCGCGAATCGGATTCGATTCGGAATATTTCGAATCAGTCAATGGGTTTGGTGTGCGATTCGAATTGGGAATTGGTTTTCCCGTATCGCCCTATTTCGCACTTGGTTTGTCGCCGCTGGTGCTGGGGGTGATGTCGTCTTCGGATGTGAAGGCAGTATTCACATACGAGCCGAAGGTGTGGTTGAAGGTCGTGCCGTTTTGAGAGCGTGTTTAACAGGCTGCTGCGCGAACCGGTGCTTCGGTCGGCCTCACTCAGCGTACTGAAGTACGCTTCGTATCGGCCTCCCTAGCCCCGATTCGCTCGCAACGCCTGTAAAACACGCTCTTAGCCGTCTGTGAAATTCAATCCGCCGTCGGCATTTCCAACCCGCCACCACCAAGCTCGACGAACCGCGACTTCGGAAACGCCTTCGCGCACGTTTCGAGCTGCCAATCGCCCTTGAATAACACGACCGCTCGGCCGTGAATGTCCAGCGCGCCGTACCCATAAAGCTGCGATTCCAGCTCGGCCAACGGTAATGGCTCGCCCTCGACCCATCGCGCTACATTGAACGATAACCGCTCGATTCGTACTTCCACGCCATATTCGGCCGCAAGCCGATGCTTCACCACGTCGAATTGCAGCTCACCGACGGCTCCCAAAATCGCTTCGCCTTCACGTCCCTCGGGCGGCCGGAATAGCTGCACGCTGCCTTCTTGCGCAAGCTGTTCGAGTCCCTTCTTGAGCTGCTTGCGCTTCATTGGATCGATCATCAAAAAGCGCGCAAAGAACTCCGGGGGGAATTGCGGCAATGGCGCATACCGAATGGTAGGTCCATCCGTCAACGTGTCCCCAATCAAGAACATGCCCGGATCGAAGACGCCAATGATGTCCCCGGCAAACCCATCCTCGACCAGCGTCCGCTCCTGCGCCAAGAATTGCACCGGGTTATTCAATCGAATATCCCGCTCTAGGCGTACATGACGAACCTTCATGCCGCGCTCGTAACGACCCGAGCAAACCCGAAGGAATGCAATTCGGTCACGGTGCGCGCGATCCATGTTCGCCTGAATCTTGAATACGAACGCCGTAAAACGCGCGTCATCCGGTGATATCTCGCCCTTGTCGCTCAGGCGCGCCATGGGCTTCGGCATCATTTCGACGAACGAATCGAGGAACTGGGGCAAACCAAAGTTCGTAATGGCACTGCCGAAAAACATCGGCGTCACTTCACCACGCGCGAGCTTTCCCAAGTCCAATGCATCGCCGGCCGCGTCGAGCAGCTCGATGTCGTCACGAAGCTGCTTCACTCCGTCTTCATCGAGGGCTTCGACGAGCGCCGGATCATCGAGATTATGCGCCGCCATGGGCGCGATTTCCGCTCCATGCGCAACTTGCTCGAAAAGCGCGACTTGCCGCGTGATCCGATGATACACGCCCTTGAACTTGCCCTGCGACGTGATCGGCCACGTGATCGGATATACGCCGATTCCCAAAACTTCCTCGACCTCCCCAATCAACTCGAATGGCTCGCGACCCGGCCGGTCGAGCTTGTTGACGAAGGTGAAGATGGGCATTTGTCGCAATTTGCAGACGCGGAAGAGCTTTTTCGTTTGCCTTTCCACACCCTTGGCGCAATCGAGCAACATGATGGCCGCATCCGTGGCCATGAGCGCGCGATACGTGTCTTCGCTGAAGTCGGCGTGACCAGGCGTATCGACGAGCGAGAGCAAATGCCCCGCGTACGGAAACTGAAGCACGCTCGATTGGATCGAAATGCCGCGCTCGCGCTCCATCTCCATCCAGTCGCTGACGGCATGAGATCGATCGCGCTTGGCCTTGACCGCACCTGCTAACTGGATAGCTCCGCCGTAAAGCAGGAGCTTTTCCGTAAGCGTGGTTTTACCCGCGTCAGGATGCGAGATGATGGCAAAGGTTTTTCGGCGCGCGATTTGGCGGGCGAGGAGGAGATTGTCAGTCACGGGGGCGCGGGAACATAGCACCCGCGGACGGATACGCGAGCATCATTATGCAGAAGTCGTTAGGTGGCTGGTGTCAAACTGCTGCGCGCCCGAAATCGTCGGTCGACATCGCTCGAAATCCAGGAGGATTCCTCGCTCCGTCGCCCTAGCTTTCGGGCGCTCGCGACGTTTGACACCAGCCACCTAGCAGGGTCGTTTGTGCCAGTCACTTCGCCCGTTCGAGCTTGAACGTGACCGTCACACCCACAGGATCAGCGCTCGGTGCACCCACGGCCTTGTTCTTCAGCAGCAATCGAATGCATGAGGCCGCATCGTCATTGATGCCTTTTCGAGTCGCCACCTCGACCCCCTCAGCTCGTCCGCGCGCTCGCACGAGGAACGTGACTTTGACCGACCCCGTTTTCCCCTCGAGCCCCCCGTTTGTCGCGACACACTTGGCAATGCCCTCGAGCTGATCATTGACGAATTTTTCGGCGCGGGGAACTTCGCCACCCTCGAATTTCGGAGCAACGACCGTGACCATCGGCGGAGGCTGAGGTTTTTCCGGGACCGGCGCAGGTTTTTCCGGTACGGGTTTTTCCGGTGCTGGTTTTTCCGGTGCAGCGTCGGGCGGACCAGCATCCGGGGGAGGCGCTGCATCAGTTCCAGCGTCGTTTGCCGGGGGTTCGGGCTGTGGAGCGGGAGGCAACCATCCCGCATCGACTTCGTCCGGACGAAGACAACGGATAAAACCGCGGTGCGGATCTTCGAGCGCGCCGTGGGGACATTTGGGCGTTTCGGAACCGGCGTTTTCCTTGGGGGTGCTTTTCGCCAGCGGGTCAGGCTCAGGCATGGCCGCGCCACACGCACCGGCTGCGGAAAGGCCGAGAAACATGGCTGTAACGAGGCGGAGCGAAGGCGAGCGGAGGTCCATCGAGGGGCGAACATACTTGTCCGCGAGTGGTTGAGCCAGAAAACGGCGAAAAATTCTTGGCCAAGTAAACAGCGTTGGTGGATCAATCGAGTGAGCTACAACGCGAGTTCATTCAACCGCATTCGATTCGCACAGTCGAAATGATGTGCCGCACCACCTGCTCGACTACCTCCGTGCGCTCGTGTCGCACAATCACCGAACCGTCGCCTTCGTAGCCCGCATTTTTCGACTGACCAATGATGGGAAGCTTCGAACCCATGATGAGATGACCCACCTCGGATTCGATTTTATCCATTCCCGTAATGGCTCGAACCTGTCCCGATCCTTGGCCACGCAAATACGCAATGCCGGCAGCAAAACGACGCTTCGGCGGCTCGAACTCGCCAAAAATCATCAGCCGCGCCCACGCATAATAAAAGTCGATCTCGTGCGTGAGACTGATGAGCGTCATGATTTGCGCCCCAGGAGGCCGCGCCCCTACCTCGGATACCGCAACACCGCCATCCGTTCGGCGAAACCATTCCATATGGCTGAGCGCAGTGCCCATTCCCAGCGCGGTCAATGCCTTACGCGCCGCTATCCGAATGTCGTCAAACCGTGAATCGTCAATCTCACGCGGAAGCACCACACTCCATTGAATCCACGGATTGCGCAATACCTCGAGCGGCGTGGGATAATAATGCGTCAGCGAATGCCAAAGGTGCTCGCCCTTCAGCGAAATCGTTTCGAACGAATGCTCGCTGCCCTGAATCATTTCTTCGAGCAGCAACGGTTCGTTCGGGCCAAGCGGCACGTCGCGCACGCGCTGCCGAAGCTCGGCCGCATCGTTAACTCGAAATGTAGAAACGGCTCCCGCTCCTGCCGGCGGTTTGACCACGAGAGGAAAACCAAGATCCTGGGCGGCTTTCCACAATTCTTCTTCCGTACGCGCCGTGCGATGTCGAGCACAGGGAACACCGGCCGCTTCGAGCAGCGACTTCATGCGATGTTTGTCGCGGAAATTCAATATCGTCTCGGCCCGCATGCCCTCGATACCAAGCCGCTCGCGCGCCTGAGCCAGCGGCACCTGAATCTGTTCCATTGCGCAAAACAGACGGTGAATCGAAGAGGCATTGGCGTACCGTTGTAGGTCCCGCGCCCCGTGCTCGACTTCCGCTGCCGCAGTGCCGCGATCAATCGCGTCGCTCGAAGCGATGTCGCCGATGGTTTTGTACCCGGCAATGGCGCCGTGCAAGTGTCGAGGTAACCGGTCGAAAGGCTCCATCGACAACAAGCCGACCTGTACGTCGGGTTGGCGAACGACGCCCTCGAGGAAGCGGATGGCCGAATCGGTGAAGAATGGTGCGACGAAGACGACGAAAGGCATGGCGATCGGGCGCGTCTTAGCACGAATTTTTGCCAGACAAAACGTCGGCGCCCCCGAGAAAACGGAGGCGCCAGGGACCGGACCGATACGGGCGTGCAGCCCGGAGTTTACTTCCCGAGAGCTTCGGCGCGATTGACGATGCGAGGCGTGATGAAAATGACCAGCTCACTTCGCGAATCGCTCGAACGACGACGCTGGAAGAGGATCCCGAAGATCGGAATGTCGCCGAGGATCGGAACCTGATCGAGGTTGCGGCCGGTGTTGCGCGTGAAGATGCCACCGATGACGGCCGTGTGTCCGTCCATGATCAGCAGATCGGTTTCAGCTTCACGCTTCAAGATGGTGGGATCGCCACGTGCCGACGTTTGGTTGAAGTCGGGCTCGTCGCGGTTGATCTTCACGTGCATGGAGACGCTGCCGTCGCTGGTGACGTGGGGTTTGACGAGGAGCTGGAGTTTGGCCTCCTGGAACGTCGTCTGTACGCCTTGCGCGCTGATCTGCGAGAACGGAATGAGCGTGCCTTGGCTGATGCGCGCTTCGCGGTTGTCGAGCGTCAAGATGCGAGGGCTCGAGATGATCCGCAGCATGCCAGTCGCTTCAGCAGCCGATAGACGCACGGCCAGGTTGACCGAGTTGTCGATCGAGCCGAGGGTCAAACCAAGCGCACCACCGAGGCCAGTACCCGTTGCGGCAGGCAAGTTGACCGCGAAGTTCGGGTTCTGAACGGAGCGATCGAACGGGGACAAACCAGCCGTAGGCGTTCCCTGATCGCTTGCACCACCAACGATTCCGACGCGCGAGGGGAACGCCAAACCCGTGGGATTGCCCGTTGCAGCACTGACGCTTCCGTCACCACCCCACTGGATACCAACGTCGCGCAAGTAGCGGCTCGTGGCCTCCACGATGCGCGCTTCGATGAGCACCTGCGGAGTTTGCGTGTCGAGCGCTCGCGTGAGCTCTTCGATTTGATCGAGGTTGCCCGCAACGTCTCGCGCGATGAGGATGTTCGTACGTTCATCGACGGCGAGCGTTCCACGCGGCGAGAGCAAGTCTTTGCCACGCGCCTGAAGCTCCTTCGCTCCAGCGTAGTTCACCGGAATGAGACGCGTTTCGAGAGGCGCGAGCTGCAAGTCCGCCTTGCGCCGCGCAATGTCCATCTCGCGCTCTTTGTTCAGCACGTCGAGGGGAGCGACGCGAAGCATGTTGCCCTGACGAACCATGCCGAGCCCCTTGGACTGCAGCACCGTTTCGAGCGCTTGATCCCACGGCACGTTCTTGATGCGAATCGTGACCGTGCCCTTCACGTCGTCCGACGTGATCACGTTGACGCGACCGACGTCGGAGATGAGACGCAAGACGTTGTGAATGTCGGCGTCTTTCAAGTCGAGGTCGATGCGCCGACCCGCGAAGCGACGTTGTTGGCTCAAGGTTGTCGGGAGAAACCCTGCGGCCTCTTCACCATCGATGGTCGTTTCGACGGCGCTCGTAGATGCTGCCTGCGGTCCGCGTGGATCCTCTTCACGCGCCACCGTACGAGTGCGTCGAGCAACTCCACCATCGGCACCAACGCCACTGACGGTGGAATGCTTGGGATCGATCGGGAACGTGACGACGAGCGAATTGCCTTCTCGTGCCACCGTGCCGACAGATTCACCCTTCGGCTCGATTTCGATGACGACGCGCGAGTTGTCGCTGCGGCGGCGGTACGTGGAGATCGCCGAGACGGGTCCACCAAATGCACTGACATCGAGCGTTCGTTCGAGTGTGTCGGGAAGACGCACGCCTTGCAGTTCGATCACCGTGCGGCCGTTCGGGCTGGTCGCGTGTGAGAACTTCACCTCGTTGTCGAGTTCGACGACGACGCGGTCCTTGCCCGGTTGATGATCGAAGCGAACGTTGGTGACAGCAATGGTGGGCGCGCTGGTTTGTCCTGCCGAACGAGCTGCAGAAGCGCGCATCGGAGCCGTCGCGTCGGCACTGGCCAAGTCGATCACCAAACCCGTGGGGCTCGTGGAGATTCGGTACTCGGCGGAGTGTGCGAGTTCGATGCTGAGGCGAACGCTTTTGGCATCGTCGTGGGTCAGGGTTTGGCTCGACACACGCGCCACGATCGCGTTGCCACGCGAGATGGAGTGTGCGGCTTTGGCTTCGGCTCCCGAGATGTCGATGACGAGGCGTTTGCCACCGCCCTCGACACGCGCGACAAACCGCGGTTCGGCGCTCGTGGTGACCGAGACTCGAGCTGCATTTTCCGAAGGTGCGGCGAGTTTTACGTCGCGCACTTCGAGCGAGTTTGCGCCTTGCGCGCTCGCTTTCGCAGTGGAGCCAAGAAAGAGAACCACGACGAGGAGCGCAAAGCGAAGCCAGCGCCCCGGTGTGGGGACCACGGAGTGGGAAGACGACGCGAAGCGCGGATTCGTCAGCATGCGCTCGATAATAATGGGCGAGTGTTGCATGGGCCTAATTCGTTGCTAACGGCGGCCTGGTCGTCCGGACTCTTCCGCGGGGAAAAGTGGGATGACACGAGTGACAGGGGCGATTTCGGGGTGAGCGGGATCTTCGCGAACGAACACGACGTCGCCATCGCGGATTCGATCTACACGCCAATTGATGGAGATGTCGATGCCGGCAGCGCCACCGGCTCTTACGATCTCCGGTTTGCCGACATAGTCGCCAGTTCGGACGACCCAGCCAACGTTGTTCGGATCGATGAACAACGCTCGCGTTTCGGAACGCGTGACGACACCGGCAAGCTTCAGCTCGTCGAGTGCGTAACGGTCGATGATGACTTGGCGCTGGATGACCGTTTTGCCGCGAGCTTGTTGAGCGAAGACGAGCGCAAATCCACGAAACGGATCGCGGTTCTTGTCCGTCTCACTGAAGTCCGACTCGGTGAAGACGCGCTCGGGTAGCTCCACCGCGTTTGGATCGGGCACGGCGGCGCCGCCACGCCCAGCGCCCGCGGCACGTGGAGCCGCTCCAGGTGTGGGTTGTCCAGACGCACCTGCGGCTGCCGGAGGCGCGGCAGAGGCGGAGCCTGCGGGCTTTGGCGGAGCGGGCGGAGGATCGTCGTCACACCCTGCGATGAGGAACAAAGGCAGTAGCGCTGCGGCGACTGCCAAGCTCGCACGCACGACATGCATGTGCTTTCGGCGAGTCGGTTTCACTTACCCGTCCCCCTTCGTTTCGAGGCTTTGCCGGCTTCGTCGAGCTTGAGCGCACGGAACGCTGTGCCCAGACACTCGATGACGACTTCAGGCTCTGGAATCTGATCACGCACGGTTCCTGTTGCCTTGTTCGCCGTGATCTTCATCTGGATGTCTTCCATGTTGATGATGCGGTCGAGCTGTCCGACGCCATAGAAGAAGCGCGCGATCTGATGGAACCTGCCGGAGAGCGTGAGCTTCATCGGCACCTTGGCGAAGAACTCTTGCGGCACTTCGTCGACGGGTGACCAGCTCGTCAAGTTCACGCCCGCGACCGTTGCTGCTTGTTGCAACGACGCGAGGAACGCGGGCGTCTCCGGATCGTCCGGAAGAACCTTCTTCGTTTGCTCGGCGCGAGCTTCGCTGCGGATCTTGTCGTCACGATCGCGCTGGTAGGCTTCCTTCGCTGCTTGCGCCGTGCGCAGATCATTCCGAAGCTGGCCTTCGCGAGCTTTGGCCTGCGTCAGCTCGTTGGACAGATCCTCGTAAACGAAGACGAAGAACAGCGCGCCGACGAGCGCCATGAAGAGCAATCCGACGCCGATCTTTCCCGCGATGGGGAGGCGATCGAGTGTCGAGCCTGATGCGGCGGGGGCTTTCGGGGCCATCAGTACCTCACCTTCGTTTGCAGAGCGAAGCTGACGAGATCGAGCTTGGTTAGCTGATCGATCTCCTTCTTGCCGGGCAAGAGCGCCACTTCGTAAAAGTAAGGCGACAGCTTCATGCGCTGAGCGAGTTCGTAGACATCGTTGCCATCACGCGCGAGGCCTTCGAGGCGCACGGTGCGTTGTCCTTCGACGTACTGCGTGAGCCAGAGCCTGCGGGTGTCCCACGCAGGGTTGAAGACCGCGAGTGGGTTTTCCTGGCGCATTTTCGCTAGTTTGTCCGGGTCAGCGCTGGGCCCTTTGCCTTGCGTCATGAGCTGAGCAAGCTCGAGCAATACGGCGGTTGGTCCGGACCGACCTGATTGCAACTTGGCGATCGCATCTTCGCGAGCACGCAAGACAGCGAGCGCTTTCTTGATCGTTTCGTGATCGGCGATGAGCCTGTTGATCTCATCGATTTGGCTCTTGATCTGAGCGTTGGTGCGCTTCTGTTGTTCGAGCTCTTCGTAGGTCGCCTGGTAGAACAGAAACAGTCCGACGATCTGCGCGAGCACGACGCCGAGCACGACGAGCAGCCATCTTTGGCCGCCTTGCGGAGCGCCGGTTGCGGCGCGCTTGTGGGGCAGGAGGTTGATCCTGATCACGTGCGCTTCTCCTTGTCTTTGCGCATCGCGAGGCCGAGGGCGACGCAGAGCTGCGATCCGCGGGTTTGAAGCAAATCCGGGTTCACATCTTTGCCCTCGAAGCTGATGCGTTCGAAGGGCTGAAGGATCTCCACGTTCACTCGCGATCTCCGACTAATGGCAGCGGGCAAGGCAGACAGATTCGATGTGCCACCCGTCAGGTAAATCCGATGCATCTCAGGCTCGCCGCTCGTGGCGAGGAAGAAGTCGAGAGAGCGTTGGATCTCACTCGCGATGGTGTCGCAGACGCCGTCGATGATCTGCGGCAACTGCGCCGTGGGTCCGAAAGGCGTCGACGCAGGAGGTTGGCACTTGAGCTTTTCGGCCTCATCGAAGCTGATCCCGAGCGTTTTCTGGATCTGCTCGGTGACGTAGTTGCCTGCGTTGGGGATGTCGCGCGTGAACGCGCTCGCCCCGCGTGAGACGATGTTGATCGACGTCAGCGATGCTCCGACGTTGACGATCGCGAAGGTCTGATCCGGCGGGATGCCTCGGCCGTGCTCGAAGAGGTTCTGCACGGTGAAAGCGTCGATATCGAGGACGAACGGCTTGAGTTTGGCCTGACGCGCGACCTCCAAATAGTCGTTCACTTCTTCGCGTTTGGCGGCGACGAGGAGCAGGTCCATCTGACCTGCTTCGGGCCGCTTGCGAATCACTTCGTAGTCGACGTGAACATCTTTGATGTCAAACGGAATGTGCTGCTCGGCTTCCCACTGGATCTGCTCGTCGAGCTCCGTCTGAGTCATCAGCGGTACCGTGATCTTGCGAATGATCACCGCCTGTCCGCTGATGGAAAGCGCTACGTCCTTCTGCCTGATTTTGGCTTCGCTGAAGGCGCGACCGATGGCGGACACGATCGCCTGCGTGTTCATCACGTGTCCGTCGACGATGCTCTGAGGTGGCAACGGACAGAAGCCTGCCCGGACCAACCCGATGCCTTTTCGTACTTCTTTGAGCTGGACGACCTTGATGGCACTCGAGCCGATGTCGACGCCCACCAAGTAATTCCCATCCGCCATGCTTCCGCCTCGACCTTCGTTGTCGACAGGCGCAAACGCGCCCCGATCGTGTCGCCACGAGGGGCGACCTTGCTAGCTTCGCACTGTCCGTGAAACAGGGCCAAAAATGTGCTTTACGCATGCGGGTATCCCGCGTAGCGGAAAGGGAATGACCGCGGGTTTGCGACAGCCGCCTCGGCGCTTTCCCATGCCGACCGTGCCCTCGTCGGGACGCATCTGCCCAGGTCTCGTCACGCCGCCTTCAGTCCGAGCTGGCCGCATGTGGCTACTGAGCTTCGTGTTGCTCTTCGGAGTCACTACGGCCATTTGGCCAGTATACGCCGAGGCGTCCGAGGTCGTTCACGTCGTTGCCAAAGGTCAGAATCTTGGAGCCATCGCGAGGCGCTACCGCACGACGGTCGATGCGATTCGCGAGGTAAACGGGCTACGTCCGGGCCAGCGCATCAAGCCGGGGTTGGCGCTGGTGATTCCGGAAAAAGGCAAAATCGCCGAGGCCAAGAAGGCTGCGGCACAACGCGCCAAGAGCGCCGAAGCCGCGCGCAAAACTGCCGACGCAAAAGACGCCAAGAAGAAAGGCGACAGCAAAACTCAACGTGGGCCCAAAGGTGAAGCGTTGGTTTTCGCCCCGAAACGCCCTGGTTTCGTGCGGTTTGTCCGCGGCACCGATCAACTCGCGTTGCAGCTCATCACCAGACACGGACGGCTGGTGCCTTCGTCGCTACCGGGCCTCAGTCGCATGATGAAGCACGCTCCAAGCGACTCGAAAACCAGCGCCGATCCGCGCCTCGCGACACTGCTCGGCATGGTGAGCGATCACTTCGGCGGTCGCCCTGTGCACATCGTCAGCGGCTATCGTCCCTACTCGCCAACGCAGTACACGCGCGACTCCAACCACAACCACGGTCGGGCGCTCGACTTCAGCATCCCTGGCGTTCCGAACACCGTACTTCGCGACTTTTGCAGAACCTTCCGCAACGCTGGGGTCGGTTACTATCCGAACAGCTCATTTGTTCATCTGGACATACGCGCCACCAAGGCTTATTGGGTTGATCATTCGCGACCAGGTGAGCCACCCAAGTATGACGCATCGGTAGGACAGGGATCGGCCGACGAGTCAACAAGGGATGTAGATCCGTCGCCACGAGAGGGTCAGGCCCCTGGTGGAAACGTAGGCAAAGATGCGCCACCTGAGTCGCCGAAGACCGATGGGGGGTCTGTTCAGCCCCACCCCCCACCCTCGCACCCAATTCATCCCTTACCCGGAAAACCGCACCAACACG
>CAZETM010000254.1:0-11500 GCA_964514885.1 uncultured Polyangium sp. | reverse complement strand
TAGGCCCCACCGCACGGGGATTGACGAACACAATGCGATGCTTGAACAATCCCAGCGGCCGGCCATCGTGCGTCACGATATCGCTCGATTGGGATGCCAGGTCGAATTGCAAATGCTCGTCCTGCGGCAAACGAGTCAGTACCACGATGGTGTAGACCGTTCGCTCGACGTTGTAGTTCTTGCTGCTGGTCACCTGCTGGATTTGCGCAATCAGGTGATAGTAGTGAAAACGTGAAAACGCGTCATCCTCGCGAACGTGCTGCAGCTCCACGATGGCCCGATGCTCGACGTCTTCACCAAATAGATCGAATCGTACGTCGATCTTTCCGACCGGCGGCGAAAATGCCTTCTCTTGCTCGATATGGGAAAACTCGAGCTGCACGCCGAGGACGTCACGCACGAAACCGGAAAACACCTCCGGATCGGAAAATGCTTTCTTGAACGCAGTACCGTAGCGGAGTGGAACGACCTCGACCATGCTCATGCTGCGAGTTTGGTATCACGTCCACTTTCGGAATGCAAGACGGCTCCGAGGAACAGTCGAACATGGGAAATCGTCCGGCGGCGGTCGTGAGGAGGTTGCTGGGATGCGCAACCGGGTTGCCATTCACGCTGTGACCCCACCGTGGATGACACGTACGACCACAGCGCGTCAGAAGTCGATGTTGTGCTCCTTCTGTCGAACGTTGGTCAGGAAATGCCTCGATGACGCGATGGTGGAATGGGACGACATGGACGTGTGGCTGCGACGACCGCGACGCTGTTCGCGCCATGTTGCCATTTTCGAAAACATCAACGAAGTCGAGGGTATCCATGAGAAATCATTGGATTGCGCTGTCATGCGCAATAACGCTGAGTTGTGTCGGATGCACGGGCGGTGAATCGGATGAATTCGCTGGCACCGCAGATCCCGAATTGGAGGAAATGACCAACGAGGCGCTTCAAGCGCTGAGCACGGCTACGTTCAGCGGTATCGTACGAAATGAACAAGGCAATCCCGTTGCTGGAGCCATCGTCAAGATCAACGGCGTAGCATCGACGACGGACGCGGCGGGGAAATACTTTCGTTCAATCCTTGCATCGACGAACGGCTATCAGATTGCAATCACGATGGCCGGGTTCGTTCCGGCGCAGGAAGTGTTTCTGACGGGCCGACTTGGCGCGATTCACGAGCTTCGCGCTGCTGAAATGAAGCAAATCAATCCCACCCAAACCAATACCGTGACCTCCAGCAAAGGCGCGCAGGTGACGATTCCGGCGAATTCGCTCGTCGATGTCAATGGTGTCGTGGTCACGGGGCCAGTGAATATCGCGATTGCGACGATCGATCCCAAAGACATGCCAGGTGACTTCACGGCGACGAATGCGGCAGGACAAACGGTGGCGATTGAATCGATCGGGACCATGCACGTTGGTGCGACGCTGGCGAGTTCCGGAGCCGAGCTGCAATTGAAGGCCGGTACGAGCGCCATAGCGTCACTGCCAGTGCCTGCGGCCATTGGCGGGACCATGCCATCGTGCGTGGCTGGGGGTACGTGCAAATTAGCCTTGTGGCGATTCGATCCGACGGGAAAGTGGATCGAAAAGGCGGCGAACCGAACGTTTACGTCCACCAAAACGACGTTCACCATGTCCAGAGGCGGAGGAGGCATCGCCGACAATGGCGGTTTGGGCACGTGGAACGCGGACATCGAAAAACAAGCGCCTGCTTGCACGATTGTGCAATTCGTAGGCATTCCGCAAGAATGTTATCGTCCACCGAGCACGCCGCCCACCGCGCCGGACCCTGGCATTACACTGACGACCGAGTTGCCTTATTCGTCGGGGCCGTTGGTGAAATCGGAATCGGAGCACGTACCTTCGTCGCTTCCGTTCGTTGCGCTATACAACATCAGTGCCAATGCATTGCAAAACGTGGGCGTGAAATTTCCCGCGGGCGCGCCCGCGTATTGCGCAGCGAACCTGGAAATATTTTCGGATATGGCGCCGGCAGCCGCATATCCCAATTACACGCCGAGTGGCGGAACAACGCGGTTCAATTCTGGCGCACCGTGGGGTGGCGTAGGAAAACCGCTCGCACAAGGAACGGCCAACGTGATTACCTTGGCGGACGTCACGGCGGATCCTCCAAAGGATCCGTGCAAGTCTCATGTCCTCTTCACGACGAATTCATCGCCCGCTCCGGTCATGAAAAACGCAATGACATGGTCGGTGTTGACGACTGCTCAGGCGAATTCGACGAACGTGTACGCGCTCCCCGGTTCTGATTCCAAGACAAACCCGTACCAAGGCGACACATGGTCCAAGAACGAGTTGCCTCTTTTGTGCATCAACAAGCCTTCGCCGCTTTTGCCTTCACCGGGGACCGCGGTGATTGGCAATCCCGTCCAAACGCCGGGTGGTGCGTGGCGCCGGACGTGGTCGGGCGGGACGATTGCGGCGACGGCGCCGGTCAAGGGCACGACGTTGACCTCGCTCGCCGTGGCAAACGCGTTGTGTGCAAGTAGCTTCGGCGCGGGTTACCGCATGGCCGAGTTCCACGATGGTGCTCCGAACCTATGGAGCGGCTGGGATTTCTGGGGCAAGGTGCTGGGGGCAAACC
This sequence comes from uncultured Polyangium sp., assembly GCA_964514885.1. Classification (GTDB taxonomy): domain Bacteria; phylum Myxococcota_A; class Polyangia; order Polyangiales; family Polyangiaceae; genus Polyangium. The sequence continues at coordinate 8,898 of CAZETM010000254.1, read as the reverse complement.
TCGGGCCCTTCTCTGGGCAGCGTTTCTGGGTCTCCATCAACGACCAAAACGCAAATACCTGGTAAAAAAAGGGTTTGCAGAAAAGCAAACTCGTCGAAAAAAAACTCGTCAGGTTTTCCGGGTTCGTCGCGATGACCCTGGTAGGAATGACGTTCGTCCGCCCTTGGTGCGTGACGACGGTGCGTCTTACCTGGAGGATTGCGATGAACCCGTTTCGAAGCACGCGCTTTGCCAAGCGCGCTGGGCTCTTGTTTGTCTTGGCAATACCGATGGTGGTGGGTGTTAATTGCACCGCCGATCTCGTCGAACCGTCCCCCGCAACAAGAGCGTTTTTTCTGACCAGCGTACCGCCGACAGGCGTTAATTTGTGGCAACTGGGCTGTGATCAGCTTGCTTTTAGCGAAATTGGGCCGCTCATTTCAGAGGTGAGTTCCGATTGCCTTTCGGCAACATTTGCATCGAATGCGGATCCGCGATGTTCGCAAGAGGTGACTGTGCCAGCTTTTTTTGTCGCCGATGGCAAGCTCTACAATTCGGCTCGAACGACATCGCTCGATCTCAAACCATTGCTGGGGAACGATGTTCCGAACGCGCCCAACGTTCCCGTCGTCGTCGTTTCCGGTTCAGGCGCAGACGCAGACGCAGACGCAGACGCAGACGCAGACGCAGACATCGTGTATGTATTCTTTGGTCATGCGCCACAAGCGAATGCGACCAAATCGCCACGAGCGTTTTTCGTGGCCTTCGATGCAGGCAAATTTAGCAAAGACGAAGGGTTTGCCAGTTTGCTGGGCTCGTATCCGCTCGATATCGACGCCGCGGACAATATCAATTGTGGAACGATTCATCTCGCGAGTGTCGCTTCCGACGCAGACCACGACAACAGTGCCACGGTGTTCCTTTCGACGTGCAGTCACGCGTACGGAATTCGTGTAGAGAAACTGCCGGGTGCGGGTTTTTCCCGAACCCGGTTTTTCCACGAAAAGGTAAACAACGCCAAAGTCGATACACACCATCGGGCAGAGATGGACGTTGCGCGTACCGAGAATGGGTACGTGGTCGCATGGCCGTACGAGCACGAAACGGGAGGAGTATCCGTTTCGGTATCATCTATCGCATTGAATAACACCGATACATGGCAAAAAACCGAGAAGCTGGACGGAGACATCAGCGTGTTCGGAACCCTCGAGCTGAACGAGAAAAAGCTACTCGGTTTCAAAGCCCCGGTGCCGTTTATCAAGGGATTCGAGATGGCTGCAGACTGGAGCCAGTTCTTCGTGACCTGGCCCGGCGATCCCAGCACGTTATTCGCATTCTCGATGTTTGATCAGAACGCGACTGGAGGTTTTACGTGGTTGAACGATTCCACGCCCACAAAATTCCTCAAATATTTCCCGGGAAAGGATGGCATTGGGGCGTCGCAAATCCAAACAGGGCCAGATGGCGCACTGTACGTGCTGGGCGAAGATCGCATCTTTCGGATAAATGTTGACGGTTCATCGAAGGAGTACGTGACGAACGCGAACAATACCGACGAGTATACGACAAAATCAGATACGTGGCCGTACGAAGATATTCGACTACTGCCGGCCATGACGCGCGGAGCGACCAATGCTTGCGGCGCCAATCAGTCATACTTTCCCGGACCGGGATGGGAGCCTGGACCGTATCAGATTTGTGCAGATTGCACTGCGGAATTTAACGGTGCATACTCCACGGAGTGCAAACAACTTTATGATAACTGCATTAAAGAACCAGGGTGCAATGATCTTCTTGATGCGTCCTTTGGAGACGACTATGTCTTCACGCATGCATTCGCGTGCACGCTCTTGACAGGGAGTGAATCGTTCAAACTGTATCAGGCTCTCGAAGGCTGCACGATTTGCGGAACGTGCGCGCCTCTATGTGAGAACGCGTACGTTGAGTATTGTGGCACGCTGCTCAGCGATGGTCTCCTTTGTCCATAAAGACTCATTGCGTTGGATCAATACCATGAGCACCGTTCATCCCCTCGACCCCTTTCCAGCGTTTGATACGAGCATGCACGTGGAACGTACGCGTCGGAATCTTCTTCCTTTACAGGGTTCGCCACGACAAAGTACACTCGAGCGCTGCCTGCATCGGAACGAACGCACCATGGCCCAATCACCCGACGATCTCCTGGATTTGCTCGCTCGTGCGCTCGCGGGAAACAAAGTCGCCGGCGAACGATTGTTCATTCGACTGACGCCGAGCATCCGTGAAGGAGTCGTGTGTGCTCTGTTTCTGGCGGATGTTCGTGGGACCCGTGGCAGGCGTGGACCCGCGGACGTCGAAGATTTCGTCAGCAAGACGTACATCGCGCTTCTCGAAAACGACAAGGCTACATTGCGCAATTTCAATCCGGCAATAGCAAACGGTAACCTCGACGCGTACGTTTGTCGCACCGCGCAACACGTGACATTCGGCGACATACGATTGAAAAAAAGTGGACGAGTAGAATTGCCCACCGCGCCCGAAGAGATGCCGGAATTGCCGCATCACGATTTGGATCCAGAGATGGCCCTGATGAACCGTGACTTGCTCGAACATGTGCTCGAGGAGCTAAAATTGGACGAAGAAACCACGGAATTGTTTTACTTGCATTTTGTCGATGGCTGGGACGGTCCAGAGATTTGCGAAATGACGAATTGGACTCCAGCCGCATTTTGGAAGTGGGCTTCACGTGTACGTGAGAAATGCCGGCGTATTCTGGCAAAACTCGGTGGCAAAGGCGGGGCGACATGAGCCACGAACACGAGAACGATTCTTTTGATGGCACGCCAGAAGTCGAGGGCGATGACGATTTGAATTTGTCCTCGGCGCCGGCGCATGTGCGCTCGGCACTGCGGACGCTCGCGGAACGACGGGCCTTGTTGCGAGACGAGAAATGGCGGTCGCTCGCGCGTGGGACAAGCTCGACGGAAGAGGTTGCCGTTTTGAAAGAAACGGCAAAACAGTCCGCACAGGCCCAGGCTCTTTTTGAAATTGCGCAACCCAAGGCCGCGATTCGAACGATCGCACCAAAACGACGAATTGCGCAACGAGTGGGGGCGACGTTGCTTCTTGCCGCTGGTTTCGCGGCAATATGGTTTGGAATGACGCGTGCCGCGCCGATGCCGGCCTATACGGTGGCCGTCGAGGGCGGTTTGGCGGCGACGTTGGGGGCCGATGACCTCAGAAGCGAGCGGAAAGTCTATTCCCTGTCAACGAGCACGAAAACCATCCTCGAGGTGACGTTGTCTCCGCCGCCCAATATGCTGGTTTCTCGTTACGGTGTTCTTCGAGGTCAGGCGTTTCTGGTGCGATTCGGGACGGTCACACCGCTCGCCGTGCCTGTGAATATCGATGCGTCAGGAAAATCGTTTCTCAAAGGAACACGCGAGGAGCTCTTCCCTGGTGTGTCCAATGGTGACTATGATCTCTGGATTGCCATTGGACCCACGCAGTTGATTTCGGCAAAACCCGACGAAATTCTTGAACAGGTCCAGAAAAAAGAACGAACGTTGTCGATTTCGCGAATTCATGTGCATCTCGACGGAGAGCCCACGAAAACGCAAAATGTAGCAATGCTCGATGTGAGTTTTACCGGATGTAAAGAAATCATTGCGCCAGTGGACCGCGAGCCGGCATTGCCCGAATGTCACCTCGATGCAAAAGGAAAACTGAAGTTACGGGTCAAAGCAGCTCCTGGGGCCATGTTGACGGGACAAACGGCCGAGGGAAAGATCGACGCGGACTTGCAATTGGCAACGACGGAGGCCGGAACATTTGTCGAGTTCGATGTGCCGAATCCGGAAGGCGATGTTTTCATCGAAGCGAGTCTTGCCAAGGAGCGCAGTGTATTTCGATTGCCGTTGCGCCAAGTAAAACGTTTTGCGGCATTCGATGCAGCGCTGCAACTTGCCCAAAAGGGCGAATCCGACGATGCACTTGCCGCGGCGAAAATCCTCACGGGCGATTCGAATGTGGAGATTCGGACGCGCGCTTTCGGTCTCCTGGGGCGCATCGACAAGCACGAGGAACGATACGATGACGCTGAGAACCACATGCAAAGCGCGATTGCGTTAGATCGACAAACGGGGCGGCTTTCTGCCGAACTGTCGGACGGAACCACATTGTCCGAGATTCGCGTGATGCATCTCCATGACCTGAAGCGTGGGCAGGAGGCGCTGGATAACTTGCGGCCGCTCATGGCATCCGTACCCGAAGCCTTGACGGAATTGCCCTATTACAGGGCGAACATTGCGATGCAATCGGGGGATCTGCGACAAGCACTGCGGTTGTACGATCAAACGTTGGTCGTAGCAGAACAGCGGGGTTTCGAACGCATTCAAGGCGATACGAAGTTCGCGCTTGCCGAGATATTCGGTAAACTCGGCCGTGTCACAGAGGCACGCGGTTTGCGGGAAGAGTTCGTGGACGCGCTAAAAAACAACGGCGGTTCAGCATGCGATTGGGTCGATGTGCTAAACCAAGCGGGCTGGGTGGAATACCTGGCCTCTTTTTCGCCAAAACACGAAAACACAGCATTAGACGAGGCGAAAAGGTTTTATGAACTTGCGCTCGGATGGCCTTGTGATGACGGTGCGAGAAAGGCAAATGTACGGACGAACCTGGCGCTCATCGCACTCGCACGAGGCAACCACGCGGAGGTTCGAACGCAGATAGCAGAGGCGAAAAAGGCGAGCGCGAAACCGGGGAGATTTATTGAAGATTGGTGGGAGTTAGCCGAAAGCCGCGTGCTGATCGAAGAAGGGCGCACAGATCCAAACAAGGCGAAAACAGCTCTTCAAAACATTGAATCATTGCTTGGACATGCCCAAGATGCCGAAGTGCGGCTCGATGCGTGGCTCGCTCGGGCAGAAGCGCTGGACGTACTCGGGGATCCGGCAGCGCGGCAAGCGTACTTCGAAGCAGACGTGGATGCTTTGCGGTATGCAATGGGTGTCGAGTTTACGACTGGTGCGGGATCCTTCTTGACCGTCCATGGGCGTGCGACGGAACGCCGAATCGATTATTTGTTGAGATTAGCCGAAAAGGAGCCGAAGGGCGCGAACGATACATTACGCGAAGCAGTCGAGGCCTCGCGACGGAGTCGTTTGCGGGGGCTCGTATCGTTGCCCGGACGAATGGCGGTCAACGAGGCCGTCGCAACGAAGCGTGGAGAGCTCACTGCTGCAATCGAAGAATTGAATCGGCTTCTAGGATCGGGACAAAGCGATGCAAATGCGCGACGCAACGGACAACGCGATGTCAGTCAAAAGCTGGCGAGGTTGCTCGAGTCGATTGGCATTCCTTTGAATTCACCTTTGTCGCCGCCGACGAATGGTGAATTGTTGCTGGTGTATCATCCACTGGGTGCCGGATATGTCGGTTTTGCCATCGACGATCAAGATCGTATCGTGGCCAAGCGTATCGATGTTGCTTCCGCGGAAACACGCAGCAATGCCGAGATGTCTGCGCGGATGCTAGAACCATTTCGAGCCCAAATCGAGGTGGCGAGGCGAATTCGTTTTGCACCGCATGGGGCGAATTTGGCACGCGTGGATTTTCATGCATTGCCGTGGGGGGATGGGAAGCTTGTCGAGGCCATGCCCGTGGCGTATGCCATTGATTTGGGTGGACTGAATGCCGATGCATCTCCGGATCGAATAAATGAGCATTCATCGGCCATGATTGTCGTGGGTGATCCGCAGAAAACGTTGCCGGGTGCGACGCGCGAGGCGGAGGCAGTGGAGAAAGCAATCAGGGAAAGGCTTCGGTATGAAGTAAAAAACGCGCCGACGATTTCGCCTGAGAATATGGAAGCGTTCCGTTCTACTCTAGCCGAGAAAAACTTACGCCTTTTCCATTTCGTCGGGCATGGTTATTTTCAAAGCCTGGCAAACAAGGTGCAACCGTCGAATCCCATTTATCGACCCGATCTGGATGGTTGGGAAAGCGGTGTGCGTTTGGGCAATGGTGGGTTGTTCTCGGCTCGGCAAGTGCTCGAGCTCGAACATGTGCCTCCATTCGTCATCTTGTCGGCGTGTGAAGTCGGAAGTTTGGTGGACGAAGCGGATGGTTTGTCATTTGGTCTCCCGCAGGCGTTCATCGTTAAAGGGGCGCGAGCTGTCGTAGCCGCGACGTTGCCGCTGCCGGCGGCGGTGGACGGCAAACGAGGTTTACACGAAAAACTCGTCGAAAAAATGTATGCGTCGACGTCGTTTCCGGAGGATCTTCCGGCGGCGTTGCGTGATGCGCAAATGCAGTTGCTGCTCGAAAGCGAGTGGGCTTCGTTTCGCGTTTTCGTACCGTAACAATAGGGTTTCGTAAGTAAAACGTATTCAGTTGCGCGCATCGAATGCACGCAAGGAGGTAGAGTCATGTCCGTTCATCGAAAAGCGTTAGGGACTTGGTGTGCTGTTGTTGTAGGTTCGTTCGCCATTGCGGTGACGGCAAGCGGGTGCGAAGAGACGCGAGTGCCCCCGCCACCCGTGTCCACGGCGCACGCTTCCGAGAAACCTGGCTGCAATGGTGGTGCATTCATCCTTGCGATGCAGGACGATGCAGAGTGCCCAAGTAAACATGATTTGCCCGAACCGAATGGTGAAGGACATTGGAAGCTCGAAGCGCTTTGCGGAGGAAAACCCAATCTGCCGAAAGAACTCAAAAGATATTGCGCATTAACGTGGGTCGCCGACAAAGGGTCACCTATCGGTGCGCCGGATGCCAAGGAACTGTTAGAGCTGAAAGGTTTCGAGGGCGTCAAGAAAATGGAGGAAGATTGCGTGGCGGTGGCGCCGCAAGGAGGTGAGGGGCCGAATGTGTCATCGGCAGAGGAAGTGCTCCGCGACAAATTTCGTGTGGCCGCGGGTTTTCCGCCCAATTTGTCCTTAAATGAAGGAATAGAGCACAACACGTCGTTTGTCGTGGCTGTCGATACCTTGCCGCATGGGAAAGTACCCGCCTTATTTTATCCAGGGGCGCTACTTCCCATCCCAATCGTGCAAGAAGAAGATCCGTTTCCATTTGGCCAGGACGAGCACGGATGGACCGTTCTGGCATTGATCGACGACTTGACGTCGGTGGTCTTCGGTCCTGACGGTACGCAACCAACCAAACTCGCCAACGTGGACGCGGAATTGGCATTGCCGAGCGTGGACCACGATAACATAGACCAAGACAATGGCGGTTTTTTCGGCAGGCAATTTCATTTGGCGAATGCGCTTTGCAGCGCCATTGATGATTGGGAGGCCTGGAAGGAGCGGAGAGAAAATGAGGAGCCAGGTGTCACGGTCCCAGGTCCCGTCGTAGTGATGGCCCTTGGTTCTTTGCCGGTAGAAGGAGAACAGTGCGATTCTGATGAGGTCATCAAAAAGTCGTCAATTGCCACGAGAGTCGTCTATGCAGCAATGCAACATGCTGCTTGTCATGGCGCGGCACTCGTTGCTGCGGCGGGAAATGATCCGAATGGCCAAAACGCGAGCGTTCCGGGATGTGATGAAGTGGACGGACCAACCTGTCCGGGTGCGATGAGCAAAATCCCGATGCCAACGCCGACGGATTGCGAAAACATATACGGCGAAATGGAGGATCCGAAGACAGGCAAGACAATCGATCCATACGATGCCGGTAAATATCACCTCTATCAAGGTCCGCTCGACAATCCGCTGGTGCACTTGATTTCTGCAGTCGAGCCTTCGGGAGTCCTTATCGCTGCAACGCGCAAAGGAAGTGTCAGTAAATTGGCTGCAATTGGGACACTCGGCGTTGCGCAGGACGCGAATGGCCAATGGCATACAGCGCTCACAGGAACATCCGTTGCGACGGCGGTAGCCGCCGCGGCGTTTGCGAATTTGTTTGCGTTTCAACCCAATTTGACGCCGGCCGAAGCAGCGAACACTCTGTACGAATCGGCGCTTGAACCTGAGGCTAAGCAGTATGCCGATGACGGTTCTGGTGCTTCCGTCAGGATGATCTCGATTTGCAAAGCACTCGAAATAGCGTTGAAGATGACCGGTAACCTCGGGTGCCAGGACAAGGTGGATCCCAATGCGAGCATGTTTGTTAACGATACTACTGCTGCCGATGCGCTCGATAAAAAGATTAGTGAAGCCATTCCACTACCCGTCGTTGACGCTGGAGGTGGCACCAATCCGTCGAGTAAAGAATGCACTGGCAATCCCTTGTTCAGTGATCCGGCGCCCGGGTCTCACAAATGCAATGGTTGCCAATATTCGTTTTCCACTTCAGACGCAAAGGCGTTCATTCAGCTTGCAGGTGGAACCGCGGATGCCTTGTCAAGCCTGACGTTGGTGCTGCGCAGTAAAGAACCAGGCGAAAATGAGGTATTTGTTTTGCCAGGCTACGGAGTTCCGCCGGGCTCGACCCTGGTGCTCGAGGGCATTAACTCGAAAATAGCATTCGACGACCTTCGGAGTGTCACGTTCGAGGCTATCGTAGAAACTGGTAGTGAATTGACAGCGGTGAGCGGCGAGATTCCAATCGTGCATCGCTGAATGCAGTGAAGTCGACGGGGCTCCACATTCACATCACCGACCTGGTACTTCACGCGTCAGTACATCGCCCAGGGGCGAGCAAACCTTGCAACCTCTGCGCGGAAATCGTTTGCCCTGACGACCCTTGTTCACCCCGGCCAGCGTTTCGTCTGCTTGATCTGCACACGCAGAGCCTCCAAACCGTCGACATCGAGACGCTCCAGCCGAGCCTTACGTTCTTCGTCGAGCTCGATGCCGAAGATATCGCACATGTCGATGATTCCCTCCTTTTTCCCCTCCTTCTTCCCTCTGGCTTCACTCTCGGCCTTGGTGTCCTCCCAAATCGCTTCATCTTTCATCCGAAAGCGCTCTTGCGGGGTCAAGTTGTCCGTCTCGA
>CAZETM010000253.1:0-11542 GCA_964514885.1 uncultured Polyangium sp. | reverse complement strand
TTTCATTGTCCGGGCACTTCTGGACGATCGCGGGATTGCCAACCGGCGTCGATAAATGCATATCGATATAGCACCAGCCGTCGACGTCGTCCCCATTGATGACCGGAAAGTAGCTCGGGTCGTTTTGGCATGCGACCAATTCTTCACCCGTCAGTTGGGGAATTTCGCAGAAGCAATTCAAATGGCCCTTTTGCGCAAGCGGATCCTGCATGGCTTGCGCGACGCTTGACGCGGCAGGTGACCCCGGTTCAATGCTACGCCTTGCTTTCGTCGGGTCGCACGAGCACTGCCCCTGACTATTACGAGCTTCGATGATGAAACACGACACGCTTCCGTCTTCCGCTGGACTGAGCTGTGTCGACAAACATTGACCACCAAGCGCCGGCTTGAGGCGGTCTTCAACCGCTTTCATCGCCGGGCGATATCCGAAATCAATGGCCGCTTCGCCTTGATCGGATACCTGCGGCGTGCACACCGAACCGACGATTCCTTGCGGCCCCAAATCGCGAATGACTTGCAATGGCCGAATACCCGGATACGCTTTCGCTCGGACTTGTAACGTCGGAGCATTCTGGTTGTTCGGGTCCGACTGGCAAGCGGGGTTATCATTGTCCGCGAGCGTGCAGTCACACGCGTTGAGGTTCGTGCTCGTGCAGTCACGCTCGGTGCCAGGCAAGAGCGGCGAGATGCATGCATATTGCAAATCGTCGTTGAGTATTGTCCATTCGTGACCGTTGATCGGATTGCCCAGCGGGGTCGACGCATCGACGAGCACGTCGCCCGTAATGGGGTTCGTCCCAGTACGTTTTTCGTAGGTCTCGATCATGAGCGGATCGAGCGGTTTCTTGTCGTTCTCCGGGTCTCCGAGAATGACGTCCCAAGTGGTAGTGCCACTGGCGTCGATCGGATAATCGAGTTCAATTGCGTTCTTGAAACCCTTTTTCAGGTCCGTCTTGTCGCGCGCAATGTCTTGCCACGGAACACCGACAATGCCGGTGAAGAACACCAGCCCCGAATCGCGAATGCTGGAATTGTCGTCCGTCGGATCGAGGTCCGAGAAGATCGGATTCGGCACGAGATTACCGGCACGATCGGCAATCGTGACGCTCGTGAACGCCTGCACGTAGCGATCCGTAGGGTAGAGGAAATCGATACCAAATCGGCGTTTCTGATCCCAGCAGCGCAGATTGATGTCGTCTTCGGTATCGGACAACAGCGCCGGACCCGTTCCGCCATTCGGGTCTTCGCACGTGGGATCAATCGGGCAAGAGCCCCGTGCCTGCCCACAAGATTTGCAGCAAGGAGCATGGGGATCGACCGCGCATTCTTGCCTGGCTCGCGGCATGCGCACCGGAGTTGCCCCATTTCGCAGTTGCCCGACATAATAGAACTGACCAAACTCTTTGATCGAACAGTCGTTTTCGTCCGTGAGCATGATGATGGAAAGCAGCGAATCCGGGCGCAAAAAAGATGCGCGCTGGTCGAGGAGCACTTGATCGGTACCCATGGGCGTGGCCTTGAGATCTTCGACGACAATCGTTTCGTAGGGATTGGGATCGATCAAGAACCGATAGATGGACTCGAGCTGCGATTCATAACCGCAACCAATTTGACCCACGCCACGCACCAGGTTCGTCAATGATGGCAGAAGCCCATTGTTCATCGCATCATCCAATACGCTTTCTCCCGGTGGATTCGACACTTGACCCGGATCCCAAGCTAAAAAACCCTTGCCCGCGTAGGTCGGCGCAGGCGCTTGCGTGCATGGGTCGAGACGCGACAACAAATGCGCCTTGTCATTGTTCGTCAAATTGGGGAGCGCCTGGCACTCTTTCGTCAAGCTGTCGCTGTTCGGGCATGAATCTGCGCCATGACCACCGATGCTCGAACTGATGACGCCAATATGCACATCGAGAATGGGTTCGGATTCTCGTCTCGTTCCCGCGGGGCACTTCTCCAGGGGACCGCTAGGCTGCACGGTCGCAGGCAAACCATTTTCATCAATGCAACGTGGGTTAATCACGCTCTTGACGAGGTCTGGCACGGCCAATGCGAGCAATTCTTGTTTGTCCGCCATCGATCGGGAATTGTCGATGGCCAGCAAAATGTCGAGCTTGTCGACGGAGGCCTGCTGCAGCTTGAACGTCGTCATCTTCGTCGTGCAAGGCGCCGGAGCGCCAATCGGTGGATCGCTGCATCCTCCGATCGTCGTCATTCCGAGCATTCCCACAACGGCGCCAATGCGTGAACAACGACCTGCAGCAAGCATGGATGTGCACAGGACGGGGCTTTTCATGCTTGCGGCCAAAGCAAGAAGAGTACCGTGGGTGCAATTGCTGGAAAAGCCACGGATCCGTGAGTCCGTGGGCTACTTGGTTGGCGGTTTGGGGAGAATCTGCCAACGAAAAGCTCGGGACAGGGACAACCTTGCGCCCGCGCGGAGGCGTCTCACATCCCCTTCGGCCACGGCCGATGTATCACGCTCGTCGAACAAGAAACGGCAGCGCCCCCAACCCCGGCACGGCAACAAGATCCCCCGCAGTAACCAGGTCATCAAACTGCTTTGCCAGCGCACTCGCAAGCAGGCGGTCCTCGATCAGTACCCCAGCCTCGATGTTCTCCTCTTGCGCAGCAGCCGATGTATTCGCCGAGGTTACAAGTGCAATCTCTTCGTCGATGATCACGCATTTGGCATGCAAACTAATCGCCTCATTCGTGATCGTCCTCGGATCATGGAATACCTCGGGAAAACGCACCTTGGGCCATTGCGAGTCACGAAAACGCTGCACGAAACGCGCCTCGTATGCTTCGCGCGTTCTTGGACCGGTCATGTTATGGTCACCGACCGTCAGGTCGAAAAACATTCGCACGCGTAGCGTTGGAATCGCTGCCATTCTCGCGGCAAGCGGCGCAAATAAATCCTCGCCACTGCTGAGGCTGTAACTCGATACAATCACCGACCGTTTGGCCCGCTGAAACAACTCCGCTACGACAATCTTCGTATCGCGCGACGATGCCCCAATCCGCTCCGGCCCAGTCCATACCAATTCCACCTTGGGCGCTCGCTCCGCTGTCGCGGCTCGCTCCGCAACAACCAGTCGGCAGACGCGTGCGAGTGCGACTTCGCCCCCCACCGCCTGCCGCAGCTCCTCCAGCGATAAAGCGACAGATGCCGATTTCGTAAAAGCACGCAATCCGAACTTCGATAGCGGACCGCGTATATGCCCCGCGTCGAGCGCATCAGCCAATTGTAGCAGCGTTTCGCTGGGGATATCGAGCGCCCGCATTAGGAGTCCTCGAAGAACGCCGAGCCCTGGCTCTCCACCGTTTCGACCACGAGCGACCTGTCGAGCAATTCATTCGACCATTCGCATGACGGCTCCGAAATGAGCAGGCAACCGTGGCACGCAGCGCCGTGCAGAAAACGCTCTTCATGCGCATGATCCGGATGGTGCTGCGCACACACGGGATCGTTCGAACAGAGCCGACCCAGTTCGAGCGCTGCATTGAGGTGGTGGCGCAATTTCTTGCCCACTTGGACCAGCCCTCCAAGTGTTCCTTCGGCATCGGGCGTCCCCGTGAAAAGCAGAATTCCACAACGATCGCCATCAAGGTAGATACGCTCGCGAATCGAGCTGGCTGCATATCCGCATTCCAACGATACCGCCGTCAGGAGCAGATGCGATAGCGAATGCAGCATCACGTACGTCACACCAGGAAACCGTGCGTTCGTCGCTTGCCTGCGCTTCTTCCAAGCCTCGAATCCCGCTTCGAGCTGAATTCGCCGCGCCTTCACGGCCTCACGATCACGCCATTTGGCGACGGCTGCCGGATCGAGCGCCAAGAAAATGCCCTCGCCCCGATTCTCAACCGCAGGAAACCACGTCACTTCGCGCGCCAACGGAGCCGTGCGAACCCCAAGCGACAATTCATAATCCACATCCCGCGCGGTCGCCTCGAATCGCGTAAACCCAAGCTGCACGATCACTTCGCGCAATCGATGCACCAGGACAATCCGCGATACCTTCCGTTGTGGGCCAAGTCGTTCAGGATCCATCCACAACGCGTGTGCAAAGAAGTCCTGCTTTTCGGGGGTATCTTCGCCGGCTGATTCCGATACGGCAAGAAACGTATCCAGCTCGGCTTGCTTGATACCTCGACGCTCCTCGACCACTCCGGATTGCCTGCGGCGCACTTCAGTCCACAATTCCTGGGCCGTGAATCGTTCACCCAGGTGCTTGTATTTGGCTTTCTTCAATTCGCGCGCCACGTCCGCTTGATCCTCGGCCGCCTCCAAATCGCCCCAAGCTTGATCCACGGCCTCCCGAAGCGCTTGCTTGTTCGGATCTCCCGGAATCGATATCGCACTGATGTTTTGCGGGAAATAAGCATTCGTCGCCGACCGCACGAGCAGCTTGTTGTGCCGTGGTTTCCCTTTTTCGTCCACGCAATGCGAAGCTTCCGCGATTGCATTGCCGAGCCACGGCATTTCGCCTCGACATTCACCCAGCGCCGAATGCCCACGTCGATCCGTCGCATCCACGAGCGGCCGGCTCAATTTGCATGCACAACGCACGAAAATATCCGCCAAGTCCCCATTCGTCCCTCGTTCGTCCAGGAACAATTCTCGCGAGCAATCCGTATGCCCACCATGCACGAACGCTTTCCAGTCAATGTCGCTGATATGCCCATTGGGGCATGCTTGAACGAACCGTACCGGCACGACCGCGCCATATTCGCCACGCTCGATCGCTCGCCTATGCAATAGCCGACGCGAGCGAAAGCCCCGGTCTCCGACCCAAGCATCTTCGCGTTGCTCGATGAACCATTCCGGAAATTCGAATGCTGCAATGCCTCGAGCAGGCGCGTCCAGATCGTTCGGCGTCGTCGGTGGCGCGAACAATCGCAAGTGCTGATTTTGCTCGCGCACTTTCAGCGCAGTTTCAAGTCGTTCCTCGAATATTTGCTGGAAGCCGTCCTTGTCTGGATTGCCCCACGATTCGAGCCCGCCCATGATGGCCGCGTGTTTGGGGAAATCCACGAGCGCGCCGGGGCCAAATGTCGTCAGCACCTGGCTTCGACGCACCTGTCCTTCGGGACGCGGTCTTGCCTTGGGTGAGCCAAAACCTCGAGGTTTACGCGCGGCCATCAGCCTTCCTCCTCTCGGCGAGCGCCGGGCTTTCTCAAGAATACATCCACGCTTGGCTCCACATCGCGAAGAGATCGCTGCGCCTTGAATTTTCGTAAATCAGGATCATCCGACACGGGCTCCAGCGGATCGCGTAACAACTGCGGATGCGCAGGCTCTTCGCGCTGATATTGCAGCGTCGTGTTCACCGCATGGTTTTTCTCGACGGTACGTTTCCAAGAATCCAACAAACCCTGCACACGACTTTCGACTTTCTGTCCAATCTCTGGCGCTTCGTGATCGTCCATGTGCGCCCGCGCCGCCCTTGCGCCAAGCTGCTTCGGAATTGCCGCCACGCGATCGCGAAGCGCACTGTTGCCAATCTCCTCCGCTCCTCGTGGCGGCGTCAGCTCCGTTATGCTCAGCCGCGCCATCGCCACCGTCACCGCTGCAATACCTCGGTCGATAGCGCGCGGTGAGAATGGCGTCACGCTCGTCGCTTCGACCGCCCGATAAAACGAGCCATGATACGCATTGAATCGTTCGTAATGCGACCTGTCCCGCGGTTTGTGGCAATTGAGCAGCGTAATCACTAGGCCCGGTCGTTCTTCGTCACGACCCACTCGGCTCGTCGCCTGAATGTATTCCGCCGTCGTTTTGGGCTGTCCGAGCACCACCATCAGACCCAATCGCGAAATATCGAGACCCACCGAAATCATGTTCGTCGCCAGCGCCACGTCCACATGCTCGGCCTTGTCCATCGTGCAAGCGAGACGATCTTTCGCGCGGGCTACCATATGCGTCGCTTCGCGGCTCGTCAATTCAACCACTTCGCCCAAGGATCGTTTCGCAAAGTCGCCGGTGGTTTGCCCGACGCGTAGACGCGTATCATACCCACGAATTCGCGACGTAACCTCGTCTTCCACGATTCGCCGGCTTCCACCCAGCTCGCGCAAACTATTGAAATACCCGACCAAGGTCGTATACGGATCGGCCGCCGTGCCGAATTCGTCATACGCCTTTTTACCGGCCGCGAGCATGGACAGATACACGCGCAGCAATGCCACTTTGAAGCTTCTCCCCGGAGCCGCCACACCCACGTATCGCCTCGCGTTCGCATATTCTTTCTCCCCCTCTTCACCAGCATTGTGCAACAATGCGCCTGTGGAGAGGGGGCCGGGGGGTGAGGGACAAACGGTTTGCGCAAAGAACGAATCGCGCCGATCCGGCCCAGGCGGCGGAAAAATCGTTATCGTCGAACGACCGAAGAGCGCCTTGATTTGTGCCTCTGCGCGTCGCACCGTCGCTGTCGACGCAATGATTTTCGGGCCAAACGTCTTGCCATTCTCAGTACGCTCGCAAAGCACGTCGATTGCCGTCTCGTAAAGCCCCACCATCGTGCCCAGCGGTCCGGAAATGAGGTGCAGCTCGTCCTGGATCACCAGATCCGGCGGAGACAATCGTCCACCCTCGATCGGGCTTCCAACTCCCGGATCACACGGGCCGTAGAAACCAGCCTTGTCGTGCCGATCCACTCGACCGAACAACGCTCCGCTTCGACCTACCCACGGCAATTGCGCGAACTTGTCCACCGTCGCGATCAGAAAGCACGGCAGCCGCTGATAGATCGGCTCGTCCACCGCCAAAATCGGCAGGGCTGTTTCGCGCGCGAATACGCAATCACGATTTGCGCACCATACCTCCAAGTTGCTCGGTTTGGATCGATTTGGTGCGAGCCGGAATGAATTCGGTACGAACTTCTTGCTACACCACGGGCACGTTTCGATCGGAATCGGCGCGGGGTTCTTGTCCGAATTCTCCTGGAACGCATTCACCTTCATCCGAGCTGTCGACGGATCGAAGTTCTTGTCGTCGCCCATCCGATTCGGCGTCGCGCCTTTGCCGACCCACAAACCAATCTCGAAAGGCCACGTTCCCAGTCTCTTGTCGCCCTTTTTGATCCACTCCTGCCGTTCCAATTCCAGCGCGCACACCAAAGCCGCGGCGCGTCCCAATTGATCCAGCGTGAGCAGCCGCAGCGTGTAGCGCATGATCACGCTGACACCCGCGCCCGAAATCCCACCATTTCGCAATCGACGCATGACCAACGTATAGGCTGCCAATCCCAGATATGCCTCGGTTTTGCCACCGCCGGTCGGGAAAAACAACAAATCGATGACCTTGCGATCGTGATGCAAAGGCTCGTGCATCGCGCGCAGATTGATGAGCAAGAACGCTAGTTGAAATGGGCGCCAGGTAGGCGCACCATATTGCTTTTTCGTGTCGCGCGCTCGCGATTGACGAGCCATCGCTTTGTTGGCCAGCCGAAACGCCAAGAAAATGTCCGCGTCATCGAGCGCTGCCAATCCATCGACGATGCGGCGTTGCACGTTACGCGCAGCATTGAGCAAGTCGACCAATACGTCTTGCTGATGCGTTTCCACCTTCGTTTGCGCTTGCTGGTCAATCCATGACTCATACGCAGCGGGAAGCCTTTCGAGCATTCTGCGCACGTCAGCCGCGGACTCCGCGTCCGCAAGCGCTTCCATTTCGATCGTCACGCCATCGACTTTGCCCGGCACGACCTTTTCCACTTCGGCCGTCGGCAGCCATGTCGTACGAACCCGCGTGCAAGCTCGTCCTTCCACGACATCGGCTTCAGCCGCGATGCCGTGCCCCACGACGTATTCGAATACGTCTCGATATTGCAATTCGGCGATTTGTTCGTCCGTATCGTCGCCATCCTGTCCGCGGATGTTCGGACGCGGCAAGAATCGCTCCTCGGTGTGTACTTCGAGCGCCGCTTGGAATAGGAAAAATTGATCTTTCGGCGTGCCTTGGACCAGCTCTTTGTCATTCACCAAGAAAATCGACACGGCCCGAGCGCCTTTTTCTTTGACCCCGCTGCCTTCGGGAACTCGACGCACGGTAAAAACCAGCCTTACGCCTTCTGCCAGTTCGTATTCCTTTTTGCCCGTCGCAGGAATCTCGTACGTCTTGCCGGCTTGCTTTGGTGCTCGCTTCCAGTGTTCTTCGGGACGAGCCTTCGTTTGCGTCGTATCGGTTTCGTCGGCTGGCGGCGGCCTCATCGAGCCTTCGCGGACATATTCGCCCCATGTGGCACGCACCGACAAAGCGTTCGTCGTTTCCGGCACCAGCACGCTCACGCCAATGGATGACGGAAAAAACGCTTTTCGAGCGGATGCAATTTCGGGCGGCGCGGCGTCGTCCCCGTCATCATCGCCGCCGCTCGCTAGCGATTCATCGGGATCGGAATCTTGACGCACTTCAATGGGCGCTTCACGCGGCACCAGAAAGCCCGTCAAATACCAGCGCGAAGGCGCGGCGGAAAGCACCTCGTGAGGCTCGGCGGCACCCACGAGATCGCGGCGGAGAACATCCACGAGGTGGTCCCGGACGTGGACGGCGGCTACAGGCGAGGTTCGTTCCATTGTTGACCTATACAATAATGATGTTGTGGTTGATTTATCGAGTGAATAAGCTTGTAACGGGGCGGATGAGGTCTCGGTTTCTTTGTTCGATGCTTGGGCAGGAATATTCGCGGAAAATGTCGAGAGGAAGTCGCCAAACTTCACCTTCTTGGCTTTTATTTCCTCGGGCACGTTAACCGCCATCTGCCACGCTTCGCCAAACGCCGCTGCATCCGGGTAGCGCTTCGTTGGGTCGAAAGCCGTTGCCTTTCGCAGGACTTCTTTGATTGATTCTGCCTGATCGAGTTTCTCGATAAGCCTGTGCCAGTGCTCGCGGCCATAAACCACATAATTAGAAGTTGGCCCCATCGGCCCACTCAACGCTTCAACTAAGGTTGCAGCGAGGGCGTAGACATCAGCGCTTGGCGTTGGAACGCGAGTCTTGAACTGCTCATTCGGGTCAAATGAAGATGTACCGAATGGCTCGATCGTGGCTTTAAGTCGAACATCCTTGCTCGAACTGGATGCTCTGAGATTGCCAAGTTTGACCCGCCCATTTGCGTCGAGCAGGATGTTGTACGGGTTGACGTCTCCATGAATCGCACCCTGGCGGTGTAATTCAGCGAGAGCGTTTCCGACGCGAAACGCGACCTCGAAAGCCTGATGAGCCGGGAGCTTATTGCCGTGTTTCGAGGCGTTCTCGATTGCTTGCTGCAGCGTTCCACGCTCCATGTACTCCATTACATAGAAACGAAACACGCCGTCCTTACAGTCAGGGTTAAGCAAGCGAACGATATCAGGATGCTCTATCCCCGCCCATATACGAACTCCGAAGTCAACAATGTTCCTAATGATGTGGTCCGGCGCTGACCAAAAATGCAAAGCAACCATCGTCTGCGCCACGCGATCCCACGCCTGGTGTACGCTGCCCGAAGCGCCGCCGCCAAGCTTTCCGATCACAACGTACCGCGCGCCCAGGAGTGTATCGCCAGGCCGAACTTGTGCCCCCTCCCGCAACCGCCCATGCATCTCGAAGATCTCACGGTCGACGCCCTCCGTAGACAAGCTTTGCTCCTCGAGTGCCTGCTTTCGGTCATATGCTGCCCATAGTCGATGTGCCAACTCGCGCGTTTCTTCGTCGCGGTATGCAGGCTCCACCCCCCAGGGTAACCAGGCCGCCCCCGAGCGGTTGCTCACTGCTTGTTCTTCTTCCGCGGCTTTCACGACCGGCAATATCCGCTCCCCTGCAAGCGCGAACAGATCTAGCAAACCGCCTGCGCCAAACACGCGTTCATAGATGGGGTTCCGAAATGGGCTCGTCACCTTAGAAATGCCAAACAAACGAAGATCCTGCCTGGACCGTTCCCCAACATCTTCCCCACGCGCCAATCGAACAAAATCCTTCAATAGGCGCTGGTTGTTTGCAATCAGTCGAAATATATTTCGGAAATGCATCTCGTCGGGAGCGTGTGCAACGACTGCGTCGGCTGCCTCACGAACATCTACAGCGGTCAAGCATAAACGCTCCCCGGCCATTCTATACAGGCGCTCGAGCACGAATTGGCAAAGAAATACCGAACCGCTTGTCAGGCGGTGAATCTCCTCCGATACCTCACGATCGGCGATTTGTGCCCCAGTATTTTTCAACCCCCACGCAAGCCCATGCACCTGCTCTAGACTGAAATCCTCGAGCTTCACTTCAATGCCAACGTTGAACGGCGATCGCGCACTATCCTGAATCAAGCGCTCTGGAGCCGCCGCGCCCGCGAGGACGAATTGGATCCGCTCATATTCCTTGTTCGTCGACCTTGCATTGAAAAACCATCGAATCTTCGCGAAAAACACGTCGCGAAAGCGCGCCTCAATAAGTGCGTCAATCTCGTCAATGAATACCACAATACGTCCTGGCATGGTCCCAAGCCATGCGTCGAACGTCTCCTCGGGATAGTCGGCACTGATGGCTGTGCGCTCGAGCTTTGTGCCCCGCGCGATTTCCCCCAAGAGTCGCGTCCAAAACGTGCCATAATCATCCAACTGATACGGCGACAGATCCACTAGCGCTGTGCGAAACTCGATCGAATCAAGCGCTCGCATCGTATGAACGAGCAGACTCGACTTCCCACTCTGACGCGCCGCTACCACATACGGGTATCGCTGGTTCGCCCGAATTTCCCTCATCAGGACGTGATCGGCATCACGTTCCACATAAAGGTCACCCACGTAGGTCCCGGCGGCGCGGTAGGGGATTTCGGCCTTCATGCGTACATGGCCCCGTCGGATACAAGCTGGAGCAAATCCTCGTCCGATTTTCCTGCAGCCTCAGCATCGAACAGCTGGTGGCAAAGGAGCTGAACAGCCCGCGGATGGCCTTGGGAAAGCCTGGCAATCACTTGTCGGTTCGTCATGGCAATCTGGTTGGCCCGTGGCGACAGCAACGACAAGAGCTGGGAAAGCTCGGCGTCGACGAGCGGATCGATGGCAATCGATTGAAATGCCTGATAGTACTTGTCATTGTCGAGTCCCGTCTCTTTGATCACTTCGCGAAGCGACCGAGGTTGGGCGACGACGATCCGGATCCCAGTTCCAACCTTCGTCGCCAGGTAATACAGCGCCGGCACAAGCCGCTTTAGGATCTCGGGGGTTGGGTGACCGAACTCATCGAGCATCAACAGGATTGGCTTTTGGCCGCCTAGTTCTTCGAGGTCCGGCCAATCTTTGATGGTCTTTCCGACCCCCGCGCTGAGCTTCTTGTACAGCCCGTTGTAAAAAACGTCGTCCGAATGGATGCTCAACCCGGACAAGTCGATATAACAAACAGTGCCCGTCCCCTTTAGTTCCGACTGCGCACGCAACATGAGGCTCGATTTACCGATTGTAGGAGGAGCCGCGATCGATATCAATCGTTTGTCCGCAATCGCTTGGTCGAGCGCCACATCTGACGTGCGTCGCACGTACGTCGGATGTCCGGGGGACAACGTGCCCC
>CAZETM010000252.1:0-11567 GCA_964514885.1 uncultured Polyangium sp. | reverse complement strand
TGACCTATCCGGATCGGTCTTCGCCTGCATGGGAGAGAAGCCTTGACCTATCCGGATCGGTCTTCGCCTGCATGGGAGAGAAGCCTTGACCTATCCGGATCGGTCTTCGCCTGCATGGGAGAGAAGCCTTGACCTATCCGGCAAAGCGCCTGATCCCTCCAACGCCCGTGCCAGTCGCGGCCGTGGCGCCAACCAGTGCGTCTGAGCTACCGCGTTGGACGCAGCTTGACCTTTTCGCATGGCAACAAAGCGAAAAGCAGTTGGACCTTTTTACGGACGGATAACAACCTTATTGCGTTGATGATGGAAACGCCGCGACATAGAGCCTCTTCGAGCGCTCAACGCCAATGACCGTTATACGTTCCCCAGAGGTAAACGCATCCATTGCGTCATCAAATAATTCTTCGCGAAAAGCACAGGTAACATCCTTGCGGCTTTCTACGTTGCGAAGAATAAACGTACAATTGTCACGGTCGAATTCTCCAATTCGCCCCTCGAGTGTGACCACCTTTTCTACTTGCAATCGCTTCAGCTCGTCGCGTACACGCTTCCGAGATGCTCTGGTAAGTCGAGTTGTTCCTTTGAGTATCCACCGTCCGCCAACCTCAACGTTTTCAATAGCGCCTGCGGAAGGTGGCGTAAGTTCAAGCAATGCCCGTAGCAAAGCGTTACGTTCGGCATCTGATGCTCCTGTGATAGGCGTATTTTCATTGCCACCAGCCCACTGAAGTCCAATTTGCAATAATTTGATTGCGCTAATCAAAGCTTGATCCGTAGCAAGTTGACGTGGTGCTGAGAAAGATATTTCAAAGCTATTGAACGCCAACCGTTGTGCCGGAAGATCGTAAAGTTCCCTGAGTGCATCTGAGGGGCGGCCTAAATTTTCTACATCGAGCAAATATTCTAGAAGAGTCTTTATTGCTTTGCGCATACTATCAGCAGCGTATGCAATTACGCTCGCTGGAGTGGTAGCACGTGCAATGCTTGCCCCGACGACTCTGGTAGATAGCACTGGTTCCAAATCCGGGTACAAAAGCGTTCCAGGTCGTGGCAGATAATCTTCTGGAACCGAACTTGAATCGATTGACCAAACATCACTCCACTCACCATTATGCGCAAGCTTGGCGAGCCAGAGCCAAGAACTAAGCAACGCATCTCGAACAGCACATCGTCCTTCGCGGAGATCTGAAACTATTGATTGTTTGCACGGGGTCAGCAGAAGCATTTGATGATGTTCGGTCTCATCCGCAACATAGGCGAGTAAGAGTTGCCCAGTGGCCGTTTTAATTGTATAAATAATCGGACATTCAGCTTCGTAGAGAACTTCTATCGGTCTGCTTGACCCAAGAAACGCCGTGTCGATTGTCTCAGATGTTGCAGGTATCGTCATAGACATGAGCGATACTCCTGAAATGGTGTTTCTCTGACGATTTTTTCGTATGGCCACCAGTTGATATGCCCACTACGTTGGTTCGTGAGCTTCATTTTTCCGTGCTCTGGCTTTAATTCGCCGGAAACGATAATGGTGCCAAGTCGTGGGCTCAACCGCGCGCGATGACACGCTTGCTCGTGAGTCTTAAACACGGATATACTGGCGCGGTCACAAGGATCTGCTGTTGGAGCAAGATCTTGCTCCGCGTGTGTCTCAAACGCTTTCGATGTGACAGGATTTGACTTGCAAATTCTGTGAACCGTTCCGTTTGCGTCGGTCGCATCGTTGGGCGGGCAACATGAAGGGAATGTGGAAGGGAACGACGACATAATCGCCCAGAGTGATCGCACGTGCGACAAACCATGTCAACTATTCTGTGAGCGCACTGGGGCACATTCCTCAGATGCCGCAGCGCAAACAGCGTTGCCGTGGTTTATGTCCCAGTGTCAAGCGGTAAGGCCAGGGGGCGACTTCCAAAGTTTCGCAACCTGTCCCCCAAACGCGCTTCGAGCCATGGTCGAAAGTGCGGTCAAGGCATGACGGTGAGAACGGGCAGCTCGTGGATTTCGAGCGACAAGCCGCCGTTGGATCCAGAGCCGTTTTTGTCGCAATACGTGTAGCTCGAGCCGTCCCGCGTGAAGCGGTAGACGTAGCGGTAGTCGCCAGGCAAAACGGGAGCGGAGAACGACGCCATGTATTCGTCGTCGTTGCCATTTTGGACGTTGTAAGTGGCCGGGAAGAATTGGTAGCCGCTTTGCGTGCTGGGATTGACGTTTGCCGGGCCAAACCCGACCTCGACCGTGATGGCGGGGTTTGCCCCCATGGCTTCGGTAAATCCGACCTCGTACACGCGCCCGTAGATGACGGGCGTCATCATTCCAGCAGTGACCATGATGTCGAGCGGGAACTGGACGTTGCAATAATCCATTTCGACGGTGGTATTGGATTCGTTGGCCGTTCCGAGCGCTCCAGCAATCGGACAGTCACATTGCAAGGCCGTCGATTGCGTATTGCGCGGTGCCGCAGCAAGTAGCTCGGTGTCCGTCAAGTTGACGGTCGTATCGGTGCACCCATTCCCTTTGCGGTGAATCGATTCGGTGACCGAGTGGGGTGCGGCGGGCATATTGCCTTCGGCGCAGCTTGCGGTCGGGCCATAACCAATGAAATCGCGAACTACCGCGCCCGAGGGGCAACCGCCCACCAGCGCTGTCGAATTGGCTACGAGCGCAACTTTGCCGGCGTCTGAAGCGAGCGATGTGCCGCCTGAGGCATCCGGTGTGGGTACGGCCATTCCATTGTTTCCGGCACTGCCGAGCCGCACCAAGTAATAATCACCCGGGTCCAGAATGCCCGCAAGTGTCGTTACTTGCCAATTCGTGAGTGTAGCGACGGCATATTGAACGCTCCATCCGGTCAGATCCATCGGCGTATTGCCTCGGTTGTGCAATTCCACGAAATCGTGCATGTATGCGGCTCCCGCGGCGCCGCCCGAGCCATAGATCTGACTGATGACCACCGAGCCGGTGCACGTCGATTGCGGTACTACGGTCGTGATGTCCATCGGTTGGTACGGGGCGAGCGCTTTACCCGAAATGTCCGTGACGCCCGTGGTCACGTTGACTTTGTACGTCGTGCCAAACGAAAGCCCTGGAGCCGGGACGAACGTCGCGGTCTTGTTGTTCGCGCCCATCGTGGGTGATGCCGAGGCAAACCCATAACACGTGGCGAAGTTGTCGACCGAAAACTGCACCGATCCCGAGCACGGCCCAATCTGCTGTTGTGCAACGAGCGTGGTCGGATCCATCGTGCCGCTGAAAGTAATGGCAATGCTGCTGCCGACAGCGGCCGGCGTCGTGGGAGCAATCGACAGGACCTCGGGAGCTTGGCAAACGCTGTTCGAGCACACGCCGCTCACGCAATCCGCACCGAGATTGCATTCGACACACATGCCCATGTTATTACACACAGTGCCACCATTGTCGGTGCACGATGTGCCCACCGACGAATTGGGGAACTCGGGCATACTTGCATTGCACACGTTATTGGTGCAGTCATTGCCGTCGTCCATCGGCAAGTCGTTGTCGTCAATCGCTTGCTTGACGCCGCCAGTGCCATTGCACTGCGCAACCTTGCAATCGCCCGCAGTTTGCATCACGAGCGCTGTGCCGTCGGCTTTGAAATTGTCGCCACACGTGCCGCTCGTGCATGTAGGCGTGTTGCATTCCGTAGGCGCTCCGCAATCGGCATCGACCAAACATCCCACGCAATTGCCATTCGCGTCGCACGAGGTGTTGTTCGCGCCGCACGTCGTGCCCACGGGAGCATTCGTAATGGATGGCGCGCCCATCGAACACGATCCGATTTTGCACTCCTGATTCGAAGTCGGCAAATCGAGATCATCGGTCGTATTGGTTACCGTCCCCATTCCGTCGCATTGCTCGCTGCTGCAATCGCCGAGCGTCATATTCGAGATTTGCGTTCCGCCAGCAACATTCGCAGTTTCGCATTTACCCGCATTGCATTCGGCCACCTGGCACGTCGTCGCCGCGGGACAATCCATTGCGGTCTGGCATTCGACGCACACGCCATTGCCATCACAAACCGTGCCCGAGCCCTCATTGCACGTGGTGCCTGCGGGGACAAGAATCGATGTGCACAGGCCAGCATCACACTTGGGCGCGGCACAATCCGTTGTCGGGCAATCGAAATCCACCGAGCACTCTGCTCCGCCCGTGCCGCCCATTCCACCGATGCCGCCCGTGCCACCGATGCCACCCATGCCGGCTTCACCGGCCGAGCCACCCTGTCCAGAGGAACTGCTGCTCGATTGGCCTGCGCCGCCTGCTCCACCCGACCCTTGTTCGGGTATCAGCTCGCGATCCACACCAGCAATGAGCTGGCAGCCCACGCTCGAAGAGAGGATCGCCAAAGAAACCAAAGCCATCGTCGCAGCGCTTCGCATCGTTCTTCCTCTTGAACATGCGGTTTTATCATATCTGCGGTCTGGGTATTGACATCTTTTTCTCAGAGCCTGTTAAACACGCTCTCAGGCTGCGTCTTCCTCCAATCCCGCCTCGAATCGACCCGTCTTTTCCGTCAAGCGGATTCGGTAAAGCTGCGCGTCCGGGCGAAGTTGGCCTCGACGATGCGGTCCGAGCGGTCCACGTGGCACATCCGACGCCTGCCGCGAAAAGTAACGCTCGAGCAGCAGTTGTAGTGCTTGCGCCGATTCGTGTGCTTCCACGACCGGCTCGAACACGCCCCATGCAATCACACTTCGCCAGCGCGCGGGCCCTTCGATTTCCTCGATCTCAATGCAAACTTCAGGATTGTCCCGCATCATCGCCAGCTTGAGCCCTTCGGCGGTGTGCCCGTACAGCGTCCCGTTCGCATACGCATACGTGATCGGCACGACGTACGTGCGACCGCCAGCATGACAACCGAAATGGGCGATCGTGCCGTTTTCGAGGACTCGTTCGATCTCTTCGGGATTGAGTTTGCCTACCATGTGCAATGACCTGGTAGGCAGGCGGGATTACGTCAATCGTGGCTACTCAGCCGCTGCGGGCTCAGCAATCGCTTTTTCGTCACTGCCAATGCCAAGCCAGCCCTTTACATTCTCGATGGCCAAGTAAAAGGCCGGAACGACGACGAGCGACAACAGCGTCGAGCTGACGACGCCACCAATGACCGAAATGGCCATCGGAGCACGGAATTCGCTGCCATCCCCTGTCGAAAGGGCAGTCGGGAGCATACCGAGCACCATGGCGGCGCTGGTCATCAAAATTGGCCGAAGCCGTTCAGGACCCGCCTCGAGAATGGCTTGCAATGGCGTTTCGCCATTTTCACGCACCCGTACGATAGCTCGGTCCACGAGCAAAATCGCGTTTTTGGTAACCAAACCCATGAGCAGGATGATCCCAATCATCGCGCCCATCGCCATGGTCGTGTCGGCCAAGAAAAGCCCGAGAATCGCACCGACCAGCGCGAGCGGCAGCGTGAGCATGATCGTTAACGGGTGAATGAAGCTCTCGAATTGCGACGCGAGCACCAAGTAGATGAAGATGACCGCCAGGAGCATGGCCGTCCCCATCGAAGAATTCGTGTCGCTCATTTGCTTGATTTGGCCGTCATAGAAAACCGTGGTTCCTAACGGCTTTTTCAATGCATCGATTTTCGGCTGGATCTCCTTCACGATATCGCCCAGCGAACGGCCTCGCGGGGTCGCCCAAACCGCAATCTGACGCCGCCGATCCTCGCGCTCGATCACCTGCGGACCTTCGCCCTGTTCCAGTCGCGCCACGTCCCCAAGCGCCACGGCTCCTTTGGGTGACCACAAAGTCAGTCGCTCGACGTCCGTGGGGTCTGCACGATCTTCAGGACGCATGCGCACTCGAATAGGCACTTCGTCTTTGCCTTGACGGAGCTTGCTCGCTTCTTCGCCCTCGATCGACGAACGCAACGTCATCGCGATTTGCGCCACGCTGATGCCCATGTCCGCCGCGCGTTGACGATCCACTTGCACGCGCATTTCAGGACGACCCGGCGTGAACTTCACTTGCACGTCCGTGATCCCGGGCGTCGAGCGCATCACGTCGCCAATGCTGTTCGCGACTTGCCCGATGTCCTCGTACGAATCACCGCGCACGAGGATCATGATCGGAGCCTGCACACCCGCACCCTCGACGAACGGAGGATCCGTGATGACGACCGATGCTCCTGGAACCGAATTGCCAAGCTCGCGAGCGAAATCCTTGAGCTGCGAGAGCGTTTCGGTGCGCTCGTTCTTCTTCGACATGATCACGCGCCACTGCGCTTTGTTCACGTCTCCATTGGGACCCAACGTCGCGTAGACCGTGCGAACTTGTTTGTGCTGCAACAATTTCTTTTCGGCCTCAAACGATCGGCGCGCCGTTTCATCCAGCGACGTGGCCGCAGGAAACTCCATCTCCATGAACATCTGACCGCGATCTTCAGGGTTCACGAAGTCCGAGCCCATCAGGCCCATGATCATCCCCGTGCCAATCAACGATCCGAAGGCGAGCAGTCCGACCACCAGCTTATGACGCACGACCCACTCGAGCAGCCCGCGATACGCGTTATCCATCGACGCGAATAGCCACTCGAAAGGTCGTTTGATCGGCGCAAACGGGTCCTTTTTGCCGTGCTCGATCGTCTTCGAGAAACGTGACGAAAGCATCGGGTCGATCGTGAACGCGACGAACAACGAGACGAGCACCGCGCCCGATACGGTCAAACCGAACTGACGAAAGAACTGACCGACGATGCCGCTCATGAAAGCGACCGGGACAAACACCGCGACGATCGTCAAGGTCGTCGCCAAAACGCTGAGGGCAATCTCTTTCGTGCCATTCAGCGCCGCCTCCATAGGTGGCTCTCCGCGTTCGAGGTGTTTGAAAATGTTCTCACGCACGACGACGGCGTCATCGATCAGCAGGCCGATCGCGAGCGACAGGCCGAGCAGCGTCATCATGTTCAGCGTGAAACCGAGCACGTACATCAGGAAAAACGTCGCCACGACGCTCGTCGGAAGAGCCACGGCGCTGATGAGCGTCGAGCGCAGATCCAACATGAAGATCAAGATGATCAGGATCGCCATGGCCCCGCCGTACCAAATGGCGACCTGTACTTCGTGTGCGTTTTCCTGGATGAACGTCGACTGATCCAAAATGAGCGACGTCTTCAAATCCTCGGGAAACTCTTTCTCCATCGTGGCGAGCTTGGCGCGCACCACCTCGGCGACTTCCACCGTGTTGCGACCGCTCTGCTTGATGACCTCGAACGCGACGGCTTCTTCGTTGTTCACGCGGATGCGCGTACGCATCTCTTCGAAGCCGTCTTGCACATCGGCCACGTCGCGAAGACGCACGGCGGAGCCATCTTTCGCGGACGCTACGACGATGTCGCGTATGGCGCCCACTTCGCCGAGCTCACCGATCGCTCGCACGCTGATTTCTTTTTCGCCGTCCTCGTAGCGGCCGGCCGGAACCGTCAAGTTCGCGGCTTTGATGGCCCCGACGATTTGCGCGGGCTGCACGCGAAGCGCATCGATCCGCGCGCGATCGAGCATCACTTTGACTTCGCGCTCAGCACCGCCGCGAATGTTGACCGCCGCGACACCATCGAGTTGTTCGACCGCGGGTCTGATCACATCGTCCGCGAAATTGCGGATTTCGCTGAGGCCTCGACGCCCGCGCAACGTGTAGATGAGCACTGGCGTGGCGTCGGTATCGAGCCTCGAAACCACGGGCTCTTGTATGTCGTTGGGTAACTTGAAACGCGCCTGCGCGATGCGTTCGCGCACTTGTGTGGCGGCTTCTTGAACGTCGACGTCGAGCTTGAAGATGACGATCGTGGTCGACACGCCTTCGCGCGAAAACGAGCGGACACGATCGATGCCGTTGAGTGAAACGACGACGTCTTCAATGGGCTTCGTGACTTGCGTCTCCATCTCCGCAGGGCTCGCGCCCGGGTAGACGATGGTCACGTTGACGATGGGAAATGAAACGTTGGGAAAAAGATCAGTGCCGAGCTGTCGATAACCAACGATGCCCAGCACGAGCAGCGCCACGGACACCATCACGGTGAACACGGGGCGTTTGATCGCGATAGCCGAGATGTTCATGAATCGATCCTCGTACGCGGACAAATCATTCGTCAGGACAAACCATCACTTCGCCGTCGGACTTTCGCCGACGACGTCGCCTTCTTTGACTTCGCTGCGCGGGCGAGCGACCACGCGATCGGATGTCTCGAGGCCTTTGCGCACGTAAATCGTTCCATTCGGGCCGCTCGAAAAAGACACCCGCACCAAGTGCGCTTTGCCGTCTTTGACCAAAACGAGTTCGTCTTGAGAGCCCGGTCGGATCGCCGATCCAGGCAGCTCCAATGCATCGACGGGCTCTGGCGAGACGACTTGTGCACGAACGAAGGAGCCTGCGAGCAGGCCCGAGTCGGGACCATTGGGGATTTCTGCGACCAGAGGCACTCGGCGCGTTTGCGGATCGAGGGATCCGAGAACGGCCGTGACTTTACCGGGGGCATTGGGCGCACCTTCAATCGATACGTTTGCGCCCACGGCGACGATGCGTGCGTCGCTCTCCGAAAGCGATGCAGATAGTTTGAGCACCGAAGTATCTTCGAGGTGGAACAGGGGTTCGCCCGGGGCCACGATCTTACCGATGCCTGCTGGCACGCGCGTGACGAGACCTGCGAAAGGCGCGGTGAGCAAGGAATTAGAGATCGACACCGACACGAGCTTCACTTGCGCGCGGGCTTGTTCGAGCTGTGCAGCGGCAAGCAGTGCGCGTTGCGTTGCGGTGGTCTTTTCCGCTTCGGCAATGGCCTTTTGTTCGAACAAGGAGTCAGTGCGCTTTTGCGCATCTTTGGCCATGTCGAGCGAGATTTGCGCGACGCTCACGCCCGTTTGTGCGACGCGAGCTTGCGCGGACGCTTCGGCGGCATCGACGATACCGAGCGTTTGTCCGGTCTTGACGACGTCGCCGCTCTTGACCTTGATCGCGAGCAAGCGACCGCCCATTTTGAAGCCTACGTCGGCCTGTTGAAGGGGTTCGAGGGTGCCGGTGATGTCGACACGGGGCTGCCACTTGGTGGGTTTGGGCGAGATGACCTCGGAGATCATCGGAGCCGCGGGCGCGTTTTTGGCGATTTGGGCCGCCTCGGGGCTGGTTTGTCGCGAGGCATCTTCCTGCTTTTTCAGCTCCAGCTTGGCTTTGACGCGAACGCCCACGAAACCTGCGACGACGATGACCGTCACCAGCGCGAGCAGACCCCAACCATTAAACTTCCGAGTGGAAGGCGTCGAATTCACCACCGTGCTCATTTTCCTTTTGCCTCTGCTTGCGGCGTGCGTGCAGCTTTCGCCGTGGAGCCCTTTTTGACCTTCTGGTCAACAATCGTTTGGACGCTGGGGGCGAACAGTCCCCGAGTGATCAAGTCTTGTGCTTGCGTGGCCCAGGCCTCGATTTCCGGTCGTTTCGGCTGTTTAATCAGCTCGCGCACGAGGCGTTCGTAGGTGCCGGCGATGAGATGCGCGACGATCTTCGGGTCGACGTCATCGCGATAGATGCCTGCAGCAATGGCGTGAGCGAGCCACAATTCGCTTTGTTGGACGACACCGGCAGTGAGTTCGTCGATGAGGTACGCGTAAGGCGCGCCGCCTCCGCCTTCGAGGATCATCTTCAAGATTCCGCGGTTTTGCCAGCAGAACTCGAACATCTCGACAGACTCGGCGAGCCTGTTTTCAAGCATGTTGGCGACAGCTTCGGGGCCGGTGATCGCTTGGAGGAGCGGGGCTTTTGCCGATGTTGCGAGGCGTGCGAGAACGCCTTCGACGATCTGTCGGAAGCAGTCTTCTTTGGTGTCGAAGTGGAGGTAAAACGCGCCTTTGGATACTCCAGCGCGCGTGGTGATATCGACGACTTTGGCCGCGGAGAGTCCACGATCCGAGAAGACCGCTTCAGCGGCGCGGAGCAGAACGATGCGAGTGCGTGGATCGGCGATACGAGGCATTACTGACCGGCGGGTCACTATGGGGAAAGTGAGGGAGGCGGTCAAGGGGGTGATGTGGTGAGGTTGAAGGGTGCGTGCGCGTAAGTGAATTACTGTTCGAGGAACCAAATTCTCAACCACCTTGGCGGCCGCCACCTTGAGTGAACCAAACCCTCAACCACCTTGGCGGCCGCCACCTTGAGTGTCCCACCGCCTTGGGGAAAACCACTTCTGAAACCCCGACCACCTTGGGGGAAAAGCCCCAACCACCTTGGCGGCCGCCACCTTGTTTCGCGCAAACGTATGAGTCGCGTCCGGTCAAAATGAGCCGCCTCATTTGGGCTGTTCTAACTATCAAACCCCTCTCGGCTGTGATGGCCTTACCTTGGTAGGCGGCTGAACCTGTAATTCGGTTGCAGACCGAGTTGTTGCGAACGAGTCGCGTGACGAGCGTGCGATAGTGCATGCGTACGGGGACGTGACGCAGGCGCCAATCGCGCGCATGGGTGCGGCGGTGGCCGAGATCAGGCTGGGGCACGTCGTTGGGTGTGACGTTGCGGAAGCGTGATCAACAGCCGTGACTGGCGATATTCAGGTAGTGTTTACGGCGACGTTTGCCCGATGAAATACGTGCATCCAGTACGTACCGGCCGGAAATAAAACGTCACGTATTCCCGCGAGCCATTGATTGAGTGCATTTCGGTATGCGGATCGGAATGCGCGTACCGCGCGCGCGGCTTCAAACCATCCTTTGGCGTTGCCGCTACCCACCGCAAATGTAGGATTGCGCTTTCGCATGGGCTCGGAACTCGTTGCTCGGTACGAAGGCGATACCATTTTCGCTCGTTCTGCGCCAAGCACCGCACTGCCGGAGATGCTTTCCCTTGCCGCCGATTCCTGCTTTGCGAGTTCCTCCGTGACTTTGGCTCGAAATGCGTCAGCTTCGTTTTCGGCTATCGCAGGGGGTAGTGAAATGCGAAGGTTGGCCTCGGATACCCATTCGGGGTTGGTCTGGTCGAAGTATACATGAGGGCGTTCGGCGTGCAGATATTGTTTGCCCAGATCCTCCACATGCGTTTTTGCACCGGGCCATTCGTGCGCATGGCGAACAAGCGCCGCAGCCACTGGATTTGCGAGGGTATAGGCGATTTTTTCGATAATGGCTTCGGGGGTGAGCAATTCGACCACGCTCGAGGCTTCGTGATCCCAGACGGGACCATCCCAGGAGCGCAAGATTTTGGTACCCAGTGCGACGAGCCGATGAAATAGCGCGAGAAATAGTGGAAGGCGACCTTTGGGATCCGTAACCACGAGATGAATGTGGGTAGACAATGCGCACAGTGCGTGGACCTGGATATGGTGTCGACGTGCGGAAACAATGAGCGAATACGTAATGAGCTGGGACATCTCCGCGTCGGGTCGCAGAAGTGTATGGCGAAGGATCGTGCGGCGGGTAATGAGGTAGGTCGCGCCGGGGTGAATGGATCGGGGGTAGGACATGGCTGGTTTGCTTAGCCAAATGCATGCCAGGTCCAGGGTTGAATGATTTCAATAGCTTACGGGCGGGTCACGGTGGCGGCGCCATGGCGGAGGGTGGCGGCCG
>CAZETM010000251.1:0-11603 GCA_964514885.1 uncultured Polyangium sp. | reverse complement strand
GGTGGCGCGGGAATGGGCGGCGGTGCGGGAATGGGTGGCGCGGGCGGCAGTGAAAATGGCGGTGCTGCTGGCAGCGGAGGCTCCGGCGGCGGAACGACCAAACTCGATAGCGATTGCGCCTGTCGCGTGGCGGGATCCGACAATGGCGACACGATACCTTCCGCAGGATTTACCAGCCTCGCTTTGGCTGCACTTGGCCTACTCCGCCGCAGGCGACTGAGCGCAACAACAAATCGTGCCACCTTGCGCCGCACTCCGGATAGCAATGTGACACGTTGACCACACGCACGGATTGCATTGCTCGCGTTTTTCACGCGTTATCAGCCATGCACCAGACGAGTTATGGCTCAGTCTTGCCGTCGGCACGACGATTGCTCTTCTACACAAACATGAAAACCCTTTTCGCCTCCCTTCCCTTGGTCCTTTCCCTCTCCACGCTTGCTTGCTCGTCGCAGATCGACCCCACGCCGGCCGCTCCTGTCGACGCCGAATGCACGGATGCCGCCAAACCGGGCTGCGTCGTGCGTTCGAGCCAGCAACGTATTCAGACTCCGAATGTGCCAGCCGCCGACCTCGGAGCGCTCGTTTCGGGCAATTCCGAATTTGCCGCGAATCTTTATCAGCAACTACGCGCCGAGCCGGGCAATTTTTTCTACTCGCCGCACAGCATCTCCAGCGCGCTGGGCATGACCTGGGCAGGCGCGAAAGGCCAGACAGAAACGGACATGGCGACCGCGCTCGCGATCACGCTGCCGCAATCGCAATTCCATCCAGCAATGAACATGCTCGACCAAGAACTCGCGAGCCGAGGCCAAGGGGCGCAAGGGGCAGATGGCGGAGGCTTTCGACTCAACATCGCCAATGCATTGTGGGGCCAAGTTGGTTATCCCTTCGAAGCTTCGTTCCTTGACGTGCTCGGGTTGAATTACGGCGCTGGTATGCACATCGTCGACTTCGAGGCCCAACCGCTGCAAGCGGTTGACCTCATCAATGGTTGGGTCGAGAAGAAAACCGAAAATCGTATCAAAGACATTCTCTCGCCCGACTCGGTGAATAGCGGCACCAGGCTGGTGCTCACGAATGCCGTATATTTCAATGCGGCGTGGAAAGTGCCTTTCGAGCCCGCGAACACGAAGCCCGGAACCTTTACCACGCAAGCCGGCGCGCCGGTCATGGTGCCGATGATGCACGGCAGCTTCGAAGTGCCTTATGCAGCAGGCGCCGATTACGCGGCCGTGGAGCTACCGTACGATGGTCATGAGCTATCGATGGTCCTTGTGCTGCCGAACGATCTGGCCGCATTCGAGGCAGGTTTGACGGGGGCAAAGCTCGACCAGATCGCCGGATCGCTCAGCGGCAGTTACATGGTGGAAACGGCAATGCCGACATTCGAATTCGAGTCAAAGTTTGGCTTGGTCGAACCGCTCAAGGCGCTGGGAATGGGCATTGCATTCTCGGATGGAGCTGATTTTTCGGGAATCAACGGCAAAGGAGGCCTCGTGATCACGGACGTGATTCACCAGTCGTTCGTGAAAGTGAACGAGGCGGGTACGGAAGCTGCGGCTGCGACGGCGGTCATCATTGGCGAGACGAGCGTGCCTCAGCCTGCGTCGATTTCGCTGGACAAACCGTTTGTCTTCTTCATTCGCGACATTCAGACAAAGGCAGTACTCTTTGTGGGTCGGGTAGCAGATCCGAGCTGAGCGGGTCAAGAGTATGGGGGGCTGCAAGCAAGCCCCCCGCCTTGCACGATATTTACTTTGGCCCGCAATGAATATTTCTAGTTGTGCGCTCCTTGAAGTGTCGATAGAATCGGTTGGAATGCAAGGGAAAGACGTGGGGGACGCTTTCGTCGATGCGGCGTTGGCGCCGATTCGACAAGCAACGGGGCGTTTACAAAACGGCGCGATCGCCGACGGCTTGGCAGGGTTTGGCAAAACTGAGCTGCTCGCCGGACTTCGTAACGGCATTACGCGCGCGGCAGCAAGCCTGGGATGTCCGACATCCGACGTTGAAGAGCTGCTCGGGTGGGCGACGTTCGAGCCGGCGATGGAGCGGCTACACGAAGCGCACGAAACTGCCACGCGAACGTTTCGCGAGCATGCAAGCAGCGTGGGAGGATTGCTGACGGGTTTGTCCCGAAACACGGCGGTCGAGGAGTATCGGCAAAGCGGAGCGTTGTGCTTGCGCAACATGGCGCAGCGGTTCGTACGCGATAAGGCGCTGTGCCAGCCGCTCGAAGCATTGGCTGACGAAATCGCGGCGTGGGAAGCGCTGGTCGCTAAAGGCGGCGACAAGCTCGAACATAGCACGCTGGTCACGCGCTCATTGAAACGCCGACAAATGGTGCGTTTCGTCGCCGCGGGGTTGGGCCTCGCGGTCGTGATCGGCGGAGGAGTTTATACGCAATCTGTCAAGCAAGCCAAGGACGCTCGTCAGCGTGTGGAATCGGCGATCATAAATGATAATCCGTGTAAAGTGGAATCGATTGCCGCCACGGATCTAGCGTTTGCCTCGGAGAATCAGCTTCGTCGTCGGGATGAGCGCACTGCGGCGTGCGGCTTGGTTCGCGCGCGAGAAGCGCATGAGCTTGCGTGCGCGACATTGGCGAGCAATTTCGGCAAGGGAAAGCTCGAGGCTGCGGACATGGCGAAGGCCAAAGAATCGGCAACGCTCTTGACACGCGCCATTGAGCGAAAACTGACCGCTGAAGACTTGTTGGTGACGAAAAAAGACATGCCGTGCCAGGACACGAAGGCACCCGAGGAATTGTTTCGGGGCTACGTCCTGCACGTACGCAAGTCGGTTGGCGTATGGGCAACGGCATTGCGTTTATCGGACGATTTGCGTGCCGACGTGGATCGCTCTTGGCTCAAAGGCGACGTGGTGGCGATGGATTGGCTCGACGAACTGAATCGCCACGCCGAGGAGTTGGCAACAAAGGCAATTTTGTCGGGCAACCCCGAGGCCATGCAAAGCGCCAAAGCGTCGTGCGAATTTCGGAAAACGTTCCAAGGCGAGCTAGGCAAAAAATGTTCGGGGCTGATGAAATTGATGACGCCCAAGCTCTGAATCTTCAATCAAGTCGTATACACCCTCTCGCTACCGTGTTACGCGTCCCCAGTCCCCGGGAAAGGCAACACGACGATGACGACGGCTCGCGCCACCGTTTGGTACCAGTCAAGCACTTTTTGGATCTTCGTCGGGCTTTTGCTCGGCGTCGTGCTCGGAGGGTTTCTCCCGCAAGACCATCACCCAATAGCGTACGAGTTTTTCAAGTTTCTATCCAAAGCCTTCATTTCCCTGATCAAGGGCCTCATCGTTCCTCTGTTGATTTCGACGATCATCGTCGGAATTGCTCAGACCGGTGATCTGCGCGCAGTCGGGCGCATGGGCGGCAAAGCGCTCTTGTATTTCGAGATTGTCACCACGTTGGCTCTTTTCATCGGGCTCGGGATCGCCAATTGGTGGAAACCGGGCGAGCACCTGCCCATTGACCTCAGCATGTCCGGCCCTGCCCTCGCCAAACCCAAAACCGGCTGGGACACGGCATTACACTTATTTCCGTCGAACTTGATCAAGCACGCCGCGGAAGGTGACGTCCTGCCCGTCGTCGTGTTCGCCTCGCTCTTTGGAATCAGTTTGACCCGGATCGGTGAAAAGGGAAAACTCATTCTCGATTTCTTCAAGGGCACTTCGGAGGTCATGTTCAAATACACCGATATGGTCATGAGACTGACGCCCATCGGTGTTTTTGGCGCCATGGCGTACAACGTCAGTCATATGGCTGCCGCGCACGAGGTCAATGGCGTAACGGTGCGTGGCTGGTCGGGCGTGGCCGACTTGATGAAGCAATATGCGCTGCTCGTTGGAAGCCTTTACTTTGCGCTCGTCATGCTCTTCTGTTTGGTCTTCGTACCGATCATGTGGATTGCGAGGATCAAGGTCGTGGCCTTTTTGCGAGCGGTGCGTGAGCCAGCTTTGACGGCGTTCTCGACGGCGTCGAGTGAAGCTGCATTGCCGCGACTGCTCGAAGAGATGGTCCTTTTCGGAGTGCCCCGGCGCATTGCAAGCTTCGTCATACCGACGGGATATTCGTTCAATCTGGACGGGTCGACGCTGTACCTCGTGTTGGCGTCGCTCACGATTGCGCAAGCTGCCAAGATCGAGCTGACGTTGACGCAACAAATCACGATGCTCTTGGCCTTCATGTTGAGTTCGAAGGGTGTGGCGGGTGTACCTCGCGCGTCGCTGGTGATCATTGCGGGCACGTGCGCGAGCTTCGGGCTTCCAGGCGAAGCTGGCATTGCGATGCTGTTGGCGGTCGACGAATTGATGGACATGGCGCGAACGATGATCAACGTCGTCGGTAATGCGCTCGCGTCGGTCGTGATTGCCAAATGGGAAGGCGTTTACGGCGCTGCGCCTGAAGATGCCGTGGGTTTGGAAGAACCGGCGCCGAAATTTTGAACAGTGCGCGTCAGCGGGACGTTTTGCCAGATTGGCCTCTACGCCCCCGTCTCGGTAATCATCGGCGTCTGGCCGACATAACGGCGCTTGTCGAGTTCATCAAGCACGAATGCTGCCACATCCGCACGAGAAATCGTCGCGCGACCTCCGCCAAGCTTCTCGCATACCTTCACGGCATTCGTCCGAGGGCCTTCGGTCAACCCCGTCGGCCGTACGATGGTCACATCGAGCCCGCTCGTCATGAGCGTTTGCTCCATGCGATTCAATTCGGGCATTACGTGACGCAAAGCCGACAACTTCATGAATGCTTGAAAAGCCACGGGGACTTTGTCGTAACTATCGCCCACGCCACCGGAACTGACTGCAATGATTCGCCTCGTCTCTTCGGCTTTCATCGCCTCGACGAGCGCCTTGGAAAAGCGAGTCAGAAAGTCCGGCACTTCCGGTTTGTTCCACGGAGCAATGCCATTCAAACGCAAACCGAGCCCCGACAGCACTGCATCTTGACCGCGAACCGCCTCGCGAAGAAATGCCACCGCCGTGAGGTCCCCACGTTTGACGGTAATGCCCGCAGGCGGCGAATACGACGAAGCCCGCACCACCGCGGTGACGTCATGCCCTCGCTCTTTGGCCTGCGTGACGAGATGAATCCCTGTGGCGCCCGATGCTCCGAGAATGGCAACTTTCATGGTGGCCCGTATGTAGACGGAAAGTGCGTCGAGCACAAGTCAGCGGACGAAATGCCAACCAATTTCAGCCTTCCTGGTTTTCGCAGCCCACGCAAAACGGAATATCCCGGCGCTACTTCGACCCGCGCCCCGGCTCCCGTCGCGCCCGATCAATCGCCACCGCCGCAACGATGATCAATCCCGTCACAATCTGCTGCACCCAGTTGTCGATTCCCAAATGCGTCGATCCCGTACGAATCACCGTCATCAGCATCGCCCCGAAGATCGCTCCGGCCACCGACGCCTCACCGCCCGCGAGTGATCCGCCACCAATCACCACCGCCGCAATGACCTCGAGTTCCAAACCCATTGAATCCGTTGGATCTCCAACGGTCAAGGTCGAAAACTCCATCACCCCCGCCAAACCCGCCAGAAGCCCCGCTGCGGCATAAACGATCCATTTCACGCGCGAAACCGGAACGCCACACAAACGCGCCGTCGCTTCGTTCGATCCAATCGCTACGATATGCCGCCCGAAACGCGTGTACACCAACGTCGCCGCCACGAGCATCGACGTCGCTAGCATAATCCAAACGCCCGGTGGAAAGATGGCCCAGCCAAACCCTGGCGGAAGCGACGCTTGCAATACATCGAGCCCCCGAGCAGGCGCATCGATCTTTTGACTGTCCGCGAGCCCCTTCGCCAAACCTCGAATCGCGCTCATCGACCCCAGCGTCACGATAAACGGCGTAATCCGCAACGTCGTCGAAAGCACGCCATTCGTGAGCCCTACGCATAACCCCGCGGCCATCGCGGCCAATGCAGCAAGCGGCCCGGGAAAACCTTCCCGCAAGCATAACGCCGCAACGACCGTCGACAATGCAACCGTCGATCCCACGGACAAATCGATTCCACCGAGCAGAATCACCAGCGTCATGCCCGAAGCGGCAATGCCCACGACCACCGTTTGCCGCGCCATCGTCGCCAAGTTCTCAATGCGTAAGAACGACGGCGGCGCGAAGAGCGCAAACAACAAGTATACGAGGATCAGCGCGAAAAGAGGCCCAAGAAATGGGTATTTGCGTAAAACCTTCATGCCATCCCCGATTGCTCGAGCAATATCGCGTGCTCATCCAATGATGCTACGGGTTTCGCCACGCCGAGTCGCCCCTTTTGCATCACCGCAATCCGATCCGATATGCCCAGCAATTCTTCGACCGAACTCGATACGACGAGCACCGCCTTTCCCGAAAGCGCAAGCTGATCGATTATCTTGTAAATGGCCGCGCGACTGCCGACATCCACCCCACGCGTAGGCTCGTCCAGCAAAAATACCTCGACGTCGTGATAAAGCAATCTACCCAATGCCACCTTCTGCTGGTTTCCCCCGGATAGCGACGATACTCGCGCATCGGGCCCCGCGGTGACAATCCCCAACTGATCAATGAATCGTTTCGCAACTTCGCGCATTCGTGACGGCAAGACAAACCCTCGCGGCCCAAGACCTTCGAGGCGCGACAGCGTAAGGTTTTCCGCGACCGACATTCCCAGCGCCAAACCTTCCCCGCCCCGATCTTCACTCAACAAGCCCATGCCTTGATTCAATCGATCCGCAGGCTCGGCCAAACCCGTCCATGC
The DNA here is from genome assembly GCA_964514885.1 of uncultured Polyangium sp. GTDB lineage: Bacteria > Myxococcota_A > Polyangia > Polyangiales > Polyangiaceae > Polyangium. The sequence goes on along the minus strand of CAZETM010000251.1, from coordinate 4,827 downwards.
CGCCACACGCACCGTGCCTCGACGAACCGGATCCAGCCCGAATAGCGCTCGACAAAGCTCCGTGCGACCGGATCCCACCAGCCCCGCAACGCCCAGCACCTCACCTCGTCGCAACTCCAAACTCGCGTTCTCGGGCAAACCCGCGCCCCCGAGCTCACGCACTTCCAAAACCACCTCGCCCGGTTCACGAGGCGAACGCGGATAAAGTTCATCCACACGACGACCCGCCATCATCTCTACGATCTCGGTCGTCTTCGCATCCGCCACGCGCCCGCTTCCCGCTGCTCGGCCATCTCGAATCACCGTGAAACGATCGGCGATTCGGCGGATCTCATCGAGATGGTGTGAAATGTACACGATGGCCAAGCCTGCTTCGCGCAGCCTACGGACGGCCGCAAAGAGCGCGTCCACATCGTCTGCACCGAGGCTCGATGTCGGTTCGTCGAGCAGCAACAAACGACAACGCTCGTCCGCGATCGCCCGCGCGATCTCGACGATCTGTTGCTCGCCCGGTGCCAGATCCGCAACGCGCGTTTCGGGACGGATGCGGTTTTTCTTCACCCCCGAAGGATGGATCGCTTCGAGCGCTCGAAGGGTTTTTTCACGAGCTTCCGCGCGCAAAACGACACCACGACGAACTGGCTCACTACCGAGCACGATGTTCTCTTCGACCGTCATGTGCGGACACAACGCGCGCTCTTGATGGACCAGACAAACTCCAGCACGACGGGCTTCAGCGGGATCTCGAGGACGATACGCGACGCCACCCAACGTGAGCGTTCCTGTGTCGGGCAAAATCGCTCCGGCAAGGATCGACACGAGCGTACTTTTGCCCGCTCCGTTGCCTCCGAGAAGCGCGTGCACTTCGCCTTCGCACACATCGAAATCGACGCCTACGAGAGCACGCGTCGCGCCGTACGACTTCTCGATTCCTCGTGCGGAAAGACGCGTCTGCGCACCAGTCACTTGTCGAGCCACTGCGCCAGATCAGGCGTGAGCAGCGCTTTGACTTCGGGCGACGAAAGGTTTGTCCTGTCCACCACGACCGCGCCCGTATCGATGCGCGCTTCGATCGGTTTGTTCGCGAGCAGCTCGGCCATCGTGCGCACCGACTCGTATCCGATCTTGAACGGATCCTGCACGACGAGCGCCGAGATGTGTCCGTCCTTCAGCGCTGCGACGAGTTTGTCCGAGGAGTCGAAACCAACGAACTGCACTTTGCCCGCGAGGTTCGACTTACGCAGCGCCAGCAGCATGCCGAACGTCGTCGATTCGTTGGGGCAGAAAACACCTTGAATGCCACCATCCGCCGCGTTCTGCGCCGCGAGCAAGCTTTCTGCCTTGGCGAATGCGCTCTCCGTCGTCGCTCCGCCGTACTGGTTGTCACTCACGATGGTGATCGTGTCGATCTTCTTCACCGCTTCGAGGAACCCTTGCTCGCGTTTGTTCGTGCTCGCGGAGCCCTCTTGGTAGCGCAAGATCGCGACCTTTCCTCTGCGCCCGAGCAGCGTGATCATCTTCTCGCCAGCCAAACGTCCGGCAGCTTCGTTGTCTGTCGCGACGAACGACTTGTGGTTTGTCCCGGCCAGATCCGAGTCGAAAATCACGACGGGGATCTTTGACGTCGTTGCATCCGCGACGGGCTTTTCCAAGGCTTTTTCGTTGAGCGGCGCGAGCACGATGCCCGAAACTCCTTGGGCCACAAAGCTTTGTACGACGTCGATCTGACCCTTCAAGTCGTCTTCTTGCAGCGGCCCTTTCCACACGATGTCGACGTTGATCTCGCGCGATGCCTTGACAGCTCCGGCGTGAACCGCTTTCCAAAACTCGTGCGTCGTTCCCTTGGGAATGACGGCGATGCGGGTTTTGTTGCTACTGCCGCGGTTGCACGAGACAACGAAGAGCACCGCGACGAACAAGAGAACGAAACGAACGCTTCGGACGAACATAGCGGCGCGAGTATAATCGGGACGGGTTGCCTCGCACGAGTTTGCTGTCGAGCCTCTTGGGACAAACATCACCATGGAAAACCGACACTATCTTGGGATCGACGTAGGTACGGGCAGCGTGCGTGCTGCGGTCTTCGATGCAACCGGCAAACGCATCGGCATGGGCGTGCATCCCATCACGCTCCATCGCCCCGAAACGGACTTCGTCGAGCAATCGTCGGACGAGATCTGGGAAGCCGTCTGCACAGCCACGCGAGCCGCGATCGCGGAGGCCGGGGACAAACCCGAGCGGATCGTCGGCATCGGTTTTGATGCGACATGTTCGCTCGTTCTACTGGACAAACACGACGCGCCAGTGACGGTGAGCCCGACGGGAGACGATCGCTGGAACGTGATCGTGTGGATGGATCATCGCGCGGTTCTACAGGCCAAACGCATCAACGCGGGTGGGCACAAGGTGCTCGATTACGTTGGTGGTGTGATATCTCCAGAAATGGAAACGCCGAAACTATTGTGGCTATCCGAGCATCTCGGGCGCAGTTATCAGCGAACCGCGCGTTTCTTCGATTTGCCTGATTTTCTCACGTATCGCGCTACGGGTGTGGACGTACGATCGTTATGCACCACGGTCTGCAAATGGACGTATTTGGGGCACGAGCGAGGTAGCGACGAAGGAAGCATTGGGCGGTGGGACGAAACGTACTTCCGTGCGATTGGCTTGGGGGATCTCGTGGACGAGGGGTACGCGCGTATTGGCCGGCGCGTACGTCCGATGGGTGAACGAGCGGGAGGTTTGTCCGCGAAGGCTGCACGCGAGTTAGGTTTGTCGGAAGGAACTTCCGTTGCAGTTCCAATCATCGACGCGCATGCCGGTGGTTTGGGGCTCATTGGCATTCCGCATGGCGGCCAAGTACCGGACGAAGCGGCAATGGAAGAGCGACTGGCTTTGATTGGCGGAACGTCGACGTGTCACATGGCGTCGTCGCGTCAGCCGCGATTCGTGCCTGGAGTGTGGGGTCCGTATGCGTCGGCGATGATTCCGGGATTATGGTTGACGGAGGGCGGACAGAGCGCGACGGGTGCGCTCATCGATCACGTGATTCATGCGCATGCGCGTAGCGCCGAACTGACCGAGGAAGCGAAGCGACGCGGGACGAACGTGTATACGCTGTTGAACGAGCGGCTCGACGTACTCGCGACCAAAGCGCCCTTCCCTGCCGATTTGGCGCGTGGCGTGCATGTTTTTCCGGACCACCATGGCAATCGATCGCCGCGTGCGGATCCTACCCTTCGCGGTATGATGAGTGGTTTGTCGCTCCAGAACGACGTGGATGAGCTGGCGGTGCACTACTTGGCGACGATTCAAGCCTTGGCGCACGGCACGCGGCATATTCTTACGGAGATGAACAAAGCTGGATATCGCATCAGCACGTTGTTCGCGACGGGCGGCGATACCAAGAATCCGGTGTTCTTGCGTGAACATGCGGACGTGACGGGATGTCGTGTGGTTTTACCGAAAGAACCCGAAGCGGTGCTCTTGGGCTCGGCGATCTTGGGTGCGGTTGCTTCGGGGGATCAACCGAGCGTGCTTGCCGCGATGGGCGCGATGACGGAAAGTGGCAAAGTCGTGGAGCCTGCCCGAGGCGACGTGAAAGCGTTTCACGACCGCAAACACCGGGTGTTCTTGAAGATGCACGACGATCAGATCGCGTATCGAGCGATCATGGAAGGCTGATCTATTTCGCGCCGAATCCCATCGCTCCATCGAACGTAAACAAGAAGTTTCCCTGCAGCATCACGCCCGCACCTGCTCCGCGCACCGAATCGTTTTTTCCAAGCCCAACCATCAATGCGCCCGCAGTCACGTACAGCACGTCGAGGCCCATATTAATTTGCTGGTCGATGTACGCATCACGCGCCGCAAGCGCTGCGGAATCGGGAACCTTTTGAGCAGCAACGGGTTTGGGGACGATCGGTCCGGGCTGTTCGGCTTGGGCAAACGCCGGTGCAGACGCAACGGCGAGACAGAAGCAAAAAGCGGATCGTTTCATTCGCTTTCAATCGAGCGAAACGCCTGTTGAAGCAACCCCACTTCCGAACGAAGGATCGAACGGCGGTACGACGGCCCCCCTCAGAATACCCAGAGCACAGGTCATTGAGGGAGCGCTCGTGACCGAACCAAGCACACGCGCATTGATCACTCGACCTGTTGGCCCGAACGTGACCGAAATCGAGAATCCTCGCGGGCCAGTCAAACCACCACAAATATGCTTCACATTGCGCGCCAGACTATCGACGGAATGCTGTGCAGCCGCCGGGTCGAAGGGTTTTGGTGGGGCCGGCGGCGGATGCGCGGGCGGCGCTGGTGGCGCTGGTGGCGCCGGCAATGACGGCGGACGCGTTCCATACGAGCCTACCGCAATGGAAAAAGCAGCCGTTGGTGGCACATCCGCAACTGCCAAGGGCACCGCGGAACTCGACAATGCAGGAGTCACCGACTCGACAGCGGACACGAATTGCGGTTCGGCTCGTGGTGGCACCACAACCTGTTGACGTTCAGCACGAGACGTGGCGACTTGCCACGCGATTGCACCGACCAGCGCTGCGCCTACGAGACCCAGGACCAGGGGCATTCGCGACCGTGACGGAGCCGTTGCATTCGGAATGGTTTGTCCCACGGACATTCCGGTCGAATGGCCAGACGCGGCAATGGCGGCGGGCTTCGATTCCAAGGTGCCGTTCTCGGACAAACCTGGCGCGGGAACCGTCGCAGCCATCTCGTCATTGTTGATTCCGACGGCTGCAGTGGCGGCAAGCTCGAGCTGCGTGCGATCGCTTGGGGCATTGCTGGTGCCTGCCAGTGCTGCGAGCTGTGCGG
>CAZETM010000250.1:9952-11605 GCA_964514885.1 uncultured Polyangium sp. | reverse complement strand
GAGCGTTTCGAGCTTTGGGACAGTGCGGGCACCGGCGGAATGGGTACGGTGTACCGCGCACTCGATCGGGCGACGAAAAAGACCGTTGCCGTTAAAGTATTAAAAGACACGGGCGACGAAGCGATACGTCGATTTGCTCACGAAGCACGCATATTGGGTGAAATCGAACATCCGCATGTCGTTCGTTACGTGGCGCATGGGGTGACGGAGGCGGGTGACTCCTATTTGGCGATGGAGTGGCTCGATGGGCACACGCTGATGGATCGGCTCGAGGATGGGCCGCTTCGCATTGACGAGGTGCTGGATCTTGCGCAGGGGGTGGCGAGTGGTTTAGGGGCGGCGCATGTGCGAGGGATTGTGCATCGCGATATCAAACCGGGGAACATATTTTTGCCGGGTGGGGATATTCGTCGGGTCAAGTTATTGGATTTTGGCATTGCGCGCATCGATAGCTCGCAGACGGCATTGACGGTTACCGGAACGTTGATGGGCACGCCGGGGTATATGGCTCCGGAGCAGGCCAAGGGTCCGCGGGACATGTTTGATGGCCGAATTGATATTTTTTCGCTCGGTTGCGTATTATTCGAGTGTTTGACTGGGCGGCAAGCATTTCCGGGCACGCATGTTTTGGCGCGTTTGGCGAAGTTGCTCATGGAGGACCCGCCGCGGGTACGGGAAATACGACCTGAAGTTCCCGAGGCTTTGGATGAGCTCATTTCGCAAATGCTTTCCAAAAATCCAGATGGTCGGCCGGTGGATGGCAATGCGGCTGGAGCGCTGTTCGGGCGAATCGATTCGTGGGATCACGTGCCGGTGCACCCGCATTCGGCGCCTGCGGAATCGTTGACGCATACCGAGAAACGGCTCGTTTCCGTCGTGGCAGTGGTTCCATCGCGGGCTGAGCCGGGCATATCGAGCGAGAATGTTCCGGGCAAGCTGCTCGCAGAGATACGGCGGGCGGCGCAGCCATTTGGCGCCAAGATCGAGGAAATCGCCAATGGGATGATCATTGCTCTGCTCGTTGGATCCGGTCCAGCGACGGATCAAGCGGCGGTGGCAGCTCGGTTGGCGTTGCGCATGCGCCTGCTGATGCCTCGTTCCTCCATTGTGCTGCTCACTGGCCGAGGGGAAAGCACGTCGAAATTGCCGGTCGGTGAAGTATTCGAGAATGCGGCATCGTTGCTCGACAGAGTGAGGTTGCTCGAAGAAAGCGGGGGGCGGATCTGGATTGACGACGTTACGCGGGCGTTGCTCGATGTGCGGTTCGACGTGACGGAGGAGAATGGCCGTATTCTCTTGCGCGGCGAGCGAGACGTGGGGTCTGAAGCGCGTACGCTCTTGGGCAAGCCGAGCCCGTTCGTGGGGCGGGATCGTGAATTGCGGTATCTGTTAGAAACCATCAATGAGGCCATTGACGAGCGTCACGCGCGCGTCGTGCTGGTCACGGGAGAAGCGGGGACGGGCAAATCGCGATTGCGTTACGAATTGCGACAACGGTTGAAGAGCTCGCGTCCGGAAATGGTGATATCGATTGGACGAGGCGATTCGATTGGCGCGGGGTCGCCGTTTGGGATGTTGGCTTCCGCCTTTCGTAGCTCGCTCGGCATCACCACAGACGAGCCAGTGGAGGAAGCCCGCACGAAGCTGATGTCC
>CAZETM010000250.1:6515-9852 GCA_964514885.1 uncultured Polyangium sp. | reverse complement strand
GGAGTATCGGTGAAGCTCGTGGATGCAGCGCTCCGGGAGATGTCGGACAAACCGTATGTGGTGGTGGCATTCGCGCGCCCCGAGGTGCACCAAGTATTTCCGCAACTTTGGTCAGCTCGTGGAATTCAATCGATTGCCTTGGGAGGGCTGGCGCGCAAAGGTGCGGAGAGCTTGGTCAGAAGCATTCTCGGTGAGGCGGTCGGAGCAAAAACAATCACGGCCATCGTGGACCGCGCTGGAGGGAATGCGTTTTACCTGGAAGAATTGATTCGGGCGGTGAGTGAAGGGCGCAAGGAAGAGTTGCCCGAGACGGTGCTCGGAATGGTCGAGGCGCGAATTGCGTCGCTCGATCCGCAAGTGCGTCGAATTCTGCGCGCGGCGAGCGTTTTTGGGGAAGCGTTTTGGGAAAGCGGCCTGAAGAAATTACTGCGCGACGAAATGGGGAGCGACGGGGCAGCATATCTCAAGGAATTATGCGATCGAGAATTGATTGCGCGTCGTTTGCCGAGTCGTTTTTCGGAAGAAGTCGAATACGGCTTCCGACATGCGCTGGTGCGCGAAGGTGCGTACGCGATGCTCACGGACCGCGATCGCGCGCTGGGGCATGATTTGGCGGGTGAGTGGCTTTTGCGTGCCGGCGAGCAGGATCCGATGGTGTTGGCAGGGCATTTCGAGCGCGGCGGGACACCGGCCAAAGCTGCCGCCTATTATGCCAGAGCCGCCGAACAGGCAATGCAGGGGGCGGACTTCGCGGCGGCCATATCACGAGCCGAAAAAGGTCTAGCGGTGGGTGCGGAAGGGGAAACCAAAGGGACGCTGCATGGCGACTTGTCCGGCATATACATTCTGACCGCGCAATACGCCAAATCGTACGAAAATGCTACCGTGCTGCTCGCGGATCGTTCGCTTGGGATTCAGAACCGGGTACGAGCGTTGGGATATGCCGTCGTGAGCGCCGTTTTCTTGGGCAAATACGACGTATTCGGCGAGTTGTTTCCTGAAATCTTGTCCGTCGAGCCGGAGCCGGATGTGGCGGTGCACGTCGTTCAAGCGTTGTATTCGGTATTCGCCATGTTGCTCGTATCGGGCCAAAAACAGAGCGCCATGCCATTTTTGAAGCGTATTGATCAAATCGCGGATGAGCATCACGGCGCGGATCTGTTGTTGGCCGCATGGGTCGAGTTCGCGCACACGTTCGCGGCGCGAGAATTGCAAAACGATCCGTGGAAGGCGCGTGAGCACAACCGGGCATCGGTCGCGCAATACGCCGCAGCGGGCGCTCGTGAATATGTCGCCATTACGAATGCGCATCTGGGTTTGTCTCACCTGCAGCTCGGATTGCTCGAGGAGGCCGAAGCGCTCTTCGATCGGGTGCTCGGCACACCCGAATCGGGCAATCTCGCGATCATGTACGCCACGTATTACAAGAGCCGATTGTATCTGAAACTCGGGCGGCTCGATTCGGCATTGGCGATGGCCGGATCGCTCGCGAAAGACGCTTTGGCCGCGAGCGATTACGTGATGTTATGGTGCGCCCGTCTGCTCATGGTGGATGTTCTGATCGAATCGGATAAACTCCACGAGGCGGATGCGATTTTGGACGAATTGGGGGAAGCCAACGCATTTTTGCCCTTCCTGCGCACTCGTTTCTTGTCGTTTCGAGCCCAAATTCGGCACCGGCAAGGTTTTACGGAAGAAGCCTTGCGATTGGCAGCGGAGTCCGTGACGAGCGGCGACGCCGGCCCGAGATACAATTACGGTGAGGATCCATTGCGATTGCGGTATGCGCTGATTTTGCACGCCGCTGGGGACCTGCATCGCGCTCGGAAGACGATTGAACAAGCTCGAGCTGATTTGCTCTCGTGCGCGGCGAAGATTCCGGACGAAACCGCGCGGCGTGTTTACCTGGAGAACATTGCTCCACACGCGCGAACGATGGCACTGGCGCGCGAATGGATTGTGGAATGAGAGTCACAGGCCAGTTTGCGCGTTACAATTTTTGAAGGAACATGGCCAAGGATTCAATAACCAAACTGCACGGCGTGGGACTAGGTCTACGGTGGGATTTCATTGACGAAGTTCTGGAGCGGCTGAATGACCCAGCGGCGTTGTCGGACATTCCGTTTTTCGAGATTCCCCCGGAAAACTACCTGCGTCGTGGTGGGTTTTACCCGGACGCACTCGAACGCATTTGCGCTCGATTTCCTCTGCTGACGCATGGTCTGACGTTGTCCGTCGGGGGGCTCGATCCGTTCGACGAATCGTACATGAAGGAGCTGTCGGGATTTCTACGTCGCATCGGCGCTCCGTATCATAGCGATCATTTGTGTTATTCGGGATACGCGGGGCGTGTGTTTCACGATCTTTTGCCACTGCCTATTTCGCGAGCGGCGTTGGTGCATACGGTCGAGCGGATTCGGCAAGCGCGCGATCAGATTGGTTTACCCTTGGCCGTCGAGAATATTACGCATTACCTGATGCCGGGAAAACCCGATCTGCACGAAGCGGAGTTCATTGGCGAGCTGCTCGAGCGGGCGGATGCGCGGCTATTGCTGGACGTAAACAATATCTACGTCAATGCGCTGAACTATGGATTCGACGCGCTGACCTTTTTGCAACAATTACCGCTCGAACGAGTGATTGCCATCCACGTGGCCGGTCATGAGCGGTGGGAGCAAGACGAGGTTTGGATTGACACGCACGGGACGGATGTATGCGATCCGGTGCTCGCGCTGTTGGAATGGGTGATTGAAAGGACAGGGCCGCTTCCGGTCATTCTGGAGAGAGATCACCACGTTCCAGTGCTCGATGATTTACGCACGGAATTGCAACGAGTGGATGTTGCTTATCAGCGGGGACTTGCGCGGCATGCGTGACCGTGAAGATTTTTCGGATTTGGTGCACGTCATGCAACGGCTCATTCGGGATGCCGATGCGCCTGAGCGGCTCGCCGAAGGAGCACGCGATTGGCTCACGAAAACAGGCGTGACGAACGAGCATGCGGATGCTTTGGTCGCGGTTGGGGAGAAGCGGTTGCTCCTGTACCGGAAACTGGTCCGAGGCGGATTGCGTTCGGCCATAAAAGCGCAAATACCAAATACGGTCGCGCGATTGGGACCCGTATTCGACGAGTGGGTGGCGCGATTTTGCACGGAAGAAATGCCTCGGTCGCATTATTTACGCGACGTGGCTTTCGAGTTCGTGGCGTGGGTTTTACCTAAATGGGCGCAAGACGCAAGCATTGCGGAGTATATTGCAGACTTGGCGCGTCATGAGCTATTCGAATTCGAGATTTCGACGGCGTTGAGTGATGAACTGAGTGATGAACTGACTGATG
>CAZETM010000250.1:0-6415 GCA_964514885.1 uncultured Polyangium sp. | reverse complement strand
TGATGAACTGAGTGATGAACTGACTGATGGACGTGGACCGGCGACAGCCGTGCTAACCTTGGACAAACCAGTCGTTTTCGAGGCGTCCGCGCGATTGCAACGTTATGGGTATGCAGTTCATCGGCTAAGCGACGACGAAGCGGCTCGCGAATTGCCAGATCGGGAGCCGACGGCGATATTAGGATATCGCGACCCCGCATTCGAGCTGCATTATTTGGAGCTTACGCCTTTGGCAGCGGACGTCATGGAGCGGCTTCTCGGGGGCGAATCACTTGGCGTGGCGGTGCTCGCAGCTTATGGGAATCCGCCGCCGCCCGATGTGCTGGAGGGGATTGCTCAGATGCTTGCCGATCTGGCGGATCGAGGTGTGCTGCTCGGCGCATCTTGAAGCTTTCCGTGGCGGACGGCGCCCAAGACAAACTGCCGGGTGGCTCCGCGGGCGCGGGTGGTGGGATGGCCATGAACGAAATGGTCACGTTGCGTGCGCAGCCGTGTGCAATGCAACCTGGGGCGGCGACGAAATGCGAATCGTACGAAGTCGTTTGCGGCGGTGCTCCGCCGGCCATCGTCGACGTAGCGTATTACGTGCCGCCGGGTGGTGCTACGAAAGGCGCCATTATTTTCGGTAGTGGTGGAGAAGGGACCGGATATTATAATTTCGTGCAGCGTAATGCGCTGCTTGCGGCGGGCTTTACCGTTCTCGATCGTCGTTGGCCGAATGGATGGTTTACGGGGGCTACCGAAGGACCGCAACAAGCAGCTTGTCGTTATGCGGCGCTAGCGCGTTATTTGAAGGAAAATGTGGCCAAAGACAAACTGCTTTGCGCTACGGGCAATTCGGGCGGCAGCGCGGAAATTGGTTATGCGGTCACGTGGCAACAAGCGGGAGCGGTGCTCGACTTTGCAATGCCGACCTCGGGGCCGTTCCATCGGCTCGATTACGCTTGCCAAGGCGGATTGGATGCGACTTGGACGGCTGAATGTGCGGCGCTCAAAGCATCGACCTGTCCGGATTGCGTTAGCGCGCAATGCCAACTGGGTGCTGGGCCGCGAACTTTGATGGACGTGTCATTTGGTGGAGTAACGCGTTGCACGGCGCCTGGTGCAGGAGATCTCAATATTCTGCGTGCAGCGAGCCCGGGTGTGGGACCGAATTCCGCAACGCTCGATGGAGCAGCGGTGCATTTCCTGATTGGAAAGCTGGATCCAGGAGCATACCAGCCGCTCGTGACGTCGCTGTTCAATACGCTCAAGGCAAAAGGTGCCAATGTGAAGCTCACGTACGTGACGGGGGCGGAGCACGAAATGGATAAGACGGTCGAAGGTGCCACGGCAATTCGAGATACCCTGCTTGCCGAATGCGTCCCGTGATGGTTTGACAGGGAAAGCTCAAGGCAGCAAACGTTGCGCTCGCGTTTGCCCGCGGAGATGCACACGTGTGTCCGCACGTCGAGAAAAGTCGTCGTCAGGACTCTTGCGGCCAGCTCCTCGTTTGCTTGATCCGCTTACGCAACCTTTCGAGCGCCTCGACATCCAAGCCATCCAGGTGAGCAGAACGCGCTTCGTCCAGCGCAACGCCGAGTAGCTCGCAGATGTCGACGATGGCTTTGCACAGCCCCTCTTTCAGCCCATCGTCGTGGCCTTTTTTTTCACCCCGTACGAACTCGGCGTCCTTGGTATCTTCCCAAATGGCCTCTTCCTTGAACCAGTAGTTCTCTCGAGGCGTCATGTGCGTCGTTTCGATTGCCGCAATCACCTTCTGAAACAGCGGATTCGGATACGCCGTCTCGTCAATGCGTCGATCGAGCGAATCCTCGATCAATTCCAGCCACTTTCGTAATCCAGTCGGCGTGGTTGGCGACAATGCTCGCGGATTGACGAATACGATGCGGTGTTTGAATAGACCGAGCGGCCGACCATCGTGCGTGATGATGTCGCTCGATTGCGAAGCCATGTCGAATTGCAGATGCCGATCTTCGCGAACGAAGCGTGACGATCGCCCGAGCCGAACAGCTCGAAGGCGAGAAAAAAGCGCGAGGAGGCCAGTGCCGCCGCGGACTTGGCGATGGGCCTTCACGAAGTGGATCACACGCAAGAAACGGTGGACATCATCTCTGGCGCGATTCTTCCAGCGCTCGAAGAAGCGCTCGCAGCTCGGATGCGCATCTTCGAAGCGGGCGAAGCCACGATGCTCGAAGTGATCACGGCGCGGCGAAACGTGGCGAATGCGCGCGGACGTCTCGAACGGGCGCGAGCACAAAATGCATGGGCGCGCGTGAAAGTGTGGCTTTGGCTTTCGGCCATCCAGGGCGAAAAGCAGCAGGAGAAAGCGCGATGAAAAGGCGATGGTCGGTCGTCCTGGTAATGCTCGTGATGCTGATGAGCGCGTGCAGTCAACGTGAAGAATCGCCGCGCGCGATAGCTGATACGAGCCCCAAAAGTGCCGAGACGCCGTGGGTCGCAGCGCGTTCACCGGAGGGTTTGTCGCTGCTCGAAGCGCCCGCCTAGCTGGTGCCGCCCGCAAGCGCACGAGGCGCCGTAGCTCCGCCGTTTTCGGCCAAAGTGTTAAAAGTACACGTAGACCACGGTCATCGCGTGGACGAAGGCGCAGCAGTGGCCGATGTGCTCATGCCCGAGCTGGCGCGAGCTGCAGGTGGTTACTTGGCTGCGAGCACGAGGCTTGGTGCGCAAAGCAAACGCAAAGCGCAGCTCGAATCGCTCCGCAAAGATGGCCTCGCCAAACTGTCCGAGATCGCGGAAGTGGACGGCGCCATCGCAGACGCAGCAGCCGACCAACAAATTGCACTGGCCACGCTGAAAATTGCCGGGCTCGGACCGAAGGATGCATCGGCTCTCGCAGCGTCAGGCGGCAAGATGACGCTGAAAAGCCCCATCAGCGGGATCGTTACCGAAGTCGATGCGGTGCTCGGTGAAACACGTGAGCCGAACAGTCCGCCGATCGCGCGGATCGAGATGGGCGGCGCGTTGCGAGTGGAAGCGCGTTTTTCGCAGAAGCCTCCGGCGAACGCGAGTTACCTCTTCGTCGGTCCACTTGGACAAACCGTCGGGTTGAAGCTCATTTCGGAGGCGCCGAGTGTGAGCGGTCGAGATGGATCGATCGCGGCTTGGTTCGAGCCTCTGGAGCCGATCTCATTGCCACATGGAACGCTCGGCAAAGTTCGCGTTGCACCCGATCCGCAAGGCAAAGCCGTGGCAGTGCCTGCTGCCGCCGTGACCTTGAAAGATGGCAAGGCCGTCGTGTGGTCACGTAAACCGGGAAAACCCTTGGAGGTCAAAGTTCTTTCGACATCCGGGTCGGATGCGTTCGTCGAAGGTGATCTTCGTCCCGGTGATGATGTTGCTGCCGATGGGTCTCGTGTGCTCGTGGCTGGCGAGGACAAACCCGCGGGAGGCGCCGAGTGATTGCCGCACTTGTTCAGCTTTCGATTCGTTATCGCTGGCTCGTCGTTGCCATCACGCTTGGGCTCGCGATCGCGGGTGCTGTCGTTGGTGTGCGTCTCAAGCTCGATGCACTGCCAGACATCACAAACAACCACGTGCTCGTGTTGACCAGGGCTCCAGGGCTCACGCCTGAAGAGGTCGAGCGACGAGTGGGCATGCGATCGTGTCGCCACTAGATGAGTCAGGTCGCGCCGTACGTGTGTCAGATGTCGCGGACTTGCGAGTGGGAGGTTTACCGCGGATCGGTGCTGCAACAGCCGATGGTGGTGGCGAAGTCGTTTACGTGATGGTGCAGATGCTTCGTGGTGCGAACGCGCTCGAAGTGATGGATCGCGTGCATGCGCGTATGCCTGAAGTACGTGCGGGTTTGCCCGAGGACGTGACGGTGCGAATCGTTTACGATCGTAGCAATCTCGTCACAGCCACTTTGCGCACCGTAGGTAAAAGTCTGCTCGAAGGCGGGCTGCTGGTCATCTTCGTGCTGTTCGCGATGCTGGGCAGTATCCGAGCTGGGCTTCTCGTGGCGTCGGCGATTCCGATCTCGATGCTTGGTGCGCTTTCCGCGATGGTGGCGTTTGGAATTCCAGGCAACCTGATGAGCCTAGGAGCGATCGATTTCGGCCTCGTCGTCGACGGCGCCGTGGTCATGGTCGAGCACCTGTTTCACGCGTCGAACAAGGGTGATCCGCCGAAACAAGGACCCGAGCGCACGTCGTGGGTCAGTCGAGTCGCGGCTGAAGTTGCGAGCCCGGTGTTCTTCTCGGTGCTCATCATTTTGATCGTGTACTTGCCAGTGCTCACGATGACCGGTGTCGACGGAAAGATGTTCCGTCCGATGGCGTTGGCGGACGTGTTTGCGCTGTTCACGTCGCTCGTTTTGTCGCTGACGTACATTCCCGCTGCGATGAGCTTGGTGCTTCGGCACAAGGACGTGCCGGAGCGTGATCCGTGGCTGGTGCGGATGATCGATCGGTTTTACGGACCGCAATTATCGTTTGTGGTCAAACGACTGAAGTTCGTGGCAGGGTTTGCCTTGGCGCTCGTGGCGCTTGGCGTGGGGCTTTTCGCACGAGCGGGCAGTGAGCTTGCTCCACAGCTCGACGAAGGTGATTTGGTCGTGCAAACGACGCGAGCGCCGGACATCAGCTTGGAGACGGCGGTGGTGGAAGCGGGCAAGTTCGAGGCTGCTGCGCGACAAGTTCCCGAAGTCGAGCAGGTGGTATCGCGCGTAGGCAGTCCGCAAGTCGCGACGGACATCATGGGGCTGGAACAAGCGGACGTTTTCATCACGCTTGCGCCGGGAGAGAAGTGGCGTCCGGGACTCGAGCGTGAGGCGCTGATCGAAGAGATTCGACGCAAGGTAGATCAAGCATCGCCGGGTGCGGATCCATCGTTCACGCAGCCTATTCAGATGCGCTTCAACGAGCTTTTGGGAGGCGCGGTGTCGGACGTGGCGGTGAGTGTGTACGGCGCTGACTTGGCGGTGTTGCGGGACTTGTGATCGTCGTGCCGGCCGCAGTGGCGCTGATTTTGGCGGTGCTGTTTGCAGCGTTTCGCAAAGTAAAACCCATGCTGATCATCTTCACGAACGTTCCGTTTGCGTGTGTGGGTGACATGGTCGCGCTGACGATTCGCGGGATGCCAGTGTCGATCTCTGCGGCCATTGGTTTCATCGTGCTCAGTGGTGTGGTGGTGCTCAATGGCGTGGTGCTGTTTCCGTTGCAATCGGTGCAAGCGGGGCGTATGAGTCGCCGTATTGCGGACATGACGGCGCAATTGCCGGAATTGCGAGGCGGTGCATTGGCGTGGAGGCTGCCGACGGATCCGACCGGAGACGAGATTGCGGATTTACGCGTGGCATTGGCAGAAGCCATGGAGCGATTGCGTGATGCGCGTGATGCACAAGAGCGGCTCATTGGAAATGCAGCGCATGAATTGCGTACGCCGCTGGGATTGATGCGGACCGAAATGGATTTGGCGCTACGTAAAGAGCGATCGGCAGAGGAATTGCGACAAGCGCTGACTGAAGCGCGGACCGAGTTGGATCGGTTGTCGAAGCTGGCGGCGAGCTTATTGGACCTGGCAGCGCTTGGAAGAGTGACGTGGGAGCCGAGCACGGGGGACGTGGCTAGCGTCGTGCGCGAAGCGGTCGAAGCGTGCGAGGCGCAAGCAGAAGCGCGGGGAGTGGTGGTGACGACGAAGCTGCCGGACGAAGCGCTGGCCGAATTCGAGGCGCAAACGATGAGGCAGGCCATTGACAATTTGCTTCCAATGCAATGGCGCATGCGCCGCGAGGCTCGTCGATAACGGTGGAAGTCGTCCGGGCCGCGAATGTGTGTCGCATTTCTGTGCGTGACGCAGGACCAGGTGTTGCAGCGAACGAAGTGGCGAGGATTTTCGAGCCGTTTTACCGAGGCGCAAAGGAAATACAGGGCCAAGGCGCAGGGCTTGGGTTGTCGATCGTGAGAGAAATCGCACGGCGACCTGGAGGAACGGTTTACGTTGCGAATATCGAAGGCCGAGGGGCAACGTTTGTCTTGGAAATACCCGCGGCGTGATCGAGTTTGCCGGGGAACGATAAACGCTATCTGTCGGTTATTCGTTTGAACTCGACGCTTTTGCCAAGATGGCCGAGGCGTCGGGCTTCCAAACAACACGGAGAGCCGGGCTCGACTTCGCGACAGCCGTCCGGGCGCACGGCGTAAACGGAGCATGGATAATGGCCAGGGACCGAAACATCCAATGCTCCGCAATGGTGGCCGTCGTTCTTGACAAACCGGAAAAACGGCGGCCGATCCATCAGGACAGTGAGTCGGTGCAAAAGGTCGAGCCCCAAACGTTCCTCGTCGGATTCATGGAGCAAAACCGTCTGAGGGCCGTGATGACAGCAGCGCCCGCAGGCGACGCAATCTGCGCCGTCGGGATCGGGCTGTCCGTCGAGAGCTTGGAGCAC
>CAZETM010000249.1:0-11653 GCA_964514885.1 uncultured Polyangium sp. | reverse complement strand
TTGTAGTCAATGTGGGTGCAGGTGTCGTCGGGGGTCGGGCCGTCGTCGCTGCGGGGGGAGGCGTGTTGGCTTGCGTCGTCGTGCGACGCGCAGGTTGTGCGGCGCGACGTTGGTTACGGGCTCCGCCGTTTGCGCCGGCTCCAGCTTGCATCTGGAAGGTACAGGCACCGAGAAGCAGAGCCGAAGCGATGATTCCGAGTTTGGCCACGTGCGACATGAAAGATCTCCTCTGAAGCAGCAAAATCGATGGTCGGCGGTAGACGGTCAGCAATGCATTTGCAATCAACCGCGATCAAGAAAAAGTGGAGGTGAGGGCAAAACCTCGCCTCGTCCTCGTCTAGCCAGCCCCTCGGACCATCTCGATCTGCCGCCACACGGGCGACAACTGCGCCAGCACGAGTGACGCGACGCATATCAGCAATCCCACCAGCGCGCTCAAGTTCACCCACGGTTCGGCACGTAATGCCCGGCGACTCGTGACGGACGTTTTCGCAAACGCGAAGCCAAACACGATGCCCACGACGAGCCCTCCAAGGTGCGCGAGGTTGTTGATCATGATCCCCACCTGCGCCTGGTTGATCGCGAAGCCGATCAGCAAGTTGTAGACGACCGCCTGCACCGCAAACCCTTTCCACTGAGGGTTTTTCTGGCGATACAACATTCCGAGCACCATGCCCGTGATCCCAAACACGGCACCGCTCGCCCCAGCCGTCAAACCGCCTCCACCTTCGACAAGCACCGCGTACGCCGTCGAAACGACGAAACCGGCGACTCCCGTCACGACGTACGCGACAGTGAAGCGCGCCGATCCCACGGCCGGTTCCGCGATTCGGCCGAGCCACGAGAGAAAAAACATGTTTCCCAGCAAATGAATCGTGCCGAAGTGCACGAAGATTGCCGAGACGAGTCGCCAAGGCTCGGAAACCAACACCAACGAATGCAACGCACCAAAACGAACGGCATCGACCGCGGTGGGACGAAGCAACGCTTCGAGGGCACCTTGGCCGCTCCGGAGCTGACCGATCCAGACCTGCGTCGCGAACACGAAGACCGTGATGGAGATGATGAGCTTCGAGGCCAGCATCGATTCGCCGTCGACTCGAGCTCCGAAGCTGTTCAGCGCCTGGGCCGTGTTGGAAAGCGCGTGGCCGCAACGGACACACTGATCAAATCCAGCGCCGTTGAGCGCTTTGCATTTGGGGCAGCTCGTGGCTTTGCGGCTTGGCGTTTGCGCTTCGCTACTCGACATGTTTTCCCGGCTTTCGGTGAAACTCGGAGCGGCCACCAGAGGACTCGGCACCGAGGTGTCCCCAATCTGATGGTGATTGGCCGTAAGGTCGAGCGGTGCAGGCCGTTGTTGGAGCGTGCAGACCACAGCCGCCGGTGCACTTCATCCGTCCCTGTCGCCAGGTTTCGACCCCATGGCGCTTCTTCTCAGCGCCGTTGGATTTGATCCCGCACCGGCGCGTGTGCCCACGCCAAACGTCTCGCATGCACCAATCGTGCGGCCACGACCGCATCCGAGTATGGTGGCGCCCGTGATCGCGGCGCGAACGGATCTCGATGCAGAGCGCGAGCTTTGCCTGCGTGCGCAGTCTGGAGATCGGACTGCGCTCGGACAAATCTTGCGTCGTTACGGTCCGATTCTCTACCGCTCGGTGCTCTTGCCTCGTCTAGGTCGCGACGCGCTCGCACAGGACGCGTTGGCCGAGACGTACGCGCGCGTGGTGGAGCGATTTCATCAGTTTCAGTGGCAAAACGCGGGTGTTTATCCGTGGCTACGCGTCGTCGCTCTGCGTATCGCGCTCGACATCCTGCGCGCTCGAAAACGCGAACTGCTTTTCGATCCCGCCGATCTCGAACGAGAGATCGACGATTCCGAACGCGATCCTGCCGCCAGTGGCGAAGTCGAGCTGTGTGCAAAACGAGATCTTGCCGAGGCTCGTGCTCGAGTCGATGCGGCCCTCTCGTCCATCAACCCGCGGTACGCGCAGGCCATTCGGCAACGAGTGCTCGAAGAACAATCGCGCGATGAAGTCGCCGCAGCTCTCGGCGTTTCCGTTTCCACGTTCGATGTCGTGCTTCATCGAGCCTTGGCGGCGCTCAAAAAAGCGCTTCAGACGCCACGCACCGTTGACGAGACGTTCGCGAAGGAGGCATCGCGATGAGCAGCGATCGCAAATTGAGGCTCGTCCCTCCTGTCGTCGATCTTGCCGATCGAGACGATCGAAGTTTGTCCGATGACGAGCCGCTGTCGGCACGCGAGATCGCGCAAGCGGAAGAGCTTCGTGCGCTTCTCGAACGAGGCGATGACCCGCTCGTTTCTGCGCTGCGTGCAGCCTACGTTCCTGCGGATCTCGATGCGACCTTTCACGATGCGCTCATCGATCGCGCGCTTGGGCTCGGCGTGGTGGATGCGCCTGCTTCGTCGGCAGAGCGATCCAGTGCAGAGCGTTTGCGTGAAGCAACGATGCATCCGCGCAGCGACGATCGCGACGAGCCTTTGGTGGAGGTCTTCGATGCGCTCGAATCGGCTTATCGTCCGCGGAGCATTGATCCGCTGCGTAACGAGCTGTTGATTGTACGTGCGCTCAAGCGTTCGTCCGAACGAGCCACGGGCCGACGAGTGCTGCCGATCGTTACGGCTGCGGTCTTGGGAGTCACCGCGATGGCTGCGGGATTTGCGCTCTACTTTCGCGCTGGCCCGGACAAACCTGTGGTTGTTGCATCGTCGCTTCAGCGGTCGCGATCGGCTGCGGACTTGTTTGATGCGGCGACGCCGTTTCCTCGCGCAGGAGGCGAATCGGCGCGTGTCGATCGCATCACGACGGCGCGTGCGGTGGAGCTGCGGAACAACCGTTTCGCGATGTGGGGTGTTCGGTGAACCGCCGCGTCGTGCACGTGTTTGCGCTCGCGACGAGCTTCGTGCTCGTAGGATCGGCGTTTTACGGTTGTGCTCGTTCCGAGCGCGATCGTGCGCAACAACCTGCATTGTGTGAGCCGGCGGCTGTCGCTGTTGTCGATCCGGTGCTGATGGCGTTTCTGTCGAAAGCGCGAGCCGCGCATCACAAGGCCGATGCAGCGGAGGCTTCGGGGGATGTAACGCTCGCTGTCGCTTCGCTCGAGTCACTCACGCGTGGATCAAGGCCAGGAGGCGACAAGACGTTCCCTGAAGCGGGCGAGGTTCTTGCAGACACACACGCGCGCTTGGCGGATTTGCAAAGTGGTCGAGGCGAGTTCGATGCGGCTCTCGACAACGTTCAAGCGGGTCTTGGTTTCGCCACCGACGTCACGTACTTCCGTGGACATCTGTTCGAGGTGCGGGGTTTGGTTGAAGAGCGGCGAGCCAAATCCCTTGATGAAAAGGGTGAAGTCGAACGAGCCAAGCAGGCGCGCAAGGCTGCCATCGATGCTTTCGACGAGGCTGTTCGCATTCAGGAACAGGTCATTCTCAACGCGCTTGGAAATGCTGGGCCGCGCTAATGTTCGAACACGCCCATCATCTGCGGTGCCGCTTTGGTTGGGGACACAAACGTGTACCGACTCAGGCCAATTGCAGACAGGCTGTGAACATCGCTAGACTGCTCGTTCCCGCGCTGCTCGCGATTTCGGTTTCCCCATGATGCGTGTTCCGAGGTTGGTGCCGGGGTGTGACATCAAGTCTCTCCCGCTCAAGACTGAAGAGGGCTACCTGCTGTCGCGTATCGACGGGGTGGTTAGTGAGCGCGAATTGTCGCTCATCACGGGGCTTTCGTCGTCAGAGGTTTCGAGCGCGCTCGAGCGTCTTCAGGTGCTTGGAGCGGTCGACTTTGGTGAGCTTCGGCCGATGTCTCGTCGTGGCTCGGCACTTGCGACGGGCACCGGTGGGATCACGTCCACGCGTGGCACGGAGATGCCTGCGAGTCGTGCATACGTTGATGCGCCGTTGAGTGGTCCGATCAGCGTCAGTGGTCCCATTAGTGTCAGTGTTCCGTCGCCATCACGCCGATATGATCCGGGCAGTGATCAGCCGCCGCCATCGCGTCGTTACGATCCGGGCAGTGATCAACCACCGCCGCCGACGCGGCGAAGTTTCGACATTCCCGGCGACCGTCGTCCGTTGGAGAACGTGGTCGAGCGGCGTCCGGCTGCTCCGGCGGAGGTGTCGATCGAGGCACCTCCGGCGACGAGGCGCGGTGCTGAACTTTCGCTCGAACCGTCGCGGCTCGTGTCGGTCGAGATCGACGATCAGACGGATCTCGATCACGACAAGAAGCGAAAGATCTTGGAGCTGTTCGACACGCTCGAAGTGCGTACGCATTACGAGCTGCTGCAGCTTCCAACCGATGCGGACAAGAAGCGCGTCAAGAGCGCGTATTACGCGATCGCTCCCGAGTATCACCCCGACAAATATTTTCGAAAGCGGCTCGGACCTTACAAGGCGAAGATCGAAGCGGTCTTTGCGCGGTTCACGCTGGCGCACGATGTTTTGACGTCAAAGCAACGGCGTGCCGAGTACGATTCGTACCTCGAACAACTGCGGCGTAACCGGACGATGGCTGCGCTGCTCGAGCACGATCCGGCGGACATTCCCGCGGTCGTTGCTGCAGCGGACGAGGATCCGTCGAGCCCTCCGCCGACAGCGCGGGGGCGAAATGTCGGCGATGCGGATGCTTCGGGCCCGGAGAGTGTTCGTCGTCGTCAGATGGCGTCGAAAGTGGCTCCGGGCTCGATGCGTCGTCCGGGTATGGAAGGGCAAACCTTTGGTTTGTTCGGTACGTCGGGCGCGGGCGCTGCACAGGATCCGTCGCGGCGGATCGACACGGCACGGCCCGATCCGCGAAAGTTGCAGCTCGAACGATATTTGTTGGCGGCCAAAGTAGCTCTCGAGCGGCGAGATGTTGCGGCCGCGGCGAATGCGTATCGGCTTGCGGCTGCGCTGGCCCCGGACGACGAGGCGCTCGTGCGCAAAGCGGCCGAGATTCAGCGCTCGGCGTCGAACGAGTTGTCGGAAGGGTTTTTGAGGCAGGCCGAATACGAGGCCAGTGAAGGGCACTGGGTTGAAGCGGCGTCGAGTTATGCCGCTGGATGCCGGACCAAGCAGGACGATGCTCGCCTGCACGAGCGCGTAGCGTTCGCGACGCTCAAAACCGGCCAGAATGCGCGCCGGGCCGTCGACTATGCACGTCGCGCCGTCAAGCTTGCGCCTCAGTCGACGGATTACCGCATCACCTTGGTGCGGGCCTACATCGCCGCGGGACTCGAAACGAGTGCACGAGCGGAGATCGACCGCCTCACCGAGCTGGCCCCGAACGATGTTAGGCTGCGTGACGCGATCGCGCAGCTTCGTAGTCAGCTCAAGAAAACAGACAGCAGCGAACCGTAGCGTATCATCGCGCTCGCCAATTTTTTGTCGCCCGGATTCGCACCCCCCGCCACGGAGCATATTGAAGCGATGGAGCGCGTCATCGGTATCGATCTCGGCACCACCAACTCGTGTGTCGCCATCGTCGAAGATGGTGTCCCCACGGTCATCTCCAACCGTGGTGGTTACAAGACCACGCCATCGATGGTTGCGATCACCGAAGCCGGAAAACGGCTCGTCGGAAACATCGCAAAACGGCAGGCGATCACCAACGCCGAGAACACCGTTTACGCAGCCAAACGTCTCATCGGTCGCAAGTTCTCGTCGCAGCAAGTCAAGAACGCGATGCTCTCGGCCTCGTATCGCATCGTCGAGGGGCCGCATGGCGATGTGCGCATTCAGTTGCGGGACAAAACATATTCCGTCCCTGAAGTCAGCGCGATGATCCTGCAAGAGATGAAGGCCTTTGCAGAGGAGTACATCGGCGAGCCGGTGACCAAGGCGGTCATCACGGTCCCTGCGTACTTCAACGATGGTCAACGTCAGGCCACGAAGGACGCAGGCCAGATCGCGGGACTCGATGTCATCCGCATCGTCAACGAGCCCACGGCTGCTGCTTTGGCGTACGGCTACGAGCGTCAGGTGGAGAAGACGATCGCGGTCTTCGATCTCGGTGGAGGCACGTTCGACATCTCGTTGCTCGAGATCGGTGCGGGCGGCGTGTTCAAGGTCATTGCTACGGCGGGCGATACTTTCCTGGGCGGTGAAGACTTCGACGCGCGCATCATCGACTGGCTCATCGAAGAATTTCGCAAGCAGATGGACATCGATCTGCGCACCGATCGGATGGCTCTGCAACGTCTCAAGGACGCGGCGGAGAAAGCCAAGTGCGAGCTGTCCAATGTGCGCGAGACCGACATCAATCTGCCGTTCATCATTTCGACCGGACACACCGAAGCGACGCATCTACAGCGCACGCTCACCCGCGACACGCTCGAAATTTTGTGTTCGGATCTCATCGAGCGTTGCATGGAGATCTGTCGCCAGACGCTCGAAGATGCGCAGATCGGCGTCGACGAGATCGAGGACGTGATCCTTGTCGGCGGCATGACGCGTATGCCTCGCGTGCAGCAAGCCGTCGCGGAATTCTTCGGCCGTGAACCATGTGCAGGTGTTCATCCGGACGAAGTCGTCGCGCTCGGCGCGGCAGTACAAGGTGCGGCACTCGTCGATGCATCGACTCAAATGGTCCTGCTCGATGTCACCCCGCACGCGCTTGGCATCATGACCTTCGGTGAGAACTTCGAAGAGCTCATTCCGATGAACACGACGGTTCCTACGAGCCGATCGAAGATCTTCACCACCAGTCGCGACAACCAGACCGCCGTGAAGATCCTCGTCATGCAAGGCGAGAGCGCGAAAGCCGATGGCAACGACTTGCTCGGTGAGTTTGTCCTAACCGGTCTGCGACGAGCTTCGCGAGGTCAGGTCGAGATCGAAGTCACCTTCTCCATCGACGGTGACGGCATTGTTTCTGTGGGTGCGAAGGATCTGGAGACTGGGCAACAACAGTCGATTCAGGTCACGTCTTCGAGCGGCCTCACCAAAGAAGAAGTCGGCTTGATGATGGACGCAGCGAAGGACTATCTCGTCGAAAGGCCCAACGAAGACGAACTCGACACGTTGCGGCAAGAAGCGACCAAGCTCATCGCAGACATCGAGAAAATGTTTCCCAAGGTCGAGGCTGTCGTTGCTTCCAGTGATTTCGGACGTGATGCTATTGGGAAGGCACGTAGCGTCATCGAGCGTTGCAAGGATGCGATTTCGCGCAAGGATGCCAACGGGCTCCGTGGCCAGATGGAGTCGCTTGCGAGAACACATCGCATGTTCAAAGGTGTCGTTGCCAGACCGCAGGGATGAGCGTGCCGAGGCGCGTCTTCTCGGCCGAGCACGCGGAGTTTGATGTCTCAAAAGCCTTCTGAACCACCGCGTGACGACGCGGATACCGACCCGCCGGAGCCACTGTCCGGTGAAGACAACGATCCCACGGCGCCGACGGGGATTCCTGCCGTTTCACGCAACATCGAACTCGCTGCTGATGCAGCGCTAGCGTCGATGCTCGTTTCCTACAGCCGAAGCGATCGACGTTCGGGGTCGGAGAACGACCGCGTCACGATGCCGCCTCCAGTGCCGATGGAGCAGCTCGTCGAGAACATGATGGTCGCGGACTCTGATCGCGAGCCACCGGCCGACATCAAACCCCTTCGAGTTCCAACGATTAGCGATTCGATTCCTCCACCCGGAAGCGATGTCGACACTGTCCGCACGAAGCTGGCCGATATGCAGCGCGTGCCCATGTCGCCCGTGCCTGCATCGCCAGCGCCACCGAGCGAGCCGCAAGATGATTTGCTCACGGTGCCCCCGTATTCGGACACGGCAGACACGCTTCCTCCAGCGAACATCGTTGACGACACAGAACCGGGCTTTCGTCCGTTCATTCGTTCCGAGATCCCTCCTGCAACGTCAGTCACTGCGCGAGCCATCGACGCGGCCGAAGCGGTCTTCGAAGAACTTGGTGTCGAGTTCTTCAAAACTCGTACGCCCTCCAAGGATGTTTATCCGGACGAACCTGTCAAACCGCGTGTCGTAGAAGAGCGGCCCAGGCCTGCTGAAGACCGTTGGCGTCCTGTGCCGGGCTCGCGGTTGACCCCGACGAGGACCATGCGTCCAGTGCCCGATGCGACACCTCCATCGAGTTCGTCCGGGCGAAACCCTACGCAGCGCCGGCGCATTTCCGAGACGGGTTTTCGAGCTGTCGATCCGCCGGCTCCGCTCGTCGATGGGTCGCCGCCGTCCAGTAAATCGTCGATCATCGAGCGACTTCGCGAGGTGCGTGAGCGTTACGAAAGTGGTGACCATCGAAGCGCATTGCGCATCGCGGAGACCATTCTTCAGCAGCACCCCGCTCACCTTGCCGCGCTTGGATATGCTGAGAGTTCGCGGCAAATGCTTCGTCAGAAGTACTTGGTGCGAATTGGGGATCTGACGACCGTGCCGCGCCTGAAACCCGTTTCCATCGAGCTTGTGCGCGTTGGTTTCGATGGGCGTGACATGCGCGTCGTCGATGCGATCGACGGTGTTCTCACCGTTGAAGACATCGTTGCTGCATCGGGCCTACCGACGCTCGATGTGCTCCGCGTTCTGCACGACTTGATCATCGATGGTCTCGTCGAGCTCGTTGGAACATCCACGGGACGTAGATGAACGAACATCAACCGACACACCGAACACCGAACCGATCGAAGCCTCGATCGGCCCTTGCGACTCTGGCTTCCGTGGCGGCCGGGTTGGGCATGACGTTTGCCGCGGGGCTCGTTCTTTCCGCGGCTGTGCCTGCAGCGGCGGATGCGCCTTCCGCACCTGCAGCGACGATGCCCAACTTCGACGACGTGCCGATGC
Source organism: uncultured Polyangium sp. (assembly GCA_964514885.1). GTDB lineage: Bacteria > Myxococcota_A > Polyangia > Polyangiales > Polyangiaceae > Polyangium. The sequence continues at coordinate 2,850 of CAZETM010000249.1, read as the reverse complement.
CCGAGAAGGCGACGCACGTCGCGAACTACACCATGCGCGCGTCGCTCGATCCAACGACGCACCAAGTACGTGGCGAAGGCACCATCGTCTGGAAAAACGCGTCCAGCGTGCCGCAGAGCGAGATCTACCTGCACCTGTACTTGAACGCGTTCAAGAACGAAAAAACGATCTACATGCGCAACCTCGGGCGCGGCTTCCGAGGCGATGCACGCAAGAGCGACTTCGGTTGGATCAAGGTCTCCAAGCTCTTCGCGCGCGAGTTCGACAAGGAGCTTTGGGACTCAGCCGAGAAGCACTCACCGAACGAGCCTGACGACGAGACGGACATTCGCGTGCCGCTTCCTCGACCGATTGAGCCGGGACAAACCCTGACGTTGGATGTCGCTTGGTTGTCGGATTTGCCCGAGGTCACGTTGCGTACGGGCTACGAGGACACCTTTCACATGGTGGGCCAGTGGTTCCCGAAGCTTGCGCGACTCGAACCAGACGGCCGCTGGGCGCACTTTCCGTTCTTCCGCTACTCGGAGTTCTACGCGGACTTCGGAGCGTATGACGTCACGGTCGACGTGCCCGAAGCGTACGTCGTCGGAGCTACGGGCAAACTTCAGAGCGAAAAGAAGCAAAACGGGCGCATCGAGCGTCGGTTTGTCCAAGAGAACATCCACGACTTTGCGTTCACCGCGTGGGACAAATTCCGCGAAGTCACGGGCAAGTCGGAAGGTGGCGTCGAGCTGCGGTGTTTGTTTCCGCCGGGCTACGAAAAAGTCGCCGAGATGCAGATGGATGCGGCTCGGTTTGGACTGACGCACTTTGGCGCCGCGTACGGCAAGTACCCGCATGACACGCTCACGCTCGTGCATCCGCCACGAGGTGCAGAAGAAGCGGGCGGCATGGAGTACCCGACGCTGATCACCACGGGTGGCGAATGGTTCGCGGACAAGACGGGCGTGCGCGACGTTGAGATCGTCACGATTCACGAGCTTGGGCATCAGTGGTTCCAAGGGCTCGTCGCGACAAACGAACACGCGTATCCGTTCCTCGACGAAGGCTTCAACAGTTACGCCGAGGGTGTGGCGGGTGAAACCCAGTGGCCTGGTGCGTCTGGAGCAACGCTGCCGGGAGGGCTCGGGATCTCGGTACCGGCGACAAGTCGTGCGGCAGCGATCGAGGTACAGCACAACGAAGAGGTCGCCGAATCGGCTGCGCGATTTGCGAGCGGTAGTGACTACGGCGCGCTCATCTATGGGCGCACGGCGACCATCTTGAACACGATGGCGCGGGTGTACGGCGAGCAAACCGTACGTCGCGCGGTTGGTGTGTACACGCGTCGGTATCGGTTTGGCCATCCCACGCCCGAGCAGGTGCTTGCGGTGTTTCGCGAGGTAGTCGGGCCCGAAGCGGCGGAGAACATGCGCGCGGCGTTCTTCGATCGAGCGTGGGTTGACTACGGCATCGGCGACATCGTTTCTTCCGAAACCGAACCTTTGAAAGGTCTCTACGGTGACCCGGAAAAACCTGGCACAGCTCCGATCGTCGACACTCGTTATCAAGGGCGCGTGATGGTTCGTCGCCGTGGAACACTCGTCTTTCCTGTCGACATCGATCTGATCTCCGACGACGGCACGACCAAGCGTGTGCATTGGGACGGGAAGGGGACCACGTTCGAAATCCCGTACGACGGAGCGAGCCGACTTGCGAATGCGATCGTCGATCCGGAGCACCGCATTTATTTGGACTCCAACCTTCTCGACAACGCGCGTGGCACGAGCCCGCGTTCGAGCGCGCCGCGAGTCTTGTCCCGCGTCGCCTTTGGCGCTGAGCTCCTTATGCACCTTCTTTCGCCATGACCACCATGCAGCACGCTGACGATCGCCTCGAACAATCACCGGCTGCATCGCGCCGACCAGGCGTAGTGTTTGTCGTGTACGCCTACCGGTTTGTCGTTGCGCACTTGGTGGCGCTTCCCATCGCCACTGTGTTCGGTTCGGCTGTCGGTGGATATCCGCGTCGCGACGCTGTCCTCTTCGATGAGGGCGGCTTGCTTTTCATCGAAACGATGCGTCGTTCCGGCACGGCACTTCAGCCCGTCATGATGGGCGCGTTTGCGTTGCTCGTGGTTGCATCGTTGGCGGGCATCATCCCGCTCGCGGCGCTCATCGGCGCGCTGGGCACCAAAGGACGAGTTCGAGCGAATGATCTAGGTGCATTCGCGCTGCGTCCTGTCGGCACGTTCGCGCTGCTCTTCGGAGCGTTTGCCTTGGTGCAAGCGATCGTCGCCGGCATCATGATCGGCATCGGTGTTGCGATATCCAAGCGACCTGCGTTCGATGCACCCACGTCCGATGGCGTGCAGGTTGTCTTCGCCCTCGTTGCGCTGCTGCTCGTGCTGCTCATCGGCGTCGTACACGATCTTGCGCGTGTCGCTTCCGTGCGTGACGACCTTGGATTTCGCGCCTCGGTTCGTCGTGCATGGACGACGGTGAGGCGTTCGCATGTTGTCGTGTTCGGTGCGTGGGCACTGCCTGCAACGCTCGGTCTCGTGCTGATTTACGCGGCGCTTTCGATCGTCTCGCGCCTTGGAGTCGACTCGGGAGCGAAGGTCTTCTTCGGATTCTTGGTGTACCAAGCATCTGTCTACGGAGCGCTCTTCTTGCGCGCGACGTGGCTCGCCTCGGCGATTCGCCATGTCGATCGTTCGCGTCCGTCGCCCGTTTCGTCACCCGAAGTGCCCGAGGTGCTCGAGGTGGTGACGGAGCCTGCGCCTGTCGCGGAGCAAGCGCCTGTCGCGGAGCCTGCGCCTGTCGCGGAGCCTGCGCCTGAGCCTACGAAGCCGGCTGTCTCGGACGAGGT
>CAZETM010000248.1:0-11655 GCA_964514885.1 uncultured Polyangium sp. | reverse complement strand
TCGGCTCCACCATGGGCGAAATGTATATGGGGGTCATGTGGCCCATTTTCCGCGAGCACGCCGAGCTCGAGCCAGAGGAATTGAAGCCACAAAAAATGTAGCAAAGAAGTGGTGATTGGCTTCGCGTCAGAGCCCCGGCTCTTTACCGTTGACACCCACCGAACATTCGTGGTCAACTCGCCATCTTTACGCGCCCGGCAATTCCCATGAACAACTCCGACGAGCATGCGGTTTCAGCGTTTTCCGACCCTACGCGCGAAGAAGTCCTCGCATCGCGCGCCCATGATGAATCCGCATCCGAAGAGCCTCGCGATGCCGTGGAAGCATGGCGGCGCGATCCAGCGAATGCCCGCAAATTAATCGATGAGTTGGTGCCAGACGAAAAAGCACGTCGCGTCTTTCTAAACTTCTTTGCCGAAACGATTGTGCAATGCCACCAGCATGGCGCATCGCGGTGGAGCGTAACCCTTCGACATTCGAGGCGGATCCACGTCAATCTCGGGCGGTTGCTGGTTTGGGGCATTGATCGGGACGGCATTTGGATTGGACTGCACCCCGATAGCCTCGATGAGAATGACCGTGCACAGCTCGATAGGGATGCAAAGAAGCTCGACCCATTTAGCTCGGCGCCCGAAATCCTGATCTATCGAGTGCCCATCGTAACGTTCGTCGACATTCACGCGCGTATCGAGCCGGCTTATCTACGATTTCTCGAACGAGCTGCGGGTACTGCCAAGCAACCGCCCTACTTTAACGCTCATTCTCCCGGCGTCATCCAATATCTCCGTGACGCTTGTAAGCGCGCGCTGCCGGATCCACAATATGTGTTTGCAGAGCCCAAGCCGAGCGGTGTTATCGGAACCGATCGAGTTTTCTGGGTCAATCAGGGCCGAAGTTTTGGTAAGGAGCGCCAGGAAGGGTATATTTTCGCGGGGAAAGTCGACGCAGGCGGCAGGCAACCAGGGCATTGGAAGCTGTTGTCGAATTTGCGTGAAGGAGATCTCCTGGTGCATTACGTATCCGGCGAAATTCGGGCGATTGGACGCGTCGAAGGGCCGGCAACTGACGCGACCCTCGAATACGAAGGGGAACGCCGGGAAGGGCGACGAGTCGACATCGAATACTTCGACCTTGCAAACTCGATTCCGCTTGCAGACGTCGTCGAGGGCATTGCTGCTCTCGAAATCGCCAATGGTCCACTGGGTGCCAACAGCAAGCCGAACCAGGGCTATCTTTGGCGCTTCAGCGCGGAGGGACTCGATGTACTGCGGGAAGCGCGCGACCAAGAATGGCCGGCATGGGCCACACCCACGCACACGCAGCGGTCGTGGATCTTTCAAGGAAACCCAGAAAAATATGATTTGCGCAATGCCGTAAAGAAGCTGCCCGCATTGTACTGGATGGTCAAACAATATTCGAAAGAGGTTCGTCCTGGCGATTCAGTGTATCTTTGGGAATCGGGGCGCGACGGCGGTGTGCTTGCGCGCGGAACCGTATTGACGAAACCGGAAAGAATACCCTTCGATCCCGCAGAGGCTCCCTTCGTTCGTGACGATTCATTGAGCATCGACGACGATACCCTCCGGGTCCGCATTCGGATAGACAAACTCGTGCAGCCGCCCGTTGGCCGCGCACGTTTCAAAGCTCATCCGGCCCTCGCAAACTGCGCAATCGTGCGCACGCCGCAAGGAACCAATTTTCGATTGTCACCCGAGCAAGGGCTCGCGCTCGCCACGATGATCGAGGATGCGATGCCAGTGCAAAACGCGGCCCCCCGGCCAGTGGAGGAAACACCGTCAATCGCGGCGTTCGATGCACTCATGGCGAGCATCGAGCGAGCGAAATTGTATTACTCCGAAGAACTAGTCAGCCATTACTTGTTGGCTTTGCAGACGAAACGATTCGTCATTCTTACGGGAATCAGTGGAACGGGAAAAACGCAGCTTGCGCTCGAGGTCGCAAAGCATTTTCAGGCCACCGTCACGAGCCAGCAACCTGCGGAAATGCCAGACGATGCTGTCCGGATGCGCGTGTCCCCATATATGCTCGAACAGCGTAGGTTGATGGTTCCTGCGGTGCTGGCCGCACAACTCTTTCCTGGCCGTGCAGAAGGTTCGGATAGACGAACGGTGCGAGTCGCCTATGGAGACGGTCGCGAAATTGCGCTCGCGTGTCATCGAGATCCTGCGCGAAGTCGGAACATGCTCATGCTATTCTTGCGCAGTGAATTCGCGGTGTGGTTCGAGGAGCATTTCGATGTGGGGGACGAATTCTATCTTCGCTTGAATGGTGAAGAAGGGAAGGGGAATCATTGCCTGGAAATCATCGCGTCAGAAAAGAAGACGCGAACCGAAACGATTGAGAACCGTGCGGTCGTCGCAGTGCGTCCTGATTGGACCGATAGTCGCGGCCTGTTGGGTTATTACAATGCAATCACGCGCCGTTACTCCACGACGCCTTTCCTGCGGCTTCTTTTGCGCGCCGCGGATGAACAAGAGCGTGCGGAGCGTGAAGGCCGCCAGGCGCAGCCATTCTTCGTCATTCTCGACGAAATGAACCTCGCTCGCGTCGAACATTACTTTTCCGACTTTCTCTCGGCGCTCGAATCCGGTGAGAAGCTCATTTTGCACGACGAGCCCGCCATTGAAACAGGTGCGCTCGATGCGGCGGACGACGACGAAAGTCCGCTCGTACCACGTTCACTTTTCGTCCCGTCGAATCTATTTTTCACAGGCACCGTGAACATTGACGAAACAACCCACATGTTCAGTCCCAAGGTGCTGGATCGGGCTTTCGTCATTGAGCTCAACGAGGTAGATTTGCTGGGTTATGGGACTCGCGCTCGCGCGCAGACGGCGCTTCGATTGCCGGGTTTCGATAGCCTCTCGAAACACAACAAGCCAAGCACCAAGGATTGGGATGTGCTGGGCGACGAAGAGGACGGTGCATTGCGCAATGCGGTGGTCGAGCTGCACGACATTCTTACGCAGGACAATCGTCATTTCGGCTTTCGCGTGGCCAATGAGATTGCACGGTTTGTGCTGCTCGCCAGCCAGCAGGCGCCCGGACACACGGGCGTGCTCTGGACGGCCCTCGATCTCGCGGTGCTCTCGAAGGTTCTCCCCAAATTGCACGGCACGCAGCAGGATCTCGAGGACCTTGCGGGCCGACTTCATGCATTTACGATTACTGGGTCCAAGGACGCCGCCACGCCGGCTCTGATGCATTGGATACCGCGCGGCGGGATTCTAACCGCAATCGACAAGGAAACGAATGCCACAATTCGTCTTCCGCGCTCGGCGGCGAAGTTGTGGCGAATGCGGCGTAGGCTCGAACGGCAGGGATTCACGTCCTTCATTGAATGAGCTGCCCATGGAGCCGTTTCTTTCATTGCGAAGCACGCGTCGAGGTGATGTAAACCTGCTGGCAGACAGGCCAAGCATCGTTCAGCTCGATGCCGAGCCGGAATGGATTTTCGAGGGACCTTCCGAGATACTCGATGCCGTCGAACGGGCGCTGGAAGGTTTTTCCGCTCGTCTAGGATCGAGCGTTCTACGCGTTCGTTTCGGCAATGCCGTGGGGGTATTCTCATTGCCGGGCGTGACGACGCTGGAAGTGCGTTCGGGGAAATGGGGCGAAGAGCAATTCGACCGTATGCTCTCGGATATCGTGCGGGTTGCATCCGCATTACCATTTGCTGAGGGGGCTCCGTCGCCGCTGCCATATGACCGGAGCCTTGCGGTACGCGACGACGTGCTTTATCACGCATTCGTCTATTTGCGATACATTCTCTCGACGCGTGCTCCGAGGGAAGAGCGTCTCGCGCCTGCATTGGCGGCGATTCTTCATGAGCCACATCGTCAATTCGAGAAGACGTCGCGTTCGGTCGCGCTCGAAATGGCTTGCGGCGCAGAAATGGGATCCGTTCCGGAAATGCTCGCGGGCGGCGTATTTCTGGCGAATGCAGCGATGGCGCATGTCCCGCTAACGCGTCAGTTGCAAGGGCATTTGCCGCGCAAGGTGGTGGAACGCAGCGTCGTGCTCGATTTCGATACGCCTGAGAATCGGTTTGTCTTGGTGTTTCTCGATATGGCGCTCAGCGTCGTGCGGGCAGTAGAAAAGACGCTCGAACAAGGTAAAGGCTCCCGAGGGCCAACGGGCCGACTGGCGGCGGATTGCCGAGCAATGCGCAAAGTCATTGAAAGCTGGTGTGGAGCGCCCTTGTGGCGGTCGGTCGGACGAATGACGTTCGTACCTGTGGCATCGACGGTGCTTCAGCGTCGAACCGGTTATCGCGAAGTTTTCCGCCATTTCTCGCGACTTCGACTCGGGAGCAGACGGCTTCCATTGTCTCAGCATGCGGTGCGTGATTTGTTGGAAGCCCGGGACATTGCAAAACTCTATGAGCTCTGGACATTTTTTGCCGTCGTCGAGGCAATGACCGAGCTATTGGGGGCTCCCGCGCGTGCGGACGTGCACGAAGTGTCGGCATTTCAAGTCGATGTTCGCCGAGGTTTTTCCGCCACCTGGCCGAATGGCGAATCGATTGTCTACAATGCGTGTTTCGATCCAAAGATGGCTCGGCGCTCGTATTCAGTCCGCCTCTTTCCCGACATCACGCTCGAATTGCCCAATGGGCAAGTGCACTTGTTCGACGCGAAATTCAAGCTGAAATGGACCGACGTAGAGCAAACCGACACGCACCGAGAAGGCATTTGGAAGGACGAAGATCTTTACAAGATGCATGCGTATCGGGATGCCATTGTGAAGGCCGAGTCTGCGTGGGTCTTATATCCTGGTCAAAACTTTCGTTTTTATGCAACGAGCGGCGTGACTGCATCCGGCATGGATGATTGGACGTCGCCGATTTCTGGCGTCGGCGCGATTCCGCTTGCTCCAGCGACCGAGGATCAGCGAGCTCTGCGGGGAGTGCTCCGGCGAATCCTGTCGATGCCGAGTGGTTGATCTACCACATTGAGCTTGCGGCGACGTCGATACGAGGAAGCGTACGCGCAGGTAATACGGGCGAAAGGTGCAAACAAGAGTAAGCCGGTCGTCCCACGTGGATTTGCGTCGATGCGGAGTGGCGACGTTGGGCGCTCTGGTCGATGGCGAGTGGCGACGTTGGGTGCTCTCGTCGATGGCGAGTGGCGACTTGGGGGCTTGCGTCGATGCCGAGTGGCGACTTGGGCGCTCTCGTCGATGCCAGGTGGCGACGTTGGGGGCTTGCGTCGATGCCGAGTGGCGACCTTGGAAGCTCACGTCGATGCCAGGTGGCGCTGTTGGGGGCTCTCGTCGATGCCGAGTGGTGACTTGGACCGCGATCGCAGTTGTTCAGCGGCTCAAACCGCGAAGATCGCAACAAAATGTATTCGCTTACTTCCTTTCCAGGACTACCCGGACTAGCATCCGCCCTCGACAGAGGACCGCATGACGACGCTGACGTGGTTGCACATTTCGGATTTGCACTGTGGCATGAAGGACCACGGGTATTGGGCCTCTGCCAAAAAAGCCTTGATCGATGACATCAAACGCGTTGGTGAGAAGCTCGGCCCAATCGATGCCATCATTTTCACCGGGGATCTAGCGTTCAGTGGAGAGAAGGCGCAGTACGACGATGTAGATCACGTGTTGGCTCTAATCATCGAGGCGCTTGGGCAATCGAAGAAACCTGAAGTGCTCGCGGTTCCGGGCAATCACGACCTGAAGCGAACAACGATGAACAGCAGGCTTGCCCGCGGGCTTCAGGAAGGCGATGGCCTTGAGCCACTTTGGGATGCGAGGCCCAATAAATCGGATCCCGAACTGATTGACACCGTACGAAAATGGTTAGCAGAGTACGACGTCTGGTGGGAGCGTACTCGCGGCAACCTCTCAGGCAACTATTGCGCTGGCCTTTTGCCTGGGGATTTCTCCTATGTGTTGCATAAGGACGGACAGCGGATTGGATTCGTTGGATTGAATGCCGCTTTTCTCGATGTTTCCGACGACATAAAGCATGTGGCGACGGACATCCGTCAGTTGCACACAGCATGCGGCGGCGATTTGCCTACATGGGCGGACCAAAACGCAGTCAACTTTCTGCTCACGCATCATCCTCCAGCCTGTTTTCTGCCTGCAACGAAGGCAAAGTATAATGAGACGCTAGCGCCGAGCTTCTTCGCTCATCTCTGCGGACATCTTCACGATTCGCGCAATGAAGAGACGCGCTATGGTGCTGGCACGCCACGGCGCATCTGGCAAGCCACGTCGCTTTTCGGCATTGAGCATTGCAAGGATGAGAAAGGCACGCAGCTCGATCGGAGATACGGCTACTCGATCGGACGCATTACGTTCGATGCAAATGGGTTCAGCTATGAGGTATGGCATCGACAAGGTGTGCGTCGACAAGATGGCGAGTGGCACCTTACGGTCGATACGAGCTACGCACTGAAGGACGATCTCATCGCCACCGCAGCCGATCCCATCAAGTCGGCTCGTGGCAACGGTGCACCAACCGTGCTGCCAGTGCCAGCAGTGCCCGCGGTAGCTCCAACTGCTGCGAAACGTTGGCCGGACGCTGCGGCAGAGGCGACTTTGTGGTTGAAGGCTCGTGGGGCAACACCGGAGCGCCTGGAAACGCTTCAAGCGTCAGCCCGCAAAGTCGCCGAGGCGTGTGCAGCATGCGTCGCCGAGGCGCAAAAAGCATTGCCTGATGACCCCTGGTACGACGAAGACTTCCCGCGCAGGGTACTCACGCATCTCGCAACGATCGCGCCGTCGGAAGGGCTCGGTGCAGAGGAAACGTTGCTGCTCGTCATCAGCCCGTTCTTGCGCGAGGGTATTTATGCCGCCGGCAAGGGGTGGATGGCGAAGGCGAATCCGTTCGATTTGGCGAGTCAGGGAAGGGCTCAGGAGCCCCGAAACACCTTGGAGCAGATTCATCGGGCGCGGCCTGATCTGGTGCGCCTGGCGGAACGGCTCGAAGGAGAGGAGCAGCGCGCGGTTTGCCTGTGGTTGGTTGCTCGGGCGTTGCAGCGGAGCCCGGATCTTTGGCGAAGGAAACCAGGTGTGCCGACCAACACGATTGTGGACGCGCTCGAAGCCATGATACAGGCATCGGTTGCGGTTCGTGGCATGAACGTAGCGTTGCTGTTCGCTCTCGCACGGTGCGTTGGTGCGAATCCCGATTTGCTGGCATCCGAGGGCGGAATCGAGAGCCAAGGCAACTTGGAGCAAGGTGACATCCGCATAAGGCCAGCTCCCTTGGGGTATTTGTTGAGCGCTGCGGGTTGCATGGCGCTCGATCCGCGAATGGTGGACGAGGTGGCGGTCGATCACGTAGGGCGGGACAAAGCGTTCACGCCAGGACATGTACGCGAAGCTCTGCAACGTGCTGTTTGGGCGGAAAACGACAAGCGATACGTGCTCACCCACGAATGCGGACATCCGGTCATCGACTTTGTGCTCCGAGAACTGGTTTCCCAGGCGGATCAAGCAATCGAGCGTATTCGAGACACGCGGGATGCACATGGCGAACCGTTTCTCAGTGCCCTTCGCAACTTGCCCGTGCGACTCGTGGCGGACCGAGTAACAGCCGCTAAAGAAGCCGATGGGCGGCGGACCTATCGGCTACCGCACGTGCGATTTCAACTCGAACACACGCAGGTGCGCGAACTGCTCACCGGCGAACAGCTTTACGGCGACCCCACGGTAGCCATTCGAGAGTTGTATCAAAATGCGCTCGATGCCTGCCGATATCGTAGATCGCGGCAAATGTACCTCCTAGAACGGGACGACTCTGACGAGCAGCCTTATGAAGGCAGCATCGTATTTCGACAAGGATTTGATGACCGGGGACGGCCATTCATTGAATGCGAAGACAATGGCGTGGGGATGACGGCGCACCTCGTGGAACGCGTCTTCTCCGTCGCAGGGCGACGATTTCACGACATGGACGACTTCATTGAAGAGCGTGCTGCGTGGGGACGGTTGAAGAATTCCAAAATCGACTTCGTCCCCAATAGCCAATTTGGTATCGGCGTGCTCAGCTATTTCATGCTTGCCGATGAGGTGCGGGTAGAAACGCGCCGATACAATCGCGATGGGACGCCCGACAATAATGCGTTGATCGTGAGCATCTCAAGCGCGAGCGGGCTGTTCCGCTTGGAGGACGGGGCCAAGGAGTGCATGCCGGGCGGCGGGACGAAGGTTCGGTTGTACCTGGCAAAAACGACGTATGTGCCGAAGGACGAACGCATTGAGAAAGCGATCTCTTGCCGAAACACACTCACCGACTGGTTGTGGATAGCAGAATTCGATACGGTTGTGGAAGAAGAGGGCAAACCAGCGTTGCATTATCCCGCTGGAAAGCTCGCACCGAATGGCAAACTGGCCGAAGACTGCGTAGCCACGACGGATCCAGACGTGTGGTGGAGGAATCCTGATCTGAATCGATTCGATCATCGAAAGAATCCAGTGCTTGTCGACGGATTGCGTGTAGAAGATGAGCACGACCTGGTGCTGGTAAACTTGTGCGGTTCGCGAAGGCCAAAGCTCTCCGTGGACCGCAGAAAGATCCAGTCGTGGGATGCATCCTGGGTCACTCCGGTTCTGGAAAAGAGCTGGGAAGAACTGGTTGGTTGGCGTCGGCTCACCGTGGAATTTCTGTGGCGACTGGAGGACACGTCTGTCCGCTGTGCGCGGAATCTTTTTTCTGCGCTCGAAGCAAAGGATGCCCGTCTGCCTCTGAAGGACCCAAGTGCGCATGGCGAAAGCGCACTACGCCTGCGTGAAGCTGGTTGTTGCAAATGGGATGAAAATGTGGTCAACCCACATCACGGCCCGTCCCCCCTTCACCTTCTTGAAGCTTTGCGCATAGAAACGCTGGAGCGGTGTGGGATTGTTTGTCAGACTCCGGTTTCCAAGCCTGTTCCAGCCAATTGGCGTGATGTATCTCCACGTCTCGAGCCGGGAGACGAGCCCTTCATTGACGCAGCCTTGGACGGCGATAGAATCGGAGCTCTGGATATCCTCTCGATTTCGGTAAGCCAAGGTGAGCCAGTTCGTCAAGTCCTCGACCGGGCGGATGCCTTCACCCGGTGCGGTCTCGACCTTGACATCAATGGGGAGCAACGTAAGCGACTTGCCGAGATTGACTTCAACACAGAGCATCGGATGCTGCTGTCCGACAAGCTGGACGGCTCGCCCTACTTCGTTTCTTCCTTGTCGATAGGGCACATCGCGGAAGCCATGCGAAAGTTCGACTGGACTTTCGATCGCGTAGCGGAAATGGTCGAGCAGTTGTCCCCCGTAGGTATTGAGATACCATTCGACATCAAGATCTTGAAGCTGGTGCTCGAGGGCGAGGACATCAAGAACGCAGCATCCCCCTTGATGCGCGTCCTATGCGCACCCCACGTTGCCCGTCTCAAAGGGGAGGTCTCCAGGATCGATATTCTCGAGATTGCCCTCGAAACCAAACTTCAGCCGGCAGATGTCGTGTTCGCGCTGAAACGCCTTGCCCCCATGGGCATTACGGTTTCGGACAGCGTTGAGCACGCGGCCACCGCAGTAAACGTCGATGAAAATGACCGCAAATTTTTGGCGGAGAACGTGTTTGCTGGAAGCACGTTGCAAATACTCGCCGCCCCCATTCTACAATTGGCACGGGATAAAGGGGTAGCGCCAAAGGATATCGTCGAGCGTCTGGAACGGTATGCGCCATTGGGTGTAGAGGTGGTACCAAGCAAGGATGCGCTCGACAAAGCGCGTCTTGACGATATCGACTGGAAATTGCTTTCGAGAAATTTGGGCGGTGATTCGCGATGGATTCCTTCGACCATCTCGTTACGGCACGCGCTAAGAGCAAGCAGAACACTCTCGATACCACCCGCTGACATGATGCGACGGCTCAACACGCTGTCGGCACTTGGCTACCGACTCGGGTTTGCAAAGGACGAGTTGGAGGGCTTGTCGCTGTCTGACGTAGCAAGGCTGCCCGAGAACATTCTTCACGGCTGGCAGAGTCCATTCGACTGGCTACTCGGGGAGGCAGACCCGACCCACTTTCAGCGACATGTCGAGCAATTTTCCCGGGTAGGCGCCATTTCATCAAAAGCGGCGGCCCAACTCGCCCAACTGGAAAATCCAGCAGCCGAAGCAGAGTTGATACTGCTGCGTGTCATGGCAGATCAATGGGACACGCCGGAGACCTTTCGCAAACGTGTTGCAAAGCGCGCTCCCCTCTACTACTGGTGGCTTTCCGCCGACGAGCTTGCTCAGCGCATCGAGCGCCTCGCGCCCATCGTGGAGGCTGTGATGGCGAGCGAGGAGAGTTGAGCACGAGCGCGAAGCCGTAGCGCTCAAACAGTTTGCTCCTCGCTGTGCTGAGGGATGTCACGGCTCTCCAGACGAAGGAATCGTGACATGTTTGCCAGACGAGGTTAGAACCCCACTTGCATGGCTACCTCTCTTCGCAACGGCATCGCCGGTGAGTGCGTATGAGGACTTTGGTTTTCATGTTTCTTCACGGTTCGCGCGTTACGGCTTGGCTTCTATTTCTCCAGGCCCACGGGCGTCCATTTGAATGATTTCACTTTCATTTCACGAAAGATGTTCATCACTTTCGGAGTGACGAGCACGTAGGGATGCGAGAACATCGACTCACGCGGATTGCCGTTGAAATAATACGCATCAAACCATTCCCAGGTGAGGTTGAAGTCTTTCATGCCCACGAGGTCTTCTTCGCAATAAGGCTCATCTGGCATTGTCCATCGACCTCCGCGCCGACAAACGGTGCAAAGAGCCTTTTCGTCGTCGGCGGGGAATTCGGCGCGTATCGGGGGCATGGTGTGCTCGATGAGGAGTTGATTTCGTTCGATGGCCTTCCATTCCGTGCGATCTTCACGAGCATGTACCTCGGCGAAGGAGATGCCGGTGATGCCAGCGTCGATCAACTTTTGGCGGATGTACTCATCGACGAGGATGTTGTGGTCGTACGACATGATGGCGCGATGATTGCGAATCAATCGCAGGTCGTTACGCCGCACGCGCAGGAACCAGGTTTGTTTGGCGCCCGTGCCGCAATGGGGACAAGCGTTCGTCATGTCGTATTTCGTGCCCAACTCGGAGGCCCGAGCGATGCCGTGGGTTTCGCCGGGCGACATCCACAATAGCCGCGCATCTTGGCGATCTTTCTCCGAATAGATCCTGTAGGTGGTGACATCGGCTTGTTCACCGTATTCATTCAGCAATGCGAGCACTTTGGCGATGCGCTCGTCGCCCTCGAAGAGCTTGATCTCCGCGGATTCTTCGGGATATGTCTTATTGTGGATTCCACTGGCAATCAAAACGCTGGAGCTGACCTTGGCGACGTCCGGCCCACAGCCCGCGCCACGCAGAACCGCTTCGGCCATACCGGGAGTATGGCCTGCTTCGAAAGATATGAGGACTTTGGTTTTCATCGCCTTCGCCCGTCTTGGTGAGGAAACGTGATCATTGAAAATGGTGCTCGATGGCCTCGAGCCAAAGCGGATGGTCTTTGTAGGCTTGTTTGTACAATTCCCATGTCTTGGGTTTGTCTAGCTGTGTGACCTTGTATGTCGTCAGCAACTCGTTTCGCACATCGTTCAATCTTTTTGTGATTTCCCTATGCTGGAAGTCGCGCAGAATGAT
>CAZETM010000247.1:0-11714 GCA_964514885.1 uncultured Polyangium sp. | reverse complement strand
AAAGGAGCATGGCGGCAGGTGTAACGCGGAAGGGCGCGTTCGTCGTCCCGAAGATCTTCAAGGGGCGCGGAGAAGTCGTAGAAGGCGTATGCTGGGTTGGCCTCGAGGGATTCGTGATGAAGAACAAGAAGACAAAAAGACCGCGTCCGCGGCGCTTCTCGATGATTCGAGACTTTCAAGTTGCCGATTTCTTGACTCTTGGCAACGGCTTTGCCGGCATGGGCTCGGTGCTCGCGACCATGCAGTTCGTCGCGACGAACGATGCGGTCTTTCTCCGGGCTGCGTTTGGTCTGCTTCCCGTGGCGCTCGTGTGCGACTTCCTCGACGGTCGAGTGGCGCGTGCGCGAAGCGAAGTGTCGATGCTCGGTCAAGAACTCGATTCGCTCGCGGACCTCGTTTCCTTCGGCGTAGCTCCCGCGGTGCTCGCGTTTGGTTTGGGGATGCGTGGCGGGTGGGATGCCGTGGGTCTCGTGTATTTCGTGGCGTGCGGAATCAGCCGTTTGGCGCGGTACAACGCGACGGCGTCATCGCTCTCCGACGAGACGGGGAAGGTTGCATATTTTGAAGGCACGCCGATCCCCACCAGCTTGGCGATCGTGGCGCTTTTAGGGGCACTTTCAGCATACGGTCGAATCGGGATGGCGCTTCCTGGAGGCCAGTTCGACCTGGGACCGTTTGTCCTGCATCCCCTCGTGCTCATCTACGTGGTGAGTGGCAGTGCGATGATTTCCAAGACGCTGCGCATTCCCAAGCCGTGATCCCGCTAAATTGCTGCAATCACGGCGCGGATGATCAGGGGACAAGTTTTTGGCGACGATTACGTTTGAAAAAAAGTCGCGTCCAAAAGTTTGCCCACTTCGATGGGCTGCTTGTACGGCTCGGTCATCCCGATGCTCGAACAAGCCATTCGATTGCTCCCGGCTCCTGTCGTTCAACCCCTTCCGTCGCAGCGCCCTGGGCCTGTCAAAGCGCGCGGCCGAGCACGTCCCGATATTCGAGAAATCGAACCGGGCAGTGCGAAACCATTCGTCAAGTGGGTAGGTGGTAAACGACAACTGATGCACGAGCTCGAACCGCGTATTCCGAGCCGTTTCAATACGTATCACGAACCGTTTGTGGGCGGTGGAGCGCTGTTTTTCCACCTCTTGCCCGAGCGCGCCATTCTCGCCGATACCAACGAGCGTCTCGTGCGCACGTACCTGGGCATTCGCGACAACGTGGAAGCTGTGATCGAGCTGCTTGCATCGTATCCACACGAGCGGGACTTCTTCCTGCGGATGCGCACGATCGACATCGATAGCCGCTCCAATGAAGAGGTGGCTGCTTGGTTCATCTATCTGAACCGCACGGGATTCAACGGCCTGTACCGCGTCAATCGCAGTAACGTCTACAACGTACCATTTGGGGATTACGACAATCCCACGATTTGCGACGCGGATAACTTGCGAAAATGTGCGATTGCACTAAGGCACACGGATATTCGGCATGCGTCTTTCGAGTCTGTGCTCGATCGGGCTCTGCCGGGTGATTTCGTGTATTTCGATCCGCCGTACGTTCCGCTGTCTGCTTCGTCGAATTTCACTTCGTACACGAAAGCCGGATTTGGCATGCGTGAGCAGGAAAAACTCCGCGACGTGGCACGCGAGCTCAAGGCTGGAGGCGTGCGCGTGCTCTTGTCAAATTCGTCGGCTCCCGAGGTGTATTCGCTCTACGGACAGGACGGATTCGAACTTGCTGCAGTCGGGGCGACACGTGCCATCAATTGCAAAGCTGCCGGACGCGGACGAGTTCAAGAACTGATCATTCGCTGAGCCACGCACTTCCGATTCCATGCGTATGCCCGATGGTAACGGGCATGCTCGCTCTCGGGCATCACCGACCAACCCCTCTCACACCCACCGAAGAGTCCCTCTATATGCTCGATTCGCTTCGTGCGGGCCACGCAGTGACTGACCGAGCGGTGGATCGTTTGTACCCCGAAGAAATTCGGCGTTTGTCCTCGCGATTCTGGACTCCCGTGAAGGTGGCCCAAGTAGCGGCACAATTATGTGCGCCGACGCCTGAAACGCGGGTGCTCGACATGGGCGCCGGGGTAGGGCGATTCTGCTTGATCGGGGCGGTCGTGACCGGGGCCGAGTTTGTCGGGGTAGAGTTTCGACGAGCGCTGGTGGACATTGGTCGTGAAGTGCTCGAAACGGCCGGAGTGACGCGCGCGAAGCTCCTGTACGGGACGATCGATGATGTGGACTTTGCGCAGTTCGACGCGATCTATTTTTTCAACCCGTTCGAGGAAAACCTGATCGAGCGGCGATGGCAGATGGATCATTCCGTCGACTTGTCCAAGAAGCGTTTTGCGGACGACGTCAGTCGCGTCGAAGCTTCGCTCGAACGAGCGCGAACAGGCACGCGCGTCGTGACGTACCAAGGGTTTGGCGGGACAATGCCTGCGGCGTACGAACTCCTGGAGGACGATGCCGCAGGAGTCAAGTTTTTGCGTTTGTGGGTCAAGCGCGAAAAAGCGCCCGCAGGCGAAGTGGGGACGTTGGATCGATCACCGGCCATGTGAGTCAAGCGTTATGCATTCACGATTTCGTCGCGTGGTCGAGTGCGCGGGCGTTTTGCCCGTTGCTTCGAGTCTCGGATCACGTTAATTGCTTCGCTCATGACCCGCCTTTCCGACGCCTTCCTGGCCGACGTTGCTCGTACGTTTCCCGCCGACTTTTTATCGGTCGATCCCGGAGATCTGGTGACGTATGGCAGGGACTGGACCAAAGTGTTCGATCCGCGTCCGTCCGCTATCGCGCTTCCTCGCTCGACGCATGAAGTTTCTCAGCTTTTGGCCCTATGCACCGCTCATCGTGTGCCCGTCGTGCCATCGGGAGGGCGTACGGGCCTTGCCGCAGGGGCTGTAGCGGCCCAAGGAGAGCTTGTCGTGTCGCTGGCGCGAATGCGGCATATGGACCCCGTCGATGTCCTTGGAGCGACGGTGCGTGTGGAAGCTGGTGCGGTGACCGAAGAAGTGCATCGTCACGCGGCCGAGCATGGTTTGACGTGGCCCGTTGATTTCGCGTCGAAAGGGTCGAGCCAGGTCGGTGGAAACATTGCGACGAATGCGGGCGGCGTGAAGGTCATTCGTTATGGTTTGACGCGCCAATGGGTGCTTGGCTTGCGTGTCGTACTCGCGAGCGGCGAAGTGCTCGATTTGAATGGTGCGCTCGAAAAGAACAATACCGGCATCGACTTGCGACAGCTTTTCATCGGCAGCGAAGGCATTTTGGGCATCATTACCGAAGCGACCCTCAAGCTCACGCGTTTGCCCGGAAAGCTCGATGTGCTTCTGTTTGCTGTGCCAAACCTCGAAGGCGTGCTCTCTTTGTTCCGGGAAGCTCGTAAAGGACCCTTCGTGATTACGGCGTACGAGTTCTTTACGGAGCAATGCATGGCGCGCGTGCGGCGGCATCGAAGTGTGCGTGAGCCATTATCGCAACCGAGTCCGTATTATGTGCTGCTCGAAGTCGAACGAGGCGATACCGAGGCGCTGGAAGGGTGGATTGCGCATCTATTCGAGAATGCTGTCGTCACCGACGGCACGCTTGCCCAGCACGCGGGCGAAGCTGCGGCGATTTGGCATTTGCGTGAAGGTATCAGCGAAAGCCTGAGCGCCACGGGCATGCCGCACAAGAACGACATTGCCTTGCCGATTCGCGACTTGGAAGGGTTTTGCTCCGAATTGGAGAGCGTATTTTCTACGCGTTATCCAGGTTGGGAAATCGCGGTCTTTGGCCATATCGGTGACGGCAATTTGCACGTCAACATCATGAAACCAGACGATATGGAGAAGGCCGCGTTTTTGTCGAAAACGCACGAGGCGGATCACGCCATGTTCGAGCTGGTCCGGAAATACCACGGCAGCATTTCCGCCGAGCACGGCATTGGGCTCTTGAAAAAGGATTATTTGGCGTATTCGCGCTCGGCGGCGGAGATCCAGTTGATGCACGCCATCAAGCGAGCAGTGGATCCCTTGGGAATCATGAACCCGGGGAAGGTTCTTTAACAGCCCGTTGATTTCTCACAAATAAGCACTCGCAAAACTTGACGCTCCGCCTTTTCGGCAGGTGGTGCGAGCAATTTGAGCACGCGATAGTGCAATTCATTGCGCACGCGTGCACCGGTCGCGCGCATTGGCCAGATCGAAATTATATCGCGGGAGCCCATCCGACGATTGTTCTTGCCTGAAATTGGCTTGACGAACTAACCAGTTGCTGTGCTGGCCAAGATTCGAGCAACCATTGTTTTCGTTGGGCTGCTCGCCACGGCGCCCGTCGTTGCGGACGAAGCATCGTCGAAAGACTTCGATACGCTCGTCAAAAAAGGCGACCAAGCACGTATCGCGGGCAATTGGTCGGATGCGCTCGAAGCATATGCAAAGGCCCTCGAACTACGTGATGATTATCTCGTTGCGGGACGTGTGGGTCTCGTACTCGTGGCGTTCCGCGAGTACGAGACTGCGGCGGCGAAGCTGCTCCAAGCAGTCGAAAGCGGGGCGGGAGCGTCCGATGCAGAACGGATGAGGTTTTTCCAAGCCTATGTCGTGGCGAAAAAGCAAGTTTGTCGACTCGACGTGATCATCGTGCAAACGGGCGTGAAATTCGAAATCGACGGCGAATCGAGACTCGAAGGCCGTCATGATTCCTGGACCTTTATTGCAGCGGGCAAACACAAGTTGCGCGCGAGCCTCGAAGGTTTCGAGGAACAAACCATCGAGATCGACGCGCCGAAGGGTGGCCAGTTGGCCATCAAGTTCGATCTGCGTCCGGTCAAACCCAAGGAAGAGCATGCAAAACAGCCGGATCCTGAACCGCCGCCCAAGGCCGCTGAACCTCCACTACAAGTAGACAAACCCGCTGCGGTCATCGTCAAGAACAACCCGTCAGCCCTGACCAACTCGTCACGGACGAACGGTTCATTTGTCTTCGGCCTCGGACTCGGGTTCGTTTTCGAGGCAACGCCAACGCCTGCGATGGGTCCGCATGCCTTCATCGCGTGGCGATCGCGTTCGTGGTGGGAGGTAGGCGTCGACGCGCGCGTTGCGTGGACGTTTGTGAAGGACGAACGTTTCCCCACGACGCAGTTTGTTACTTGGTCCGCGATGGTTGTCCCGTGCGGGCGATGGCGTCGACCGTGGTTTGTCTGTGGACTCGTACAAGTCGATGGAGCACAGCGCGCGAGCGGCGAGGAAGGTTTACTGTTCCCTGGACTTGGCATACGAGGAGGTGTGGAGTTTGAAACCCACAAGCGCCTGAGTCTTCAGCTCGCAGGTGATGTCACTCTTCACCACCGCGGTTTCTTGTTTCAAAGACGAGCACCTGAAGCTGATTGGACAGGGTCACTCGTCACCGGCACGCTGGGGTTGCGCGTGCTCATCAAGCCATGAGGAAAAACGTTATGCGCTCAAAAGGTTTGACCATTCGTAACGTGCTTGTACTGCTGGCGAGTCTTGCCGCAAGTGCCTCCATCTTCGCCGCGTGTGGCGTGAACTATAAGTGGGGCAATGTGCTTGAAGATGCGTGGGGATGTGGTGATCCAACATCCTCCGACTACCATGCGATCGGCTGCAAGCAGGTGCGATGCTTTGAAGACGCAGGATTGCCTGAGGACAACTGCGACGATGCCGGTGTCGAAGAGGACGGTTCGTCCGCGCGATGTACAGGTGAGTGCGTGCCGAACGCGCCCAACGGGTTCCACAATCCGCAACCCGTGTACATCGGACCGAACAACGGGAAATACGGCGGTTGTCCGGCCGAACTTGGGGAGTTTGGCGGCGTTCAGTATTTCGGGCTCAATGTCATCTCGTTCGGCTGTCCTTCATGCACGTGTGGAGCCCTTGAAGGTGCGTGTGCACCTCCTGCGACGATCGGCGTGCGTGCAGGCATGTGCAACGATCCTCAAGCAACGTCGATCGACTTCGCGGGACCGACAAACTGGGACGGATCGTGTACCAACATCAACGCCGTCCAAGCGGGTGCCGAGTGTCCACCGGGCAGCGGCATTTTGTGCGTCCAATCGATTGAGTCCGCCAAGATGCCGCCTCCCGTCGAGGCATGCGCACCGATTGCGATCCCTGTTCTGAAGGCTGGGAGCGAGGTTCCTTGGTGGACCGACATCGTGCTTTCGTGCAGCGCGAACGAAGCGCCGCAGAAGTGTGAGAACGCGACAAAAGACAAGTGCATGCCTGCGTTGCCGAAGGACGATCCGAACTGGAAGTACTGCGTTCGCGCGATGATGCCGGGAGTGCACAAGTGTCCAGAAGGTTTGGGCTCAAAGTATACGAAGCAGGAGGTCGGCTACGCAGACTACGTCGACACGCGTTCGTGCACGGATTGCGCGTGTGAACCGAAGGGCAGCGTATGTTATGGGACCTTGCGGTTGTACAACGATGATACTTGCAGCACAAACGAACTAACGTCATCAACGCTCAGTTCGAACATGGGCGAATGCGACAACTTGCAACCACCCGGAGAAAGTTTGAGCAGCAAGGAATTCACGGACGTGCTGTATGTGCCGGGAACATGCGTACCAAGTGGCGGCGAGCCCTTCGGCACTGCCGGGCCGGATGACGCGACTGTTGTGACGTGGTGCTGCTGGTCGAACGACTCGTGACATGACACAGGTCAACGCACGTCGTTGACGGTTGGAAACGTGGGACCGCTTTTCCGCGTCGCTAGCTCTACTTGGCTGATGGTTTGGATGTACAAACTCCACGCTCCGGGTTACACGTTTCGAAGCCCAACGTCTTGCAATCAATTGTCGTCCGAACGCCGGAATTGCAGACGTTGATGGATGAGCCTTCGCAGGTGGCGTGAGGGAACTGGAGGTCGTAGCTGATCTCCCAGTCGACTGGATCGCACTGAAAGTCGTAACCACATCGCGGATGAGTTCCGCCGAAACATCGAAACCCTTCGCCCTGCGTCGTGCAGTCCACAAGTTGCTCATGACCATTCACGCACGCACGTAACGTCGTCTCGTTTTCACATGCGATACCGGCACGAAAATCGATGAGGAAGTAATTTGTGTCGTGCTCGAACGTTTCTTTGCAAGCTGGACCGAGACCCGTGCACGAGGCTCCAGACCCGTCCGCCATGCACGTTACCCCGTAATCGGCACAACTTCCTACGTCGTACACATACTCGGGCCCACCTGCATAGTGACTACTGCAATCTCGTGGGCTTTCACCGTTGAGGCATGTAGGTACATAAACGTCCAGGTCGCACGATACGCGGGGGGGGCCGCAGAAAACCCACGGTTCGTCATGACACTCAAGTCCAAGCCCCACGCAATTGGTCCAATGGGTCCAACTGTTGCCCGCTGTATTATGCTCCATGCTGATCCCATCCGTGCAACTCGCCGCGATGACTGTATCTTCGAACTCATTTACAATGCCGAGACACTCACGTACTGCGTCGCAACCGTTTGTCTTGTCCTTAAAACAATTCACGCGTTCGAAAATGGCGCGATGCTCGGGGCTAAACAGAACAGTGCGATACGCCGCATCGATGTGCGCGTTGATGCTGGGGGCGTTGAAGTCCCAGAAGATGGGTGCGCAACTTCCAATGAAGATGGCTGCTTTCATCACCGCATCCCGGTCTCGCGGGCCGGGCGGATCCGCAGGCTTGAAGCCTCCAAGATCCGGCGGCTCGGGCGGCGCGACTGGTTCCGGCAGCGCCACGCATATCCAATCCTGGTCCGTATTCGGAAATTGCGTTCGCTCACGATTGTCATACGGGCCAACCGAATTAGGAGGGCACAGCGGCTCACCGCACCCCGTATGCACCACGACCACGAACGCCACGAGCACCACTGATACAATTCCTCGCGCAGACATGACCCGACCTCCAAAAAAGAATGCCAACCAACGCTCGCACCGCGCCCGCGGCCCGAGCTGTGCATGTATTTACCAGACAAACACCGAACTGCCGCTTCGTTTTCGGAAGGTCGTGCACGCCGTGCGGTAACGCTCCCCCAGCACTCGACAGATTGCCAGCAGGAGCGCCGCGGGTGCATGTGCCGAATCATCCCACCTATTTTCACTCGACGACATTTTGTTACGCCGTTTGGTCGTTCTGCCTGACTATACGGCGTGAGAAGTTCGCAACCGGTCCCCGCCACGCCCCCCGACGAATCCGGATGGTCCTTCGCGGCCCTCCTGAGCGTCTTTGCGACGTCGCTCCCGATTTGGATGCGCAAGTTCGGGGTTCGTACCGAAGACGTCCAAGATGCGACGCAGGAAGCCCTCGTCGAGGCGTGGCAGGGCTTGGCGGAGATTCCCGCGGCTGAGCACAAAGCCCGCGAGCAGATGTTGCGCATTGTCGCCAAAGTCGCGCAACGCACGCGACGGCGGGCGGCCCGCCTTGTTTGCGTCGACGAATTGGAATCGCCGGATTTGCGCGATTTCGACGCGTGGATCGCCACGCGGATGTTGTGGCTCGAAGCGTTGTCGCGCCTGGACGAACCAACGCGAAAGCTCTTGGTTGCGTACAAAATCGACGAACGCACGTACGAACAAATCGGTGCTGAAATGGACGAAAAGCCGCGCAAGATTCGGCAACGCGTGAACGTTGCCGAAGAGAAATTGCAGCAAGAACTCGACAAACTCATGGGCAAAGACAACAAAGGGAAACGTGGAGCCGCGGCTATGGGCGTCGGCTTTACACTCGATCCCTTCGATCGTGCCGTGTTCCGCGCGATCTTGGACGTCGAGGAAGAGTTTGGCCTCGCGCCGCCCCCCGTTTCCACAGTACGCCCCAAAGTCCCCGCAAAGCCATGGGCATGGCAATGCTTTCCGGTGGGGCTTCTCGCCTTGGCGCTTTTCTTCGTTCCTGGTCAAGGTTGGCGCACCGAAGCACTTTACGCGGAAAAGATCGGACAGGTTTCATTGCCAAGCGTCGAAGTCCGCGCAGCAATGCGAGCATCAGATCAAGCGCGGCTACCGCTGCAAACATCATTGCCACGAACGAACGCGATCCAAGTTTCCAAAGAATCGCCCACGTTGAACGACAACGGCGCCGCGATTGTGAAAAAAATGGGGAACCCCCTGGGTGCGCTCAAAGGTCATTAAACTGCAAACGTTCGTCCCGGCCTAGTCGGGACCCAAAACATTGAATAACGCTCGCGCGTAGAAACGAGCGTCCCGGTACACCCGCGTCCACGGTTCGGTTCAACGTCGTGGCATACGTGGCACCCGGGGCATCGGGACGTTCATTTCTGCGCGCGATATAAAAACATAGGAGCGCCCATGGAGCCCCTGGAAACAACTCTCATTTCGCATTCGCCCAACTCGGTTCCTCCACCATCCAGTGGACGGCATCGTTCGCCCTTACGCGAAGTGATCGACAATCTGCATGGATTGAGTTTGGCCGAGTTGGCCGACGTCTTCCGATATGTGCAACGCGTGCGCGCGTCACGAGGGGATCGGCCGTCTCCCGAATTCGTTTCGCGCCTGGTCGCGGTCGTTGCTCGCCTTTATGTCGCCTGGCCCGACCGGGTGCCCATTTCGCTCGTGCGCTCCCATTTCGCAACCGTTCCCCGTGGATTGGTCGAACAAGCGTTATTCGAGGCGGAACAGCGATCTCTGCTGCGCCTCGAGACGGTGGAGCTTCCGGCCCCTTTCGTCGAAGTAGGCGCGGGCATTCAGCATGCGCGCGGTCTACTGTATTGGATTGTCCCGAGCAACACCTGAAAGATGCCCCGATGCGAAAACAAGGCGGTATAGATAAATTCGTCGCGCATGTTGGCTCGCGCATTCAATCTCTGCGACTCGAACGCGGCCTTTCGGTAAGCCGATTGGCAGAAATTGCCGAATGCAGCACATCGACCATTTGTGATATCGAGTTGGGGCGCTCTTCGATGCTCGTGTCGACGTTACTGAAGATTGCGCATGCTTTGCAGGTCGAGTCGTTCGATCTGCTGAATCACGATCCGGAAAACGACGATATGGGGTACATCATCGAGCAAATGCGGCAGGATCCTGCGACGCGCGCAACGGTGAAGGAGCAGCTCGAAGGGTGGGATTTGCGACTTGGCGACGGAGAATGAGCGGCGATTTGTTAGCCCTTCTCCGGCTCTTCTTTCGCGTTCTTCCTGCGGGTCGCAACAGCTTTGTCGGCTATTTGCGAATAATACTTCAACGTCGTCTCGAAATGCGCCGCCGTACCCGCATCCAAATGCTGCACTGCCGCTTGTGCCGCGCGAGCAATCAACGCGATATCGCCTTCGCGCGCATTCTCGAAGTCCGCTTCCGTTTCCGCGAGGACCTCGTACAGTTTCCGCGCCGCTTCTTTTTTGGTGCGGATCTCTTCGAGTTTCGTCGTGCGGGTTTCAATGCGCGTGACGACTTCCGGCGCAACGCCTGCGGCGCCCAATGCCCCGTTTTGGGCTCGTTGCAATTCGCCGAGCACCTCGGTGAACCCTGGTTTTTCGTGTTTCAACCCCACTTGCGCCCCCGGCGCGATATCAACGAGGTCGTCTTTCAACGCTGTCGCATCAACGACCAGTGTTCCCGTGTACGGAGTCTTCGTTCCTGCACTCATCGGCTGTATTCCTTTCGCAACGTTGTGGGAGTAAACCCGACGCATGCCATTTCGCCGATGAAGAACGCGAAGTCAAGTGCTTTTGATGCAGCAACCACTGCCCTGTCGTACTTTTGAAGGCGCTTCGGTCCGTCGACATATCCCGCAAGCCCGTCAACGCACTGCTCTGGCCCGTCGACCCATTTGACGACGGCGTCGACGCACTCTTGCTGCCCGACGACGTGACCCAGCAGCCCGTCGTCATGCTCCACAAGCTCGTCGACGTGACCCAGCAGTTCGTCGTCGTGTTCTACAAGCCCGTCGACGCGTCCAACCAGCCCGTCGACGCGTTTCAACGGCACGTGAACGCGCTTCACAAGCCTGTCGACGTGCTCGCCAATCGCGTCGACGTGCTCGCCAATCACGTCGACGTGCTCGGCAATCACGTCGTATGGCAGCTCGGGCACGTCGACGGCATACAGGATTCGCGTCGACGAGCTTTCGGGAGACGTCGACGGGCACGAGCGATGTGACGAATAACGCAGTCAGATGGTGGATTAGGCTACGGAACACCGGCGCTGCAAGAGTACGCGTTCGAGCGGAAGCACGGCAATGGCTGGCAGTCCGAGGACCTTCAGCAAGTCCGCGCTTCGACCACGACCACGGGCGGCGACAATGCGCGTATGCTCGTCGGCGGTAATCGGACCGCGAAGCTTTTCCAGCGATGCCACGAAGGCGGCGTCGTACGCACGGAGCAAGGTCGCGTCGCCTTCCGCAAGGGCCGTCTTGATTGCAGTGGCCCAATGGCGTTCCAATGCGGTCCAGGTCGAGCCATCGAGTTTATGCGTTTCGAGAATCGTCGTGGTGTCCGCCGGTCGCAGCGATAACGACGCGGCAATCGCGGCGCATCGTTCCGGTGAAAAGTCGGCAATAGGC
Source organism: uncultured Polyangium sp. (assembly GCA_964514885.1). Taxonomy (GTDB): domain Bacteria; phylum Myxococcota_A; class Polyangia; order Polyangiales; family Polyangiaceae; genus Polyangium. The sequence goes on along the minus strand of CAZETM010000247.1, from coordinate 213 downwards.
GGTGTCTTGGTTTGCGCAGACGTAGGCGGGTCATCGGGAATTTGGACTGCCCCGCGCACTGGTTCCACGACGTTGATAATTTGAATGGGGCCGACCATTGGCGGCGGCGTTATGGACGGCGCTGCCGGCGGCACGACGTTGAACATGGGCGGCGGCAACATATCCGTAGGAATGAGGTGCATGCCGTCGGGAATGGGCACGGGCGGTGCGGGT
>CAZETM010000246.1:0-11758 GCA_964514885.1 uncultured Polyangium sp. | reverse complement strand
CGGGCCGGACGACGCGGCGGTGATGGTGCGTAATGCTCCCGTGCCGATGCTCGGAATGGGCGATGTCAAGGCGCTCGATGCGATTTCAGGCAGCGCGCAAAAAGGGCCGCTCGCAGGACTCGCCGCCTTCGACGCAGCACTCATTCGACACATCACGGCGCCTCTCGGAGCCGATGCGGCGTACTTCAAAGACCTGGCGGGTCGTTATCGCACTGCCGCAAGTCTTCTTACCGATCCAGCGCACCGCAAAACAGCCGAGGATCGCGCCAAGTCAGCGGATGCCACGGCTGGCGCCATTCGCTGAGAACGTTGACGCCCACCCAATCCGTTGGGTATCATACGCCAATTCGGATCATTTTGAGCCCGTAGTTGCCGACTGGACGGAAGGTCGTCGGCACGACGGACTTGGCTCGGCTTGGCGTGAGGGCTTCACGTGGACTTGACGACATCTCAACGCTCGACCCGGCCAGGAGCCATCGACGACCAGGAAACAGCGGTAGCGCTGCTCGATTCCGCGATCCGGCGAGCGTGGGCTACGTCAGAGCCTCGCCTGCTCGTCGTGCGTGTCGGGGCGGCCGAAGCGCAAAAAAAGCTACTGGAGCAGTTGCTCGTTCATGCGCAAGCAACGGGAGCATGGGCGCTGGATGCAGAGGCAAACGTCGTCGGTCTCGATGGTCCTTATGCGCCGATCGCTCGTGCACTGACGTCGCTCGCGCCGCGTTTGGCGACGGAACCAGGCCCGCTTGGCGCGGCGATTCGTCATCGATTGCAGCAGAGTGTTGCGCCGCTGGGGCGGCTACTCGTGAGCTTGTGTCCGGCGTTCGCGCAACTCGTGCCGACGTCGACCGAGATCGAAGAGTTGTCGTGCGGGTTTGCGCAAGAACGCTTCGAGACGCTGCTCGTGCGTGTCGTTGCAGCGTTGTCGCCTCCCGACCGATCGATGGTGTTTTTTCTGCGCGATGCGGACGAGGCGGATCTGGCGACGCTGCGGAGTTTGTCGCGGATACTTGCACACGGTGAAACGCGACAATTCGTCGTCGTTGCGCTCGTGGGCTCGCGGAGTAAGCCGCGAACGAATGACGCGTGGACCGCGTTCTGTGCGGGGCGTCGGTACGTGGTGGAGCGGTTCGAGATCGGCTCGTCGCACACGGAGAGCAGCGACGAAGAGCCCATCTCGGGCACGTACGCGACGCAGCTTTCGCCCGAAACCTGCAATGCGATCGTAGCGGCTGCGTGCAGTGGACAAACGGCGGAAACAGACGCAATCGCCGCCGCGCTGGAGATATCCGCGCAGGGTGTTCACGAGCATCTGCGCCCAGCGCTCGAAGCAGGACTGCTTAGTCGCAAGGGTTCTTCGTATGTGTTCACCGACGCTCGAGCGGCACGAACTTGGCACGATTCGATCAACGCACGCGCCGCTGGCACCATGCATTTGCGGCTGGGCCAATGGCTCGCTCTGAAGACCGATCCCAAGGTTGCCGATCGACAGTTTGTCTCGATCGTTCATCTGAAATACGCGGTCGATGGCGGCGCTACCGAGGGGCTGGCGGAAAGCGAGCGTGAGCGTTTGGCCGAAGTGATGGTGGGCGCCGCAAGCCGAGCAATGCAGGTGGCTGCATACGATGTGGCAGACGAGATCCTCGCGAGGGCCGCGCAAATGTTCGCGCCGAACGGCGACATCTGGACCTTGCGTTTGGTGGATCTTGCGCGGCGCATCGAGTTTGCCCGTTTCGAATGTGCATGCGCGGTCGGAGATCGTTCACGCGCGGAAGAACGGCTGGTCTCGCTGCATCGTCACGCCGCGGATGCAGCCGAAATGCCGGCTGCCGAACGCACGATGGTCGATCTGCTCACGCGGCTCGGAGCATTTGCAGCAGCCGTGGAGCATGCAGCGCGAGTGCTCGCACCGCTCGGCATCCGCATCGAAACAGCACCGTCTCGACAGACGCTCGACTTGGCATTCGAGAGTGTGTGGGGAGCGTTGGATGACCGTGCGATCGAGGAGCTTGCCGAGCTTGATACGATGACCAACCCGCAAGCGTTGAGGGCTAGCGAGATGCTGTTTGCGGTGCATCCAGGCGCGCAAGCCCTTGGCGGTGGCGCGGCCGATCTCGTGGCGTGTCATCTCGCGCGGCTCGGGCTCCTGCATGGCAACGCGGGCGCGTCTAGCGTCGGGTATGCGGCATTTGGCGCTGCGATCATTGGACGGAACAAGGATCACCGCACGGGGTATCGATTCGGCAAGGTCGCGACAAACTTGTGCGAGCAACGCGGGACGCATCGGCATCACACGGCGGTGAGCATGAAGTTTGCCGCAGCGATGTCGATCTGGACGCACCCATTGCAGACGAGTCTCGAACAATGCGCGCGTACGTACGAAACCGCGATGATCAGCGGCGATTCGCGTGCAGCGAGCCGCCTGGCGGCAATGATTGCGCTCTTGGCATTGCTCGAAGGGGCGCCGCTCGACGAAGTCGGAGAGGAAGCATTGCGGCGGCGGCGAGCGGTACGGAGCCAAAGCAGCGATGACGAAGGCATGGGGGAATTGTGCGACGCGATCGAGCGATTCGTGGGCCAGCAAAAAGGGCGTGCTGCACAGCGAAAAGCCACCGCCGAGACGTCGCCGACCACGGGGCGTATTGGCCATTTGGCCTGCCGGGTGCTCGACCTCATGTCGCACGTGCTCGGTCACGAATACGACGCGGCGCTCGCCGAGAGTGCTGCTTTGCGCCCGCAACTGCTGAACGTTGGCGCGCAATTGATCGTGCCCGAATATCTCTTTTGGGGAGCGCTTGCCTCGACCTTGCCGCGTTCCGCGGGCTGTCCCGAAGGTCTGGACGAAGTCATTGATGATTTCGAGAAGTGGGCGGATCGCTGTCCGCAGACATTTCAGCATAAGCACGCCTTGCTCTTGGCAGAACGCTGCCGGCTCCAAGGTTTGGACCTGGATGCAATGCGTGCGTACGACCAAGCGATCTCGGAAGCTCGCGAAAATGGTTTTACGCATCTGGAAGCCGTTGCCGCGGAAGCCGCCACTCGATTTTACACCGGGCGCGATTTCGTCATGATTGCGACGACCTATTTCCGCGCGGCTCGTAATGCGTACGCGCGCTGGGGTGCGCCACACAAGGTCGCGCAGCTCGATCGACGCTTCCCGAAGCTGGCCGGCAATACGGAATTGGCCACCAGTCCTCCCCCGTCCATGCGTGGCTCGATGGACGTCGATATATTTACGGCATTAAAGACCGCGCAATCCGTATCCAAAGAAATCGTTTTGCAGCGCTTGCTGGTCACGTTGATGCGCATCGTGCTCGAACATGGTGGCGCGGAGCGTTGCCATGTCCTGCTCGAACACGGTGACGGCGAGCTGAATCATGCGGGCAAAGCCGTGACCACTTCGAAAGGCGTGGACATCGAAGTGCCCGGCCCCGTGGCCAAACACCTGGGTGATATTCTACCGGCGTCCATCATCGAGCACGTACGACGCACGCGCGAATCGGTAAATATCGACGATGCAACGACGGATCGCGAATGGGCCGATGATCCTCACATCGCCAATACGCGTCCGCGGTCGATTCTATGTTTTCCGATCATGCGGCAGACGGACCTCGTGGGGATGTTTTACCTGGAAAACAATTCCGCACGCGCAGCATTCACACCGCGGCGTCTGGCTTTGCTCGAGTTTCTAGCGACCCAAGCCTCCATTTCACTCGAACATGCCAAACTTTATGCTGATCTTGCTAGGGAAAACGCAGAGCGTAGCCGGGCCGAACAAGTATTGCGCAAGAGCGAACAAACGCTGCGCGATAAACTCGAAATCATCGAGCGCCAGAAGAACGACATTCGCGCGTTGTCGACTCCATTGCTCGACGTGGCCGATCATATCGTGGCCATGCCCATTCTCGGCGAGCTGGACGAAGAACGCGCAAGCCGAATCATGGATATTCTTTTGGACACGATTACCAAACGATCGGTTCGTTGTGCCATTCTCGACTTGACGGGTGTATCGAGCATCGGGGAAGGAACGGCCGAGCAGATTAGCCGCATTGTTCGGGCCGTGGAATTGGTCGGGGCACGGGCCATCGTGGCGGGGATTCGGGCCGATGTGGCTCGTGCCTTCATTGCGCTCGATATGGGGCTCGGTCACGTGGAGACCCGTGCAACTATGAAAGACGCGCTGCGGCAGGTTCAAAGCAATGGCGGCGTGCGCAAGAATCCGATCAAGCTCTCAAGGTAACGGAACGCTGCCTTCGCCCATGTGCTCGACGTCGATTTCGTCGGACACGCTTTGAGAGATCCACGCTCGCAACGCCTCCGGCTCGCGCGGCAAATCGTCCGGCCAAACTCGAACAGCGCCATCTTCGCCGACCGAAACGGCCCATTTACCATCCGGGGCCATTTCGACAGCAAGCACGACACCCTCGTGCACGCCGAGCACTCGACTTTCACCCGTCTCGATATCGTACAATCGCGCCGTGCGATCGTCGGCGCCGGTCACGAATGCAGTGCCGTCGGGAGAAAGAGCGAGCGAGATGATCATGCCTCGATGCCCGCGGAACAACCCCCGGGTTTTTCCCGTTGGAACGTCCCACCAATGCGCCAAGCTTTCGCCGCCGAAGGACAATAGGGATTTTCCATCGGGCAAGAAACTGAGCCCCCATACGGTAAAACCGCTGGCGTCGTAAGCACGAGGCTCGGTTGCCCCTGGATCCCAAATTCGCAATCGATGATCGAAGCTGCCGGTGACAATCGTACGGCTGTCGGGGGAAAACCCAATCGAGTCTACGCTTGCTTCGTGACCGCTCAAGGTTTGCGATTGCCCGGTTTCGAGATTCCACACGCGAGCGGTTTTGTCGGAACTCGCTGAGCCCAACATTTTTCCGTCGGGCGAAAATGCTACATGTTTTATAATGCCGTCGTGACGTCCAAGCTCGCGAAAACCGCCAGAATCCACGTCCCAGAGGCGCACGAGGCCGGTCGCATCTCCGATCGCGACCGCGGCTCCATTGGGCGAAAACTCGACATGCGTCTGAGAAAAAGACTTCTCGACCTGCGTCGCGCGAATTTGATGCCCTGACACGTCCCAAAGGCGAACCGTGCCATCAATACCGGCGGAAACGACGAGTTCGCCATTGGGTGAAAATCGAGCAGCATACGCGGTGCCCACGTGCCCGACGAGCGACGCGACGGGTTCGTCGCCATGCACGGGCCATACATTGACGACGCCATCTTTTCCAGCGCTTACAATGCGATCGCCGCGGTTCGATACGTCCACGGTAATGACTGCTCCAGCATGGCGCCCGAGCGTGCGGCCGGGCTCGTGCTCGAGGCGAAACACGCGTAGGGAGCCATCGGCGCCAGCGGCGACGAGACGAGTGCCATCTTTGGTGAACAAGGATTGAATCACGCTGTCTTGCATACCGACGAAACGACGACGCTTGCCGGTGGACAAATCGATGACGCGCATGACTCGATCATATCCACCGGCCGCGAGCTTTTGGCCGTCTGGGGAAAACACGAGCGTGCGGACATTGGATTCTTGTGACGGCAAAACGCGTGACGTTCGTGCATCGAGATCCCAGAGCCGCAGCGATCCATCGACCGAGGCTGCCGCAAGCTGTTTGCCGTCCGGCGAGAACGTGACGCGCACGATTGGATTGGTTTGTCCTTCTAAAATGCGCAGTTTTTCCGCAGCGATGTCCCAAACGCGCACGAGGCCATCGATTCCGCCAGCGACGATCTTTTGCCCGTCTGGCGAAAAAATCAGTGGAAAGATCCCACCGACCTTGACGGCATCCCAATTCACGGTCAATGCCGGCAATCGTTTGGCTGGTGCATCGATCCCGACGAGCCATACCGATCCGGTGTCGCCCGCGGTAACGAATTGCCTTTCATTTGGCGAAACAGCCGACTTGAGCGACTTGTCCGGACCCGTGATGAGAATGCGCGACGAGCCAGTGGCCAGATCCCAAACGCGCAAAGTGCAATCGTCGCTCTGCGTGAAGAGCTGCTTGCCGTCTCGCGAAAAAATGGTGTATACAATTCCCGCCGTATGGCCTCGAAGCGTCTTGATGGTCGTACCCGAGGCGATATCCCACAATCGAATCGTGGTATCTTTGCTGGCGGTGACCGCAAGTTTGCCGTCGGGAGAAATGGCGGTGGACCATACTTCATCGGTATGCCCGGCAAGAACGCGCGAATCTCCCGTCGCTACGTCGAAAATACGAGCCGTGTGATCATCGCTCGCCGTAATCAGTTGCCGCTCGTCCGGTGAAAACGCGATCCTATTGATGACCAGCTTGTGACCGCGAAAGCCCGTCGACGCGCCGCGCGACCAAGCATCGGCAGCAATGACCCGCGCCGCGCTCCATTTGCGAAACGAAGGGGAAAGCACTTTGAGCCACGCCAGCGCAGCATTGGGATCCCGCTCCACGGCTGCACGAGCTTCGACGAGCGTCAATTCATCGGCTCGCTCGATAGCATGATGCTCGGCCACGAGCGCTTTTTCCCTCGCCACCTCGGCACTTTGCCGCGCAGCTTCGGCCCGGTCGCGTTCGCGAACGATTCGCGACATATTGAATGCGCCATTGACGGCCATGACGACGAACGCCGACGCGGCAACGGCCAGTGCAGCGCGGTTCTTACGAATGAAACGCAATGCTCGCTCACGCCGCGAATATTGGTGAGCGCCCACGAGCTGACCGGCGAGGAATCGACGCAAGTCGTCGGCAAATTCTTTTGCCGTCGGGTATCTCGCCGCCGGATCACGCGACATTGCTTTGCTTACGAGGGCAAGTAAATCGAGCGAAATTCCCGATTGCAACGTCGGAAGAGGCGTCGGCGCTTCTTCGAGCACGCGCGTTAGAATCTGAAAACCGTTCAGCCCATCATAAGGCTGCTTTCCCGATAAAACGTGATAAAGAATCGCCCCCAGTGCATACACGTCGGCCCGTTCGTCCACGGCTTCCCCGCCCGCTTGCTCCGGAGGCATATACGCCGGAGTTCCCATGACGCTGCCCATCATGGTCAAACCATTGTCCGGTACGACCGCATGCGGATCCAGGGCCAGCTCTTGTTCGACCGCCCCCGAGACTGCCTCGTTCAAGTCTTTCGCCAAGCCCCAATCGATGAGCATCGTTTCGCCGTGCGCACCAATCAAAATATTCGCTGGCTTCAGGTCCCGATGAATGATGCGTTTTTCATGCGCATAAGCCATGGCATCAGCCACCGCGAGCACTCGAGTGAGAAGAGGTAATCGTTCGTCGAGCGTACGAGACTTTTCAATGATTTCGAGCAACGGCTGCCCCGACACCAGCTTCATCGAATAAAATGGCTCGCCCGATGGCCATCGGCCCGCTTCGTACACCGGCACGATAGACGGATGCTGCAAACGCGCCGTAACCAATGCTTCCCGTACGAATCGATCCTCGTATGCGCCGCTCTCTTCGAGCAATACCTTGACCGCAACACGCCGATCGAGCCGCTTGTCACGAGCCGACAACACGCGCCCAATGCCGCCTTGCGCAACCTCGCCCTCGATATGGTACGTCTCTTGGTCGATCACCGGCAGCCGCGCGACACTCGCGCGCCCAGACGTAGGCAACTTCGAGGTTGTCGAATGCGGTCGGGCATCGTCCGGCAGCGTGGCTTGGTAAGCGATGTTCAAGCCGGCTCCACTTGGCATGTCGAGCGTCGCCAGATCACTATTTTTCGCGCGCTGTTGCTCAACGTGCTCAGCCGATTGCCGTGAACTGTCCTCACTCATCGCAGCCCACCTTCTCCAATGCGAAACCCCGCCCACGTTCGTCTCCGAGCATCCACCAATCGCGTATGGTAGCCCGAAACGAGTCTTGTGCTACGCGACAATTGACGGCGCACCAGATCTAGAGGATCAATGGTCGTCATGACGGGGACCGAGGCAAAAGATAAGCAACCAACCACGCGAAATATACCGCTTTACCTCCGCGTGCTGGGCGGGGTTCTCATCGGTGTGGTGCTCGGTCTTGCCTTTGGCCCACGACCGATCTTGCTTGGCGTGAGCAACGCGGACTTGGGACGGCTCGGAATGCTGGTCATCAAGCTGCTCAAAGCGCTCGCCGTGCCGCTGGTGTTTTTCGCGATTCTCGACGCGTTCGTGAAGACGAACATTTCCTGGAAGAACGGGTTTCGGCTCATCGTCATTTGTTTATTCAACGCCAGCGTCGCGCTTGCCGTTGGCTTGTCGATCATGAATTCGCTCACGCCTGGAAAACATTTGGCCGGCGCTCTCGAAGCGATTTCTTCCGCGAATGGGAAAGCGATGGGCCCGGCGCACGAATTGTTAGCGGCGTCGCAAAAGGCAAGCTTAGGGCTCATCGATAACTTGGCCGGCTACGTGCCCAGAAGTTTGGTCGATCCGTTTTCCGAAAATAGCGTCATTACCGTCGTGCTGCTCGGGCTGCTCGTCGGGGCTTCATTACGACGTGCCGCTCGTCGCTCGATTGCAGGAGAAGGACCGGACGTGAGCACGTTGGAACGAGGCGTGGAAAGCGTTTATGCCGTGCTCATCGAAGCGCTTGAAATCGTCGTCCGAACGGTGCCTTTTGCCGTGCTCGGGGTCGTTGCCGACGTGGTAGGGAAAGCAGGTTTGTCGATTTTTCAATCGTTGTGGATCTATCTCGTCACGGTCCTCGCGGCGCTTGCTCTTCATTCGCTGCTGTATTACCCGCTCGCGGCTTGGCTCATTGGGAAAAAATCTCCGCGCGTGTACTTGGGCCAGGGCGCAGATGCGATCTTGACGGGGCTTTCGACGAATAGCAGCCTAGCCACGGTGCCGGTCACGTTGAAAGCGCTTTCGCGCATGGGCGTTTCGCCGGAATCATCCCGCCTTGCCGCGTGTATCGGGACAAACCTGAACAATGATGGAATCTTGCTTTACGAAGCGATGACGGCCATTTTTCTGACCCAAGCGCTCGGGATGTCCATTGGCCTTTCCGGACAAATCACGATTGCCTTGGCGTCGATGATGGCCGCCGCAGGCGTCGCAGGCATTCCCGAGGCGGGGCTGGTCGTTTTGCCGTTGGTGCTTGGAGCGGCGGGTTTGTCGGAAGCCGTCATTGCCGCCGCCATCCCGCTCGTCATGACCGTAGATTGGTTGATTGCACGTTGCCGTTCAGGCGTCAACGTAATGGCCGACATGCTGGTGGCGATTTTGCTCGATGTCGGAGCAAAGCCAGCGATCGAAGACGTTACGGATGTTCAAACCCGGCCCAAGATATGATCGGCCATACGCATCGAGATCGCCATGCCCGTCAAGGTTGGATTGCTAATCCCTCCTGTCGGAAATGCCCCGAAGCTGGCTAAAAACAAGTTCTTCACGGAATGACATTCGAGCTGCCCGTTGGTCACGGACGTATCGGGATCGTTTCCCATGCGATGCGTTCCCATGTAATGCCCGGCCACGGACGGCTCCATGAGCACACGCACGTCGGTTGCTCCAAGCGTTTCGAAGATACGTTCCATATGGCGTTTCATAGCCAAGAACCCGTTCGTCTCGTATTCGCGCATCAGCTTGAACTGAATTCGCGCAGCAGCACGCCCGCGGTCGTTTTTCACCGTCTCGGATAAAGTGACTCGGTTATCGTCATAAGGGAGTTGTTCCAAGAATGCCCCCAGCGTCACGTAATGACCGAACGTATCACGAATTTCGTCCGCGAGCGCTTTCCCCCATAATCCACTGGTCCGCGCAATCTCCGCCGGGCTCGGTCCCGAGCCTTCGCGCACCATTAAACGTCCCCCAGCGTATTCACCACGTTGCGCATGGTCGTGGTAAAGCAGACTCGTTGCCGTCTCGAATCCATATCGATGCGCATCGAGCACCGGTTCCACGCGACCGATCATGTAAAACTTGGGATGCTCCATCAGCCCGCGACCGAGCAGCCCGTTTTGGCTGGCCAAACCCGAATCCATGAGCAGCCGCACGGTTTCCACGGCTTGCACCGCCAAAATGATTCGCTCCGCTTCTATGACCTGCTCGACATTTCGTTCGTCGATCCACACGACACGTCGCGCGGTTCCTGATCGATCGGTTTCAATCCGGACGACTTCGGCTCCGAGGTTCAATTTGAAGTGGCGTTTCTTCTCGAGCGCTTCGACCGTCATATCGGCTCCGTACATGGCGCCAGTGGGGCACGCACGACAGGCAGCGTAATGGACACATTTGGGACGGCCGAGGTAATCAATGCTATTGCGAGCCACCGGCACGGAAACGAGCGGCACGCCGAGTTTGTCACAGGCATTCTTGACGAACTTGTCGGTGTTCGTCATGGGAAATGCGGGCATGGGATAAGGCGCGCTGCGACGAGGCCACCAGGGCGCATCGTCATCGCCAGCCACGCCCATCAATCGTTCGGCGGCCAAGTAATACGGTTCGAGCTCGTCATAACCGAAGGGCCAATCACGCCCCACACCGTAGCGAGTTTTCAAGCGAAAATCGTTTTCGAGAAACCGCGGCGTAACAGCGCCCCAGGCAATGCTACTGCCTCCGAGAAAACGCAATGCGAACGTATTCAGGTCCAGGTCATCGCCCGCCATTTCATAACGCCAGGGCGGAAACCTCCACGGAATGTCGCCGCGAACCGCGCGCTGAAGTTGACCGAAACGATCCGACGTCGGGCGTTTTCCAGCCTCGAACATCGTAACTTGCGTGCCGGCGTCGATAAACACTTTTGCCGCGGCGGCTCCGAGCGGCCCGGAGCCGATGATAGCAATTTCGGTATGGTCCATGATTCCCCACCGCTTTAATAAAAGCGCGGGGCATTCTGAAGAGCGTGAGCCGATAACGCTCGGGAGGGGCAGGCTTTTGTCAACGAATCCGGGATTTCCCGAACCGTGGGCTCACGGATAGGTGAACAAGCAGCGCGTAAGGGGCACCGCCACGTCCGCGAGCACGTAAATCAAATACGTCTCGCCCGAAACGAGTGAAGCTGCTTTCCCGTCCACAGGAAAGACTTGTTTCGTATTCGCGGGGACTTCGCCATACGTAATGCCAGTCTTGACGGGCACCTGAGTCGAAGCGACATCGACGCGCCAAATCGTATTGGCTGGCAAATCCAAATTGGGCGGAGCGCCCGGGTTCTTCGCGTCTTTGGCGAGCACGTACACGTAGCGCGCGCCGCCTCCCGTCCAATTCACCTTGCCCGTCGCATCGACACCTTGACCCGCCTCACATGCACTGGGAACGTAGATTGCTTGGTCGTAAAGCGGCCCGCCGAACGGGGGCGATCCGGCGAAGTCATCTTTCGTGAAACCACGCCGCGTCAGCTCACCCTCGAAAAACGCACGCATTCGATTGGGGTCCGTCGTGGGAATCCCTGTTTGGTCGCGCGAGAACCCATTGTTTTGGTGCACAGGATAAGCTCCAAATGCCCACGATTCAATCCAGCCTGCTGCCATCGCCAGACCCGTCGGGTAAAACGAATCCGTCCAGATCCCTGGCGCCTCGATATACCAATTCGACGGTCCATCGGCCGGCGCCGCCTTCGTCGAATGGCAACATATGCACGCGCAAGCATCCATTTGCTCGGCCACCCACGAAAGCTCTTGCTGATAAACGGCGTCGGTATGCAGCGGATCGTTGTCGGGCGTCTTGAATTCGGACGGCGCCGCAGACCAATACGGACGCTGCGTGAACACCGTGTCACAACTACCGTAATCGGCATACCGTCGTCCAGGCTCGGTACACCCACTGATCGCATTCCACGTACAAACCTGACCATTG
>CAZETM010000245.1:0-11870 GCA_964514885.1 uncultured Polyangium sp. | reverse complement strand
CGATTCTATTGCTTGGTCGCCAATTCGATGCTCCGCCCGGTGCATCGTTGCCGCCTCCGAGCCCATCGATGTATCCGTCGAGCGTCTCGTCGTTTCCGCCGTCGATACCTTTACGCACGCCGATGTCGTTGTCGTCGTCGTCCAGCACGGCGCCGCCTCCGAGTGTTGGGCCGGCAAGTGGAGCGCCCATTAGCGGTGTGCCTGCGAGCTTGGTACCGAGTTCGCGTCTCAGACGAGAGATCTCGCCGATTGCGCGATATACGGTCGAAGGCGAGCTGCTTGCATCGCAAGAGGACGTTCCTGGAGCCATTACGCTTTTCCGCAAAGCTCTGAGTATGCTGGGTCCGTCTGGCGAGCCAAACCTGCGTGCCGAGCTTTATACGCGCATTGGCGAGCTGCGAATGCAAACGGGCGATTTCGAGGACGCGATCTCCGATTACGAAAAAGCATTGGCGCTCCGGCCAGGATACGTACCGGCGCTCGAAGCGCTCATCGTGCTGTGTTCGAAGGAAGAAGATTGGCGCGGCGTGATGAGTGCCGAGGAGCGTCTTTTGGCTGCCATTGATAGTGGCACGGTGCGATTCGAGCGTTTGATCGAGTTCGCTGCTCGTTGGGAGGGAGAAGCCGGAAAACCCGGTCGGGCCAGGCTTTTATTCGAGCGGGCGCGCGAGCTGCAACCGAACAATCCCGTACTCGATGAACAAATTCGGCGGGTATCGCTGAAAATGTTGATGCGGCAGCAGCCCTGAGCAGTAGGCCGCATTGGGCGAAAGACCCTTCCCATGGCTACTACGCGAAAAGCCAAACCGCCGACCTTTGCCGGACAGATGTATTTGCAGAGCTTGTACGTCGTCGAAGAGCGTCTGGCTGCGAACCAGCGTGAGTTTCCGTTTACGCTCCCATTTTTGCCCGGATTCGATCTATCGCTCGACCAACCCGTCACGTTTTTCGTAGGAGAAAACGGCTCGGGAAAGTCCACGTTGCTCGAAGCCATTGCCGACATGTGCGGGTTTCAAATGGGTGGCGGAGCTGCTTGCGACATATACAAGCAGCACGAAAGTCGCCCGAAGCTCGCGAGTGTTTTGCGCCCTCGTTTTCGTCACCGACCACGCGACGGTTTCTTTTTTCGCGCGGAGACCCTGGTCAACTTTGCGACATTGCTCGAGGAGCGCAAAGCCGATCCGGATTTTTTGGGCGATCCTTACCAATATTATGGTGGCAAGTCGTTACACCTTCGTTCCCACGGCGAGGCATTTCTCGAGGTGTTTCAACAACGCATTCATGAAGGGCTCTTTCTCGTCGACGAGCCCGAAGCGGCGTTGTCTCCGCAACGTCAGCTCACGTTGATGTATTTGCTGCAAGATCGCGCAAAGCGGGGCAAATCGCAATTCATCATCGCGACGCATTCGCCCATTCTGCTCACGTTTCCGGGATGCGTCATCATTGATTTCGACGACCGCAAGTTGTCCGCGATTACGCTTCAGCAGACGAGGCATTATCAAATCACGCGCGGCATTCTCGAGCGGCCCGAGCGATATTGGAAAAACGATGGCGAAGTCGATTGAGCCAGAGGGCCAGGACGTCAATCCACACTCACCAGAAAGTCTCCCACCGCCGGCGCTTTATCGATGATTTTCAGCTCGACCAATTGATTGGCGAGCGTTTCCCAGCGCTCCTTCGTCATCGTTCCGAGCCCGCGGGTTTTCGTATCCGCTGTTTCAATGAGCGTCTTTTGCGCTTCGGCAGCAGCGGCAAACGTTTCCGCGTCCATCGTTGCATTCAGTTTGCCCATCGTCGCATTCGCGGGTTTCGGATCGTCCAAATAGCTGCGCCAGCCTTCGCGGCTCGCCTTGATGAACGCCGTCACGAGCGCCTTGTTTTTCTCGACCAACTCGCGCCGCGTCACGATGACTCCGACGTACGGATTGAATCCCTCGTCCGCGACCAAAAACACCTTGGGGTCTGCGCCCTTTTTTCGTGCCGCAATCGGCTCGGACGTGATGAAGCATTGTTGCGCGAATTCTTTGTCGTTCACGAATCGCGCCACGCCTCCGTCATAAGGAACGATTTGCACGCCGCTAAAGCCGTGCTTGTGCTTCAAATAGGCGGCATACGGCAATCCCGGCTCCATCGCCAACGTGCCCGAACCGAGCAGATCCTTGATGCTTTTCGCCCCGCGCGATCCGTGCGCCATGATGCCTTGGGGCGATGTTTGATAGATGGTAAAAAGCGCGACGATGTCCACTCCACGCGCTCGCGCCGTGAGCACTTCGTCTCCGCCGGCAATACCAAAATCAGCTTGTCCCGCGGCAACCATTTGCAAGACGGGAACGCCCGCGCCGCCGCCCATGATTTCCACTTCGAGGTTTTGCTTGTCGTACGCGCCGTTATCACGTGCCGCGTAAAACCCACCAAATTCAGGCTCGGGCACCCAATTCAGCACCAGCTTGACTTTGCGTTTGCCACCAGCCGCTGGTTCCCCGCCGCTTTTGTCGCGCGAACATCCCAAGGCCAGAAGGGACGTGGCTAATGTGGCTAAGACCAGGATGCAAAATCGTCGGTTCATGGGTTTTTCCTACCAGCTCAAACCTTTTCCGAAGGATGCCATTTTCGTAGCAGGCGCCAGCCGAGCCAATTTGTACAGCCAAACAAGCCCAAGCCTAGCATCGATGCGCAAAAGACAGAGGCAAACAAGAGATCCGTGCGCAATTGGCGATAGGACGACAAAACGAGGATGCCGAGGCCCGCTGCACCTTCGGAGAACCCTGCTACGAATTCACCCACGATCGCGCCAATCACCGCCAAGCCTCCCGCCACGCGCAAACCGGTGACGATGTTGGGGGTTGCCGCGGGCAAACTCAAGAGAAAAAGCGTCTGGAGCTTGCTCGCGCCGTGCAGTCGGAACAAATCTCGAAGGGCTGGATCGACCGAACGAAGGCCCGTCAGCGTGTTAGCCATCACGGGAAAAACGCTGACGATGAATGCCGATACCGCGACGGCTCGTTCGCCCGGGCCAAACCAAATCACGAGCAGCGGTGCAATGGCGACGATCGGGACCGTTTGCAGAAAAACTGCGTACGGGTAAAACGCTCGTTCCAAAATTCGCGACGATCCGAGCACCACGGCAATCCCGATGCCTAGCAGCGCGGACAGGAAGAACCCAATCAAAGCCGCTCGTGCCGTGGTCAGCGAAGCGAGCGCCAGGGTCGATGCATTGGAAAAACCTGCCGCGGCAATGGAGCTTGGAGGCGGCAAAAGATACGCCGGCACGCGCAATAAACGCACGGCAGCTTCCCAGAAACCGAGTAGCAGCACGAGTGATAGAATCGGAGGCGCTGCCGATTGCAAAAATTTCAGCTTCACGCAGCACCTGTTCGCGCGAGCGCGTCGTAGAGCGGTCCGAGGACCTTGGCAAAGCGTGCTTCCGAGCGCAGGGAAGCTTCCCGCTCGCTGGGCAAAGCAATGGGCGTATCGAGCGCGATCTTTGCGGGACGAGGCGAAAGAACAATGCAACGCTCTGCCAAATAAGCTGCTTCGGCATTGGAATGCGTGACGAAAATAACGGTCATCCCGTGCTGCAGCCACAACATGCGCAGTTGGTCGTCGAGTTTTTGGCGCGTCAGCTCATCCAGCGCGGCAAAAGGCTCGTCGAGCAATAAGAGTTTTGGCTTGGTCACGAGCGCTCGGGCTAGCGATACACGCATTTTCATGCCGCCGGATAACTCGGCCGGGACGCGCTCGGCAGCATCGGACAAACCCACTTTCGATAACGCTGCCATCGCTTCGGCTCGACGTGCGGACTTGTCCTCGCCAAGTAGCTCCAGTGGGAGGGTGACGTTTTCGAGCACCGAGCGCCAAGGCAAGAGGTGTGCGTCCTGAAAAACGTAGGCAATGCGCGGATGTGCTTCGCCGGTTGGTGCTTCGAGACGAACTTCGCCCGCGTCGACTCGATCGAGGCCCGCAATGATCCGCAGGAGCGTGGATTTGCCACATCCCGAAGGACCGAGCAGCGCGACGAACGAGCCGGCCGTTATATCGAGCGTGAGGTCATCGATGACGAGCCCACTGCCAGCAAAAAAGCGCACGGCATGGTTTATGACGACGCGGACGCCGAAATGGCCTTCCGAGCGAGATGGGTCCAGCGAATTGGCCGCAGCGCTCATGGCCGCTCCATAAAAACGTCCATGTCTTCGATTGTGGTCAACAAGATGTATTTGTCGTTGATGAGCGATTGAAGAGGCTGAAAATCCTTCAATGAATCCGCTGATCCGAGCGCATTTCCAGTAACCATGGGAAATACATCGTGCCGCTCGACGACGATGGCCGCAGGCGGACTCTTTTGCAGCTCCGTCATAAGCACGTGGCGATGTTCTTCCTTGGCCCATTCGACGCGTTGCGGGACGTCGTAAATGTAACGCGTGGCCGATTTTCGGTCCGACATGTCGTAAATCTGAGGCTCGAAACCCCACACGAATATGGGCCGGTCCGCAGGAACCTTTTCGCGAAGCAGCTCGGCCACTTTGCGGTTTCTCCCGTGACTGACGTCCGCAATGCTCGCCAGATAGTCAATGGTGGATTGATCGCGAAGACCGCCAGCAAGAAGCTTCACGCGTTTGACCGTGCGCTTCAAATACGATTCGGGGACGTCTTTCGCCGCCGTGCGACAGAAAACGATGACGACCACGAAAATCGTGTAAACAAACCGCAGCTTTCGAGCCTGCGCCCAATTCCAAAGCTGAAAATAACCCCACCCGGCGAGGATTCCCGTCAGTGGCCAGGACGCGCCGTAATGGTACGGGAAAAACTTTCCCTGCATCGCCACACCCACGAGATGCATGCCGATAATGCCCATCGCGAGCACGGCCAAGGGCTTTTCTTCTTTGCGAAATCCGAATCCAAGCGTCAGGAGCACTCCGACGGTCGGAACGCTGCCATATTGCTGAAGCCATTCGGTGAAGGCATAATACGTCATGCCGGTGATGGTGGCATCTTTCCATCCGAGCGCCGTGTAATGGGGCGTAAAGACAAACAGGACGCGGTACAAATCGCTCAACGCTCCGAGCGCGGCAAACCACGCGAGGCACAAAACGATGGGCGTGGCGCCTCCCGCTGCAACCAACAACGTGGGACGAACCATCGACCTTAGCGAGGTTTTCCACGGTTTGTCCGCGGAATGAGCCATCCAGGCCGCAACGATCAAGGGCACGATGGCCCCTCCCGCGAGCGGCGGTTTCAACAGGCCTGCCAAGCCAAACAAACACCCCGAGACAAACCAATCTCGCGACGATGTCGACCCATTCGGACGCGGCGCAAAAAGCAATGCCGCAATGGTCAACATCCCGCCAAACGATTCAGGTTGCGCGGTGTGCCAAAATTCGAGCTGCGCGTGAACCAGGGTCATCACGACCGCGGCCGCCATGCCGATTCGCGCGTCGCCCCAGAATCGCTTCGTGAGTTGCACCAAACCGAGCGCCGTCAGGCCGAGGCCCGTGACTTCGAGCGCGCGAATGGCCCATTCACCCGAGCCGAAAATCGTTCGGGCGAATGCAAAAAACAAAAAGATCCCCGGTGGCTTGAAATCCCACGCGTCACGGTACGGCATGCCTCCCTCGAGCACCGTACGTCCGACAACGGAGTAGATCCCCTGGTCACGACCGTGACCGTACATGAGAATCTGCAAGTACAAAAATGCGATCGTCACGACGCACAAGGTCGTGAAAACACGACTCGGCACGCGCGAGGGCGCAAGTTCAGGCGTTGGCGAGAGATTGCTGTCCACGGGAGACACTAGCCGACGTTTTAGTCGGATCTGCAGTCGCTTTCCAAATCAAAAACGCTGCGATCGATCGATCGCGCGGACGAACACGGGTGCGACCGAGGTGATCGCGCCGGGGATGTCGGCGAGTTGTTGGCTTCCCGGGTGTGAATCCGTGCCGAGAATGTGCTCGAACAGACCGCTCGAACGGAGTTTGTCCAGCGCTCCAGGAGGCAACACGAGGTGGCTGGCGATCGCGTGGCACTTCGTCGCGCCCGCGCCAATGTAGGCTTTGGCCGCTTGAATGAGCGACGAGCCGGTGCGAATCATGTCGTCGTAAATGACCACTTCTCGGCCGCGTACGTCGGCATTGACGCCCGTAATGACCAGCTTTCCCGTGTCCGAATCGCGTTTTTTGTACACGAAGGCCGGCTCGATATCGAGGTCGTGCGCGAGGCTTTGGACCCACTTGGCCCGGCCGGCATCGGTTGCTCCAAGAACGTAGTTTCGGCCGGCCATCACGCGGCGCAAAATATCGGTAACGACGGCAGCACCATAAAGATGATGCGTGACGTGGCTGTCGCCGAAGTAAAACGGAATGCCGTCGGTGTGCAAATCGAAGAGGTAAACGCGCGTGCCGCCTTCACAAGGCGGAATGGCCGAGATCAACCTCGCACGAGTTTTCGCCGTGACGACTTCGCCCGGCAAGACTGCGCGCTCCATCGTCGCATAACCGAAATACGGCATCACAATCGATAATGACCGGGCGCCCCCGCGGCTGATCGCACACCCGAGGTCGTATAGCTCGAGCCAGTCGAGATCGTTTGGCGTGCCGCCGAGCAGGACGACATCGCGACCCCAAGGATCATCGGCGACGCGCAAATATCGTTCGCCGTCGGGAAAGGTCTTGTGCACGACCTGGCCGCTGTCGAATGTGCCAGCCTCGAGAAAGTGCCGTTCGAGGTACGCGTACGAAGAGATCGTAAAGAGCAGATGTCGGGCCATGATCGTTTATACTCCCCGTTTTCGTTTAGAAAATGGTTGTCCAGAAAAAACACTCAGCGGCGACCGCCGCCATCCAACACGACGAATACCGTTTTCAGTTGCGCTTCTTTTCCAGGCTCTGCCGGCACGTCCTCGGGTTCCGGCCAATCTTTGATTTGTGCGACCGTTCGTCCCGCCTCGCGAGCGGCATCTTGAATGGACCGGCGAAACTTTCCCTTGCCCACGCCTTTGTGGTTGGTACACGCGAGCAGCCGTCCGCCCGGCGCAAGCACGTGCATGGCAAGCGCCGCGAGCTTCTTGTAATCGCTCTCCGCGGAAAAACGGCTCTGTTTGGTCGTGGCAAAACTGGGCGGGTCCAAGATGATGAG
The DNA here is from genome assembly GCA_964514885.1 of uncultured Polyangium sp. Lineage (GTDB taxonomy): Bacteria > Myxococcota_A > Polyangia > Polyangiales > Polyangiaceae > Polyangium. Next base: position 4,742 of record CAZETM010000245.1, on the reverse strand, counting down.
GTCAAACGGTCCTTGCTGTTTTGCTCCGTGCCCCAGCCATTTCATGGCGTCGGCTTCCAAAACGACGTGTTTGACCGGGTCCGCGCCAATGCGGTCGAGGTTTTTCTTCGCCCATTCCAGGACGCCTCGCGACACGTCCACAGTTTTGGTCGACTTGGCGCCTCCCGCGGCCGCCGCGACCGAGAATGCTCCGGTATACGCAAAGAGGTTCGCGACGGACAAACCTTTCGCCATTTCCCTCACCCGACGGCGGTTTTCCCGTTGGTCAAGAAAAATCCCCGTGGACAAACCATCGCCAAGACGAACCTCGTAAGGCAAACCCAGCTCGTGCACGATGAGCGGCTCAGGCGCAGGCTCGCCGCGTACGGGCGTTTTCGGCGCAAACTCCTCGCGATGCGCATCGACGATGCGACTGGCATGACGCGGACGGTTTTTCACGTACACACCGGTCGCTCCAAGAGCGAGCGCGGCATCGAATACGTGTTCTCGCGCGGCGAGCGCTTGTTCGTCGTAGAGAGAAACGACAAGGAAATCACCATAACGATCCACGGTGACTCCAGGCACGCCATCCGCTTCGGCATTGGCCAAACGAAATGCATCCGTGCCCGGCAGACGCCCGACATGCACGCGACGCTCGGCGGCTTCGCGCAATCGACGCTCGATGACTTCAGCGCTTCTAAGTGGGTCTGTCCCGGATATCCAATCTCGGAAAAACGCTGGCAGGGGCGCTTTGAGCTCCAAAGGTTTGCCGCCTTGTGGGTGCGTCAGGACCAGCTCGCCGAGATGCAATCCCAAACGATGCGCCACCTCGCCACCACGTTCGATATCTCCGGCTAACGGCGCTTTTTCGGCTGCGAGCTGGGCAGGTAAATCGATGATGCAACCAGGCTCGGCCTTGATCTCCAGCAGCGTCCGATTGCCTTTACGCTCCAGAACTCGAAACGCTATCGTCGAGGGCTGACCCTCGCGAGCGGTCGAGGGAAGCACGCGGTGCGTATTGTCCACCGATACGAGACGATGACGAAGCGTGCCATACTCCAGTGGTTTGCCTCGGCCAGACATACCCGGCGTTCCATTGACGAGGGCGTAATAAACGCGTTTGAGTCGGCGACGCTCGAATTGTTCGGCAATCACCCGGTTGGCTTCGCGCCTTCGAGTAAACACGAGCACGCCTGAAATGTCGCGTTCGAGGCGCTGGTGGATACCGAGGTAGACGGGGTTTTTCGAGCCGCCCGCGTAATACTCGGTCAACCGCCGGTGAACGTCGTCGCTACGTTCGGGAGCATGCGTCGCGACAAACGGAGGTTTGTCCACGGCAACGATGTCCGGATCCTCGTGAAGGATGCGGTGAGGTTGAAAGAGAGGCCAGAGTTGGTCGAGGGGCACGGCGATTTCAGTTTTGGGTGATGTTGGTGCCCGCGGGAGGCGTAAAGGTGAATTCGGCCGGGTCGATCTTTTCGGGCTGGGTCGCTCCCTCCAAGTCGAACCGATTTCGATTGCCTTGGGCGTCGACCACGAGAATGCGCCGAATCACGCCGGGATCCTTTTTCTCCAAAAGGACCTTGTCGATGTAGAAAAGCACGGAATCGTAATGCGGCGTGGCTTCTTTGGGTTTGCCCAGAAGAACCGGACCCCCATCGAATTTGGCTTTGTCGTTGAATCCAAAGTTGAACGACGGAGCCAGTCCTTTGCCCATCAAAAATGCAAATGCGCCCGGGTATTCCGTTTTGTCCACGGATTGCGTGAACATCTGATTGTCCTCGCCAATGTATACTTTGAGCGTCGAGCCATCGGAGACAATCCGGTTCTTGCTCGGGGCATCATAACGAAAGGACATCTTGTTCGGACGTTCGAAGAAAAACACGCCCGTGGATTTCTTGGTCACGCCGGCGACTTTTTGCGTGTGCTCTTGTTTGAATTTGGCCGAAAATGTCTTTTTATCGGCAAATATCGTGTCAACTCGAGCGGCGATGGCGTCGGCCGGGCTGAGCGTCGTTGGAGCCGCAATGGCGGAAGCCGATGGGGCAGGAGGCGGTTCTGCCGAGGGGGCAGGTTTGACAGGATCTTTTTGAAGCGCGTCGGCTTTCACCGGCTTCTTGGCCGGACCCGCGGCAACCGATGCAGCCGGGGCAGCCGATGCCGATGCAGCCGGGGCAGCCGATGCAGACGCGGCAGGCTCGGCAGAAACGACCGGCGTCGCCGATGCGGATGCCGTGACCGTTGCAGGCGCAAGGGGAGCCGTCGAAGGGGCTTGCGCTGTCGGGGCAGGTGGCGGATCGTTTTGACACGCAACGAGGAGCAGAACGGGGAGGGCGAAAATGAGGCGCATCTGCATGTTTCGTGGGGTTTTACCGCAACCAATGTGCGGGGCCGGTTGATCCGAGCAAATGAAGGAACGCTCGTCGAGGCGGTAAGTTACAGTCGAGCGTTTGCGGCGCGGAGTGTTCGAGAAAGGGGATCGTCAACGCTTGGAACTCATTCTCCGGGATCGCCCGCGGGCTCCCGACTTTCGATCACAATCGTCCCACGCTTGTTCGTCGCTTTGCGCGGAGGCGGAGACGGATTCGTCAGCGATGCAAGCAGCTCGGGCGCAGGCTCGCCATTGATTGGCATGACAAACTCTTTCGTCTCGCCCAAACGCTCGTAGGTGATTCGTAACTCGGTCGCCATCGCGAGCGATGCCCACGCCTCCCACAGTTGCTCGGGCGTCTCGACACTCTTGTTATTGATGCGCGTCACGATGTCGTCAGGACGAACATCGAGTCCGATCCACTCTTCGGGGATCGCGACGAGGCGCCATCCGATGAACTTGCCCTCGCGCAAAACTTCCTCGGGCCACACGCGCCGAAGAATCCACGGCAGGCCGTTCGGAAGCACCGTCTTGAGTTCTGCACGCTCGAGTTTGCTTGGAGGAGCTTGTGTTGTTGGTGGTGTTGCCGCGTCGCTTTTCGCCGCAGATGTGGCTGCTTTCGGTCGCGAAACGTTCTCGGTGCTCGATGAGCAACCAAGAGCGAAAACGAAGGGGAGGATGCTGGCAACACGTGCGGCGGCGGAGAGCATGTCCGCACTATGATCGATGCTCGGCCACTTTGCCAAATTATGCGCGCGAGTTGATCACACGGCTGCGCAAACCGTCATGTCGAAGCTGAGCGTCGCACCACGACGAGCGCTCGCCTGCGTCGTTGCGCTGCCGCGATATCTCCTGGGATTGTTCCTCGATGGAGCTAACGAGTGACCTGCATGGGCCGCTGGCTGGTCAAAGAAATTAGCGCGCAATCCGTTCGAAGCAGCGTAGTATCCGGGCCGCGTGGTGATTCCTGAAGTTTTCCCGATCGTGTTGTCGTTGCGAGTGGCAGCGTTGGCGCTGTTTTTTGTAGGGCCGGTCGGAATTGCACTGGCGCTCGTTCAGGCGCGACGTCGTTATCCTGGACGATCGCTGGTCGATGCCGCATTGCTTTTGCCGCTCGTGCTTCCGCCATCGGTGCTGGGATATTTCTTGGTGCTGTTGTTTGGTCGTCGAGGTTATGGCGGTCGGTTTTTCGAGGACCTTTTGGGACTGCGTTTTGTCTTTACGCCGGCGGGGGCGGTTTTGGCATCGGCCGTGGTGGCATTGCCGATATTGGTGAAAACGGCGCAACCGTCGATCGAAGCCGTACCGAAATCATTGGAAGACGTGGCGCGGTCTTTGGGTCTTGGGCCGTGGGAAGTGTTCTGGCGAGTGACGCTTCCTCTTTCGTGGCGCGGAGTGGTCGGGGCATTGGTATTGGCGTTTTCGCGGGCGATTGGCGAATTCGGAGCCACGTTGATGCTGGCGGGGCACATTCACGGGCGAACGAATACGATGTCGCTCGAGATCTACGCGGCGCTTCAAGAAGGTGACGAAGCTCGGGCTGGGTTTTACGTGGCCATCCTATCTTTGATTTCGATTGCGGTGGTGATGTTGGCCGGGCGGCTTGGCTCGCGGGATGTGGCGGTATGAGCGACCAGACGGAAAAACGCGATTCGGTGCTCGATGTCGATTTGACGATTGGGGTGGGACAAGCCGACCAGGGAATCGTGGTGGAGGTGCGGTTTGTCCTAGAACGGGGCGTCGCCGTGCTTTTTGGCCCATCGGGGGCGGGTAAAACGCTTACGCTGCGCGCGATTGCGGGATTCGTGAAACCGATGCGTGGGGTTTTGCGGGGCAAAGGCGCGGCATTTTTCGATGCCGAAAGACAGATCGAAGTGCGCGCAGAAGCTCGCAAAGTAGGATACGTTCCGCAGGACCAGGGGCTTTTCCCGCATCTGGATGTGCTGGGCAATGTCGTGTTTGGTTTGTCGCGAGCAGAACGACGCAAGCCGGGGCCGGAAGTGAATGCGTTGATCGAAGAGCTTGGTTTGTCGCGCCTCGTTCATTCACGAGTTTCCTCCCTTTCGGGTGGCGAGCGGCAACGCGTGGCCCTAGCGCGAGCATTGGCAGGGCGACCGGAGCTGTTACTGTTGGACGAACCCTTGTCGGCGCTCGATCGGACGTCACGTCAGGAGATTCGTCGATATTTGCGCGAAGTGCTGGAGCGGCGGGGGCTTTCAGCGGTCATGGTCACGCACGACGCGGAAGAAGCTGCGGCCCTCGGAAATGTGTTTGTACGATTCGAGCGCAGTGGCGGAATGACTCGGGCAGAGGCTGAGCCGGCAGCGCCTGTCTAAGGTTCAGACCTCCTGATCTCTACCGACGGTCCAGCCGGCCTTCGTTGCCACGACTC
>CAZETM010000244.1:0-11874 GCA_964514885.1 uncultured Polyangium sp. | reverse complement strand
ACGATCGCGAAGCTCGGGAGCTGGAAGACGTGTTTGCATTGCGTGATCGAGCGATAGCGGTATGGAGCGATGCGTATCAGGGAACGGCGTCGGCACTCGAAGGTTTTTATCGCCGCGCTGGCTGGAAAGAGCTTGCCGAAAAAGTCCGACCTACCGTGCGCAAGGTGCGCGGCGAAGTGGCGGAGACAGAAGAGGCGGGGGAATCAACGACCGGGGGGTGAGGCAATGCCCACCTTATGCTTCATCGAGCGTTGCGACTGTGAATGGCGTCATCGTCGGTGCTGCTTCCGTCGTCTCCAGCGTGTACTCGTGGTCGGAGTAACCCTCGTAACCCCAGCGGTCGGAGAAGAGCCCGAAATACGTCGGCTTGGCCTGGAGTAGGATGACGTCGAGGAGGATGGCTTGGTTGACCGTGACGACGGGGCGTTGCTACGCTTCGTCAAAGGCTTCGACGTGGTGGCAGCCCTCTCGGCGCCGGACGACCTGGACGACTGTGCTGGCGGTGCGTCCTCACCGTGTCCGAGTGTCATGATCGGACATGATCGAATCGATCGTGCGATCAATTCGATCACTCCCGCAGCGCGTGGGATTGTTAAGCCAGGTCCCTTCCGCATCGTCGACTTTTCTACCCGGAGGGATTGCTCTTCATCAACAGCTCGAGGATTTTGTCGAGCTTCATGTCGAGCGAATTGTTTTTCTGCTCGAGCTGGGCGACGCGATTCAACAGTTCTTTGGTATCCGACGTTAGCGCGGCAGGTGTTACACTCCGAACGTCTTGTCCAAAATTCGACAAGGTCGGACGTTCCACGTAGGTCACGCGGTGCAATACACGCCAAGCCTTGTTGGGCTTGCCGGATCTCACCTTCCGCAGCGCTCGGGCTTCTTCGCTATTGCTGGCCAGCCATTCGGGGTCCACGACCTGACTGAAGAAGTCGTTGTAATGCGTCGTGTCCCCCTCCAGATAGAAGCTCATGAAGCGATAACGGCTGACCTTTTCTCCGGACTGGATTGGATGGTCATCGTGGTTGGTGATCCCCTTGTATTCGACGCCATCCAAGTTGACGTCGAGGGAGACGCCCGTGGTCGTGGACAACGTCTTGCTCATGGTTTGCGTGAGGCTGAACGAAGCTCGTGCCTGTAGCTCGGCAGAGGCTACGACCACGAATGCGCGTACTTCCGCGCCGATTCCGAAGGAAAAGGACAAGCTGCCGCCGATCGTGTGCTCGATCGTATTGGCGAAATTTTGGGCCTCGGCGCGCAAACCACCATCTGCATCCCAAACGTAGTTGTTGACGATATTGTGCTTTCCAGCGAGGATTTGGATATTCTCCATTCGTCTCTGCCATCCGGCGAAGCCGGAGGATGCGTGCGCCCTCTTTTCGACGTCCTTGATTCGTTCGTCGATTTCTTTCTGCTTTTGTGCAGCCGCGCCTTCGGCACCGCTCAGCGTTTTCTTGGTCGTTGTCTGTGCATTGCCAAGCGACGTGGGCATATCGACGCCCGTAGTCGCCTTAAGTGAGGTCTCATCCACGAGCCCAGCATTGTAGCTTGCAAAATAGGCTTCGCGGCGTTTGTCGGCCGCTTCGATCTTGGCCTTGAGAGCGTAAGAGTCTTGCAAGCGGTAATAGCTCGCTGGATAGTGACTGCCATACTGCGCGCGCATTTCGGGCACGTTCCTGAAGAAGCGCTCGGATGTGGGGCGACTGCCCGTCATGCCATCCAAACTCCCACTCATGACGTGCGCAGGATTCATCATGAAGGTGATGGTATTGACGTCCGGGGGGATATTTTCGACTGGTCGAACGTGGTAGCCGACCATTTTCCGACTTCGGACGAGGCACGTGACGAAGACGTCGGCCAATGCCGACACCACGACGGCATAACCCACGTTTTTGGGAATGAAGCGTTTGCCGAGATGAGGGAATTTCGGGGTTCGCTCGGGAGTACCTCGTAAAACCAACGTGTCCGTCACGCTCGTGTTGATGCTCGACGCAATGCTCGTCTCCGTTCTTTGGAACCCGCTCGTGGAAAGATCACCCGTCGCACCTACCCGCAACGCGCCAACCTTTTGAATATAGGTGGCACCCAAGGAACCCCCTGCGTCGGCATCGAATTCGATGCCCGCAAAGAAATTGGCGTCCGCTCCTCCACCGATATCCTGCGCACGATTCCACCCATACACGACATCCTCGGATTTCGTCAGGGCGACCGACGTGGCGCCATTGTAGTCGTATTGCTCGGTGAGGTTTTCGCTGGGAATGGGTGGCGCGCCCTCGATGAACCCCAAAAGCGTGGGCTCGAATTGCGCATTGCCTACCCACTTCAATACGAGCGCTTCGATACGTTTGTCTGGCAATATCGCGATCCCTCCATTCGAAGGATATGCGTGAAATCGACGCATCATGGCCACTTTTTGCTTGGTCCGAGGGTCGATGATCACGGTCGAGTATTCGTTGCACAGCAATGCATCGAGCACCGGAGGAACGATGCCCGCCTTGATTTCGTCTTGGCTTTGTGCAACGTTCGAGATACGCAAATCGAAGATTTGACCGTGGTAACGCGCGCCCAGCACCAATGTCGTGGCAGCGGTCAACGGTCGTTTCATCCCCGTCCCGCTCGCCCAAAGCACGCCATTTTTGTAGATTGCCATGACCCCCGATCCGGCATCCTTGGTAAATGCCCAATGGACCCATGAGCCTTTGAATTCCGAAGCGGCGGTACCCTTCGAAATCCGATCATACGCTCCAGCATCGTCCACGCCGCAATCGAAATAGATTTGGTTGTCCGTCCACGGCAAGTGGATGTTGAGCACTCGATTCCCTTTGGCATCCGCCCCGAAGAGCACGGAATTCTGGTTCGGAAGCTCGGCTCCTCCTTTGGCCCAAAAGCTCACCGTCATCGCATTGCCGATCGGAAACTTCTTCGGGCTGAGCGAGATCCGATCGTCGCCTCCCTCGAATTGAAAAAACTCGTGCTTCGTTCGACCCATGGGGGCTGTGCACACGGCCCAGTCGGCATTGGAGACCTCGGTTGTATTCCCATTGCCCGTGGCGTCACGAACTTCCGCGCCCGCAGCTTCGTTCATCGGGTAATACGCAAGCAATCCGGGCTCATTGCCGCTCAACGTCGTGCAGCTATTCACCGCCACTTCTTCGGGCGTGAGCGCAATGCCCCAAATACGTACCTCGGCCAACTTGCCAAACCGCAGGTCCCCCGATGCTGCGTGTCCTCCAATGAACGCGATATCGCCCGAAAATGTCAACTCGGCCGAAGCAATCGCCTTCTCGTGATCTTTCGCCGCTCCACTATTGGGATCCTTGTCGACCGCTGCCTTGGCTTCCCGCTTGGCTTTCGTTTTGATGTCACCTACTTCAGCGCCATCAATGTAGAACCGCGCAGTATCACCCTTGCTCACGACGGCCAAATGATGCCATCCAGGATTCAACGTTTCGAGATCGAACCCACAATCGTAGAAGTGTTTTCCGCACACCGGATCCTTGAAGTACATCCCCAATTCCTTGCCCTGTGCGATCATCACTTGGTGCCCACCCGTTTCGCCTCGGGTCAAGCTATTCAACGCTCGCGCAGACTTGGGAAATGGGTAGCAGAACCACGCTTCCAGCGTCCACGACGCGGGCAACGCTAGCGGCTTGACCAATGCGAGGTGACTGGCTTGCCGACAGAAGTCCACACATACCCGCTGCGCGTCGGGCACCCATTCCTCGTATGCGTTGTTGCGGCTGTCGGCAGTCACGTCGTAATTCGTATGTCGCATCCGACGTTGCCCGTCGAAGTAGCTCAATTGCACATTGCCTTCGCAGGTTTCGAGCGCCGTGAGACGGCTCGTCGGATTGACGAATCCCAGCACCGCTCCTTGCGTGACCAGTCCCTGAGCGTCTTTGGCCACTGGAGGCATCGATTGCCGCGTTTGATTGAGCGCTCGGACCTCGTCGATGTACGTTTTGTTCGCTACATTGTATTTGGTTTCGGCGGCACTGATGGCATTCTTGACCTCCTGAATCCGCGCAAGCCAAGCCTCTTTGTCCGCCGACGTGGAACTAAGTATCGAGTTCAGATACCTGCGGCGCTCCATCGCATCGTCTCGTTCTTTTAGTTTCCGTTGCCAGGCACCGTAGGCATCGTCAATGCGCTGATTCGTTGTAACCTGCGTCTTTTGCAACTGCCAATTGTTCGCCGGCTCCGAGGCACCGCCACTCGCATCGAGTTCGAAAAGCGCGACCTGCGAATAAGTCGTCTGGTATATGTAACGACAGTACCGTTCGAGGTGCTGTGCGGCAGCAATCCTGTAGCAACCCCCCGAGCGTTGGAAACGCCATTGCTGCTCGTACCCGCCCTGTATATCTGCCGTAACCAAAGGATACGACCCGTGGCTGTAGTTGTAGGTGCAATAGAGGTCGTGGAGGTAGATGCCGCGGTTTCGAATGTAGTAGTCGCCATTGCCCGCCGGTATGAATTCCCATTGCTGGGCAAGCGAACCATTCGGCGAGTCGACGAATGTCTCGGAAAAACCGCCCTTGGTGCCATAAGTCCAAACACGCCCATTGTAGGCCGACGCGATGATGCAGCGGTAGTTGAATGGACTTTCTTTCTCACTTTCGTATTGCGCTTGCAATGCGCTGGTGTCGCTCTCGAGTGTTGGAATGGTCGCATTCAGGCGGTCACGTTCATTGCGCGATGTCTCTGACGCATCGTACACGCTGATTTTCGCCTGCAGCTCGCTGTATTCCTTCAGCAGAGGAGGGATGAGGCGCTCTTGGAGCTCCGCCTTACGCCACTCGGTGAGGGAATTGCTTTGCTGACTTCCCAATACCGTCAAACTCGGCTTGTCGACATATTGAGCTTGTGTGATGCTGTCGGACATGAGCCGCACTCGGTGCTTGCGGATTTCCATGGATTGCCAATCCCCCGCAATGGAAGCCAATTCGAAGCAACGCACGAAATTCATGTCTTCGGGCACCGTGAACCTGCAAGACGCGCGATACCATCCATCGTCGAGTGCTTCGAACGCGTTTTGAGCACTGGCGATCACCATTCGTTCCTCGGCGCTGCGGCTGATCTTCCCCCAGTGCGAAAACGAAAATATCGCCGTGTCGTGCCCATCCACGTTCGATGGATTCAAATTCGCAGCCGCATTGACCTTGAACTCGAGACTCTCCTCGTACGTATTGTGCTGGCTGACGGCGACGAGCTCCTCATTGCCGTAGATGACGACAGGCTGACCACTCGACAACGTGCGGCTCAGTGTCGTTGTGCTGATGCAGGCATTGCCCGAAACGACGCCCGCATTCTTCGATGGGGAAAAGTCCAAGACCGTTCCATCCAGTATCGCACCCATGCGCCAGTACCCGATCAGGTCTAGCTCGTTGCCCGTCAACTGCAAATAGCGATTGTTGCGGATGGATGTTTGAGATCGGGTCTGCTTCCAAATGCGCACTTCCGCAATTTGCCCTCGGAACTTGTGATTCGCAGCGTCCGCTGAATATCCAACGTACACCGCGTCGTGCGAACCGAAATCGGACTTCGATTTCGGTCCCGACGCGACCAATTCGCCATCGATGTAGAGCCTTTGCCCACCAACCGATTGCCCGAACACATGCGCCACGTGATGCCACCGGTCATCCGCCAAATTCAGCCCCGAGCTCGCAATGACCTCGTCGTTGCAAATCCGCGCCGCGATATTGCCGCCGCGCAGATACAAATGCCGGGCCGTCTCTTTACCCGCGCCAACCGAAAACAGGCCCGCACCCGCGTCCGACGTCTTGAACCACAATTCATGCGTCGCCTCGGTTTGGGGCACATCGAGCGTGATGCGGACGACCGCCGATTGGCCATCGAAACCAAGCCCCCGCCGCCGCGCCCAAATCCGTTTGACGTCGACACCTTCGGCGATGGGCCAGGTGCAAGCGATTGCAAAGTGCGCATCGTCGATTTTCTTCACCGTATGGGTTTTGTTGAAGGATTGGGTGCCCGAAATCTGCACGGCATCACCCGTGCTCAAACCATGGTCCCGACACGTTACGGTCAATTCGTCGTTCGTCGTTTTTCGATACGCGATGACCTGACCATCGAAAATCAAGCTTCCAGACTGTGCTTCCTGCTTTTCCCAGAAGCCCATCTCCTGGCCCGCCGCGACACGGATCGTGAACGTGTGGTCGTCGACTTTCGTCGTCGAATAAAGCCCCTGATAATCCTGAGACCCCTTGATGCGAACCAGATCCCCGTTCTTCAACTCTGCTGCACCTTGCGTCGCCACCGTGACCAAATCTCGAACGGCATCCTCAGTGCCGACAGCAAAGCCCGTAATCACACCTTGAAGCGGAGCGTTTGCACTGCCAAAGCACTTGATGTCATCGAGCGAATTCAAGGGCAACACGACCTCGCGCGGCGTGCTCCGAATATTCGTCAATGCCGGCGTCTCCGCAATCCGTGACAACGTCCCGTCCGCCGCGATCGCAAAGCTGAACGCAACTGCTTGCGTATCATCCGTGCCGACATCCGCTGCGGTTTGTCCAGGAATGGCCAAAAGAATGCGGGCCGCCGTCTTGAGCAACTGAGTTTCACCCGATTGGGTTTTCCCCTCCACCTGCAAGTCGTACTTCGTCGCCGCCAAACCATTCGTGACCGTAAAGCCATCAACATCGATTGCCCGCTTGATGATGCCCGGAATGGCTTGCGCCGTAATCGCGTTATTCGATTGCTGAAATAACGTGTAGTCCTTGATTTCGAATAAACCGTCCTCCGACGCGCGCAACGTCGTCACTTCCACCTTCTTCGTGACGCTGTCGTAGGCAAATATATGCCACCGATACACGTCAGGCTCCGTCGTCGGCACGAAAACCACCGAAAACCACCCATCATGCAAATTGTCAATCAAACAAAGCTCGGTGGTCGGTTCGAGAAAATTCGCTCCTTCTGCATCACAAAAGTCGAGCGCGTCCAGGTTGTTGGTCGCAGTTTCGCTGGCGCTACTGTACTTCTGTCTACTCCGCTTGTACCGAACTTCCAATCTCGGATTCAGCGTGTTGTCCATCCCATCAAGGACGAAGCGGTCCACGAGCAACGTATTCGCTTTGGATTGACGAAATACATAAATATGACCCAGCGCCGATACCAATTGCACCGGCGCCACCGCCGATTCCCCCTGCGTCTTGTAACGCGAACGCATGACGTATCGCGCACGATCGCCAGCGTACGTGCATTCCGCCGCTTCTTTCGCCAATACCGACGGATCGACAGCTTGATCAGGCAGCCGCAGCCGCTGGAGATCCTCCCAGCCCGGCACGGCACTCGAATTCGAAGCCAAGCTCGTATTCTCGAAACCGTCTTGCTTGATCGTGTACCAAATCGATCCATCGGGGTCGGTTGCAAAAGCGATCACCTTCCCCTCGTGCATGATGCTGTTGATGTGTTGGATGGGCGTGGTCTTCTTCGCAATGAGATTCGATGGAAACATGGGGACACCTCCGTCATCTGACCTTGTTCGCAAGCGCGCACTCAATCGACAGCAAACTTTGCAGAAACCGGCCTAGGCTGCGGAGTGTTTGGATGTGTCAAAAAAGGTCGACGGCTCATCAGGAGCGCGTCAATGCCGTTCGAGCAGCGACGTGTGCTCGAACCTATCTCGCTACCATTGTTCCACTGCGGCCAAGGCTTCTCTACCATCGCCTATCGGTCCGACAACTGCAACTGTTTCTTTCGTTTCGTTGAAGAGTCCGCCATCAGGGGAAATTTGCTGTCCCGGCGCCCGTCAGCGGAGTGCGTAGGACAAATAACCACGCAATTTCGGCATTGACACTCTTGCGGCGCCCCGGCGTGATTTCCACACGCACCTTGCGCGCCCGTCACCTTGCGGCTAGGACTCGCTCATGGCCTTCGCTGACCTGAAGAACGACTTCGTCTTTCGGCGCATCTTCGCGACCCACCCACACATTCTCCGATGCCTGCTGAACGATTTGCTGGACCGGCAAGACGACCACACCATCGTCTCCATCGAATACCTGCCGAGCGAGCAGTTACCGCTGGTGATGGGAGCGAAGCTGTCGATTCTGGACGTGCGTTGCAAGGATCGAGCGGGCACGACATTTGTTGTCGAGATGCAGCTCATCCATGTGCCCGGCTTCATCAATCGCGTCGTGTACAACGCGTGCAAGGCGTATGTCAGTCAGCTCAAGGCGCGCAAGCCGTACACGAAGTTGGCCGATGTTGTGGCTATTTCCATTTGCGATTTTGAATTGTGGCCCGACGCGAAGCAAGTGGAGCAGAAGCTGCCGCTGGTGCCGATGCTGAGTCGATGGAACATGGTGGAACAGGCATCGGGCAATCGAGGTTTATTGCAGGTGCAATATGCATTCTTGGAGTTACCGAAGCTTCCGGCGCACAAGCCGGAGACGAGCGGTGCGGCGTATTGGGCGTGGTTATTCGTGCACGCGCCGGAGTTGAAGGAGATGCCGGCGGATCTTCCTCCGGGGCCATTCCGTGAGGCGCTGGAGCTTGCGAACGAGGCGAGTTTCACGCAGGAAGAGCAGGACGCGTACGACAAGGTAAACGACGAGATCCAGCAGGTGCGAGATCTTGTTGAGGCCAAGTGGGCGGAGGGCAAGCTTGAGGGCAGGCTCGAGGCCAAGCTCGAGGCCAAGCTCGATACGCTGCTCCGCCAACTCGTGCGCGCCGGGATAACGCTTACGGACGCGGACCGCGCGCGTATTGAGGCGTGCACGGATACGGCTATGCTAGACAACTGGCTCGATAACGTCATTGGTGCGAAGACGATCACCGACGTGCTTGGGTGAGGAATGGATCGACGAATTCAATCGCGTCGCGGCGGGGGTACAGCACCTTGATGCAATCGGGTACGGTTGTCGACGACCGGTTCTGCGTTCGATCTCTCGCGGGCGAAGGGGGCATGGGTGCGGTGTACCTCGCTTTCGAGCTTGGTACGGATCGGCCCGTTGCAATCAAAGTCATGCATGGAAGTGGCTTCGACGAGGCGGCGCGATTTCATCGCGAGGCGCACGTTCTTGCAAGCCTGTCGCATCCGTCGATCGTCGCGTGCCTCGGGCAGGGCTCGTTACCGACCGGAGAGCCGTGGATGGCGATGGAATGGCTCGAGGGCGAAGAGCTTGCCGCCAGAATCGATCGCGGGCCTTTGCCGTTGCACGAAGCGCTCGTGGTGGCTCGAGTCATCGCGGGCGCGCTGGGCGCCGCGCACGAACGGGGCGTCATTCATCGCGATGTAAAACCCGGCAACATCATTCTCGAAGCGGGAGATCCCTCCCGGGCACGGCTTATTGACTTCGGTGTGGCGCGTATTCGAGACACGCTGACGTCGACGTTGTCGGGCACGCTGCTGGGAACCCCCGCGTACATGGCCCCGGAGCAAATTCGAGGTGCGAGCGACGTGGACGGTCCCGCGGATCTGTATTCGCTCGGCGTCATTCTTTTTGAATGCATCACGGGTCGTCGCCCTTTCGTTTCGGCCGACAGTATTCTCGGCGTAATGACGCAAGCGTTGTTCGAGCCTGCGCCGCGCGTTCGCGACATCGATCCGACTGTGTCCCCCGCGCTGGATGCGCTCGTGGATGCCTTGCTTGCAAAGGATCCTGCAACGCGGCTGGGTCCAGCGGGCGTGGTCTTGGATGCATTGTGCGCGCCCGATTTGGATCGCCTCGTGTCGCGTCCTCCTCCTCGCGTAGTGGTACCGGTGGGTTTGACCGAGGACGAATTGCGATTCGTGTCGGTTGTTTTCGTGGCGCCGGACGTCGCACATCCGGCGTCGGTCAACGACGATACGATTATGGATCGGACCGAGGGGCAACTCGTTCGAAGCATCGAACGGATTGCGGCGCCGTACCACGGGCGGGTCGAAGGACTTCGGGATGGCACGGTGCTCGTGGCGTTTCCGGCGCGTGGCGCTGCGACGGATCAGGCGGCGATGGCGGCGCGCGTGGCGCTTTCCATTCGAGATCTCGGTACGGGACTTCCCATTGCATTGGCGACGGGCCGAGCGGGGTCGGACGTAGGCTCCTTGTATTCAGACGCGGCCGTCCGCGGCGCGGCTTTGGCGAAGCAGTGTCCACCGAGCGAGCCGACGATCGCCATTGACGAAACGACACGCGGGCTGCTCGATATGCGATTTACGGTGGAACAACGCAATGGGACGTTGTTCGTGGTCGCCGAGGATCCTTTTGGGGAAGCGGGGCGGCTTTTGTGTGGTCGTCCCGCGCCGTTCGTGGGTCGGGAGCGCGAAGTGGCCTTCATCGAACGGGTCTTCGACGAAGTGGTGAACGAGCCTCGGGCGTCGGCGGTGCTCGTCGTGGGGGAAGCGGGCGCGGGCAAATCGAGGCTGGCGCGAGAAACTTTGGCTGCGCTTTCACGCATCGAGCCGAATACGGAAATATGGGTCGCACGCGGCGAAGCCGTGCGCGCGGGCGGTGCGTTCGGAATGCTTGCAAATGCATTACAACGCGCGGCCGGCATGCGCGAAGGCGATCCTGCGGAGGTTTCTCATCAAAAACTCGCCGCGTTCGTGGTCGACCGCGTGGGTCCTGCGCATGCCGGAGCCATCATTACTTTCCTCGGCGAAATCGCGGAAACGAAATCGGCATCGGACACAGACGACCTCGAGCTTCGGGCGGCGCGACGCGATCCGATCCTCATGGGGGATCGCATTCGCCTTGCGTTCGAAGACCTGGTGGAGGCCGTGACGCAAAAGCGTCCGCTCGTGGTTCTGCTGGAGGACTTGCATTGGGGCGACATACCGACGGTCAAAGCGATGGACATGGCCCTTCGTCGAATGCGGCGGAATCCTTTTTTCGTGCTCGCGCTGGGTCGCCCGGAAGTGTCCGACGTATTTCCGAATTTGTTTTCCGAACGCTCGTCACACACGATGCGGTTGAGCGGGCTTTCGCGTCGTGCGTGCCAAAACCTCGTGCGGCGCGTCTTGGGCGACTTGGCGACCGACGAAGCGATTACCTCGATTGTGGAGCGTAGCGCGGGGCATCCATTGTTTTTGGAAGAGCTGGTGCGGGTCGTTGCGGAAACGTCATCTTCCGACACAAACGCTTTGCCTGATACGGTGCTCGCGATGGTTCAATCGCGCGTGAACAAGGTACCTGCGGAAGCGCGTCGAGTGCTTCGGGCGGCGAGCGTCTTCGGCGAAGTGTTTTGGCGTGACGGCGTGGCGCGGCTTCTCGGATCGACGGAGTTCACGGAAGAATTGGACACGTGGATTGGGGTCTTGTGTGATCGCGAAATGATCGAAGCGAAGCGTGAATCACGATTTCCTTCGGAGCGTGAATATGGATTTCGGCATGCGCTATTTCGGGAAGCGGCGTATGCGATGTTGACGGACGTGGACAAATCGGTTGGGCACCTGCTCGCGGGGACCTTTTTGGAAGAACTCGGCGAGAAAACCCCACCGCTATTGGCGGCTCATTTCGATCATGCGAACGAGCCGTTGCGTGCGGCGCCTTATCACCTACGTGCGGCGCGTGAAGCGTTGCTCGGCGGAGACCTCGATGCGGTATTGCGACATGCCGATCGCGTGATAAATGGTGGTATCGGGGGCACGATGGCGGGCGAAGCGCTCGCGGTGAAAGCGGAGGCGATGCAATGGCGCGGGGCGTATGAACCGGCGGGTATGCTGGCGGAATCGGCATTGGAACAGCTCGATCCGGGAACCCCTTTGTGGTTTGGCGCCGTGACGACCATGGCGATCTGCTCCACGCGACGCATTCGCTTGGACAAACTCCAAACGCTTTGTTCGATGCTCACGACCTGGGGCGCGAACCATGCATGGACGGACGCGTATATCGAAGCTGCCATTCGGACGGGGATTCAGGCGTACATCGGGGG
>CAZETM010000243.1:0-11935 GCA_964514885.1 uncultured Polyangium sp. | reverse complement strand
ACCGGCAAAGCCCATGCATCACGGGTCGTGACGGAAACGCCAGCCAAGGAACAGCCGAATATCCATGGAGCAGCCCAAAGACGACGAGGAAATTGTTTGTGCCAGTTGCGGCGTCACGTTCGTTTTCACTGCCGCCGCCGCTGCTGCCCGCGCCGAACGCGGGAACACGACGAAACCCACGATGTGCAAGCCGTGCTGGCGCGCAAAAGCATCGAACGGCGAGCGCCGAAACTTTGATGCTCCCGCACGCTCGCCTGCACAACACGGACGAGCGCCGCAACGGCCAACTCAACCAAACGGCTGGGGATATCGCACCACCGGTGATGTGAACGAATACCGCAGCCCGATGGCTGATCCGCACTTCCCAACCGCACACCACCCCCAGGGCAGACGCGGCGGATGGGGCGATGGCAACTACCGCGCACCGTCGTTTCAAAACGAACAACGCAGCGGCACAAGATTCCCGTCTCGCGATCGCGCGCCTGCCAATCGAAACCTCGAAGGCGAACCCGCTCGCATGCGAAGTCACGTGTCCACGAACGTCACCTGCAACGCTTGCGGAACTTCGGCAACGGTTCCCTTCAAGCCCAACGAAGGCCAGAAGGTCTACTGCCAGGCCTGCTACCGCGCCGAAAAGCCCACCTGATCACCCGCCAACTCATCCTTCGACAACATTGTTTGTTCTCCAAACAATGCGTACCCAGACAAACTCACGCGTTTCGCTCAGGTGAGCTCGCAGGATAGCTCCGGCGAGAACGCCGCTTCGCCACCCACGATGTTCACGCGCACGTCGTAACTCGCTGCACGTCGAGCCGTCTCTTCAATCACGCCCACGACCCACAGACGCAGCGGCGCCGATGCCGGATCGAACTCGGCCACTTGAAGCAGCACGCGTCCAGGCGCCGAGGAGCCGACCTTCCACGCACCAAAACTGAACAGACGCGACCAGATGGAAATGCCTCGACGAATGGCAATTTGCAGATCGGGCGCAGGCCTGAGCACGCTACGCACCGTGTTGTGCAACTCGCCTCCAATCGCAGCACGACCCAATGCACGCCAACGCGTCGGCTCGTGGAAGGAGAGCGCCGTGGCCAAGTCCATGTACGCGTCGAGCGCTTCGAGATCGTACGCAACGAGCGCGTTGATAGAGTCGTTCAGAAAGTCGTCGGCGTATCTCTGCGGGAGCTGACCCACGAGCTGCTCGCGCAACCTCGGGCCGACCTCTTCGAGGAGGGCTTTGTCGACCGCACGAAGCACCGCCCCACGCACTTGATACATCCCTGGAAAGCGCATCGACGTGGCACGCGTGGGCGCTTTTGCCGGCGGGTTTGGAGCGTTCGACGCTGCACCCAACGACGCTCGCGAGCTTCCAAGCGTACGCGCCACCGATGGCGGAGCGAGCGAGTCGACACTGCGTGAACTGAGTAGCTCGCTGCGCGAAGTTGGCCCCATGTCAACCGAGTTGCGCGTCGACGGCGCCGTAGGCACCACTCGTGTCGATGCAATCGGAGCCGAAGACCCGGTCAAGTCGCCATAGTTCGAGCGCGGCATCGTTCGCATCGAAGGCGCCGCCGGCTCGCGCACCGAAGGCAGCGGGCGATCGTATTCGGACATTCCTCCCATCGGCGGCGGAGGCGGTGAAGCCACCGCGGACACTTGCACCGGCGTCAACGCAATCCGACGGTTCACGTTGATGATGCGACCCAACGCGAAAAGTCGCTTCTGCGGATCAGGCGAAAACTTGTCGAGTTCACGCGCGACTTCACCCGCCGTCGCGTAACGCTTCATCGGATCCTTCTGCAACAACCGCGAAACGAGTGCTTCCAGACGTGGATCGACGTTCACTCCTGCAGCCGCGAGCGTCGGTGCCTCCGCATGCACGACGCGGAACGCCGTCGCCACAGCCGTTGGCGCTCGAAATGGTCGCGTGCCCGTGAGCAACTCGTAGAGCAACACGCCAACCGCAAACAGATCGCTTCGACCATCGATCGGCGCATCACCCGTCGCTTGCTCGGGCGACAAATAATCAGGCGTGCCGAACACGACACCCGTGCGTGTGCGCGGCGAAGGTCCATTCGAATCCATCACCTTCGCGATGCCGAAATCGAGCAGCCGAACGACAGCTTGAGCGCGCGAAGGATCGAACGCGATGAACACGTTCTCAGGCTTGAGATCACGATGGATGATGCCCGCACGATGTGCCGCATCGAGCGCTTCGAGAACCGGCGCGACAACTCCAACGGCTCCGTCGAGATCGAAGCGACCAAGACGCCCAAGCGACGTGCCCACCGCCTCGCCTTCGAGATGCTCCATCACGATGTAGGGGCCCATCTCCCCCACACCCGCGTCGATCACATCGACGATGTTCGGATGGCGAATGCGATTGACCGCCTGCGCTTCTTGAAAAAATCGCTGCGCAAGCTCGGGGTTCTCCGCAAGCTCAGGATGCAGAAACTTGATCGCCACCCAGCGACCAGCGAGCACGTTCTCCGCCTTGAAGACGTGACCCATCCCGCCACCACCAATGCGTTCAGCAAGGCGGTACTTATTGTCGACCATTGCGCCAGGAGCGGGAGTGCGAGATGCCATTCAACCGGTGAACATGCGCCGATCCACGTGGGACCGCCTCAGGGAACAACCCGCGGCCACACCTCGATGCAGAGCCGCTTGACTGTCCACATTGCTTGGCGAAAAGCCACTTCGGGCGGTGCGAAGATAGCTAATCCCAAAAAGTTTTGTTGCGTCTTCCGTCGCCTTTGCGCCGCAGCCTTCAAATCAGGGTGATCGTCACCACGATTGCTCCCCGCTCTACCTCTTCTCTCGAAGCGTAACGAGCCGCGCCGCAAGCTCAGCAAACCCCTTGCCCATCGGCCCGGTCGTCACGAATTTCGGCGGATCTGGCAGCATCGCCAGGTACTTCGCCACGTTCGAAACACCAACCGTCGTCGCAAACGCTGAAAATGCACTCGCGTCATTACCGCTGTCACCAACAAACGCGTACGCGCTTCGAGCGACTTGTCTTGACTCGCCAAACCGCTCCTCGAACAACCGAAACGTTCCAGACGCCTTGTCGCAAGTCTCGAACGACAAGTGCATGTGCACGCTCGAGGCAAACGTGACGACTCCACGCGCTCTTGCTTCGGCATGCATCGCCGCAACCGCATCTGCCGCAACTTTGCGATGCTCCCCAATGTCGATCGCCACATCGGTCCAGCGCGCTGCGTTGTCGTCCGCAAGCGCCGCCGCTGGATGACGAGCGATCAACTCATGGGCTAGTTGCATCAGTTCGTCTCGACGCACTCGAGCAAGATCGTCCGGAAAAACCCTCACGATCCGCGCTGCCTGCGCTGGCTGTGGCTCCTTGATCAACGCCACCGCTCCGTTCTCTGCCAACGCCACATCGATCGGCCATTGGCGCACGAGCACCTCGGACCAACCCGCCGGACGCCCCGTGCACGCGATGAGCCGCAAGCCCACTTCACGTAGACGAAAAAGCGCTGAGTACGCGTCTTCCGTAAGCGATCCATGATCGAGCAGCGTGTCGTCGAGATCGAACACGAGACCCGTGAGGCGTTGAGCTTCGTCCTTCGACAACTCAGCAAGCGGACGCGGCACAGCAGTCACAAAGCCTCGAGTCGCGCGATGACGCTCTTCAAGTAGAGACCTTCGGGAAACGCTGCGCTCACCGGATGATCCGCACCTTGAAAATGTCTGTCGAACACCACCGCATGCATGCGTGCTTCACGCGCTCCAATCGCCAACGCTCGCGTCAGATCGTCCATCGAGATCGCACTCGAGCACGAACACATCACGAAGATCCCGCCCGTACGAGTCGCCTTGCAACCTTGTGCCGCAAGCGCGCGATACGCACTGAGCGCGCCATCCTTCGATCCTTTCGTCGGTGAAAGTTTCGGCGGATCGCAGATGACGAGATCGTATCCACCTTCGGATGACGCACGAGCAAGCGCCTTGCGTGCATCGGATCGTTCGAACTTGATGCGCCCAGACAAACCGTTTTTCATGGCGCACTCCGCACCGACTTCGATCGCGATTGGACTCTCGTCGACGGCCACGACTTCACTCGCACCACCTCGAGCAGCAGCCATGGCGAATGTGCCCACGAAGCAGAACGCATCGAGCACTCGTTTGCCCTGCGAAAGCTGCTCGATCCGAGTCCGCAGCGTACGTTGATCGAGGTAGAAACCAGTCTTCTGCCCGAGCGCAAATGGGATTTCGTACTTCAGTCCCCGCTCGACGAACGTGAGCTTGTCAATCGACGTGTCTCCACGCACGACCCCTACGCCAGGCTCGAACCCTTCGAGCTTCGCAAGCTGCGCCGACGTGCGATCGACGATGGCTCGTGGCGCGAGACCTTCGGTCAGCACATCGAACACGAGCCCCTCGCGGCGCTTGATTCCAATCGTACCGATTTGAACGACCAACACGTCACCCAGGACATCGACGACGAGCCCCGGAAGACCGTCACCTTCGGCGTGAACAAGTCGATACGCGTTGGTCTCATGACCGCTGGCGTGACTTGGAAACCCGAGGTCTCGACGATTTTGAATCGCGCGTTCCAGACGACGGCGAATGAGGGCTCCATCGATAGGAGTGTCGTCGTGCGTGAACATCCGCACGGGAATCGCGGATCTTGGCGTGTACAAGCCGTGACCAAGCACCGTTCCGCGAGGATCGACGACGACGACTTCGTCGCCAGCCACCGCGCCCCCTTCAATTCGGTCGATAGCCTGGGCGAAGACCCACGGGTGTCCCGTCCAGACAGGTCTGACGTGTCCCGCCTTGAGCGTCACTTTGGGCAGCGAGCCTTTACGGCCCTCGTCAGGCGCAATTTTTGTGGTGGCCACGTGCAAAGATTTCGTTGGAGCGTTCATGGTTGGAGAGGGCTGGGACGACGTAGGTCGGGGGAAACCTGTATCGTAGTGACCTTTCGCAGGTGCCGCCGAGGCGCCCGTTGAGGTATGATCCATCGAGAGTGAGCTTTGAGGACGTGTGAACCTTGCATCACAGTCCACCGTGTCAGACGATGCACGAAGGTTGTAACGAGATCCCGTGCATTACGTCTGTCTAGGCCGCCTGGCCGATGGCACCGCGATTGCTAGGCTGCAAGCAAGAACGAGGAGTTACCCATGCGCCGCTACCTGACCCCCGCATTGATCGTGACCGCTGCGTTGAGCCAACCGCTTACCGCGTTCGCAGACGAGAACAACTGCCCCCCCGGCGCGTGGTTTTGCGAAGCACCAGCTCCCAGCGTCGACGTGGATGTCGACGCTGATGTAGCAATCCGGCCGCCGCCTGCGGCTGATACTTTGCCTGTACCAGAAGAAGAAGAAGAACCGCCTCCGGTTGTGCATCATCGAGGCCGTGGTTCGCCCCCTCCGGTTGTCGTGTATCGACCCGGAGCTTCCGCAAGCCCGCGTCCGCAAATCATCATCATCGCGCCCGGTGGAACACGCGTCGTGCGCAAGGCATCGCCGCCGCCAGTGCGACGCGTTTACCGCCGTTCGGCGTGCACTCTAGGGAGCTGCGCTCCGGTTCGTCCCGCCCTTCGTTGGAAGTCGGAATGGGGCCTCAATCTGCGCCTTCAAGGCGTGAGCTTCGGCGGTGATGATCACGGTCATGAGGGCGGCCAACAAACGGCTTCGCGTGACGCAGGCATGGGCGGATTCGGCATGAGCTTGCGATATCGCCCCACGCCGCGATTCGCTTTCGATGCAGGTTTCGATGTCCTCGGCGGTACGGACTTCAACGGGTTCGAACGCGTCGAGATGCCCTTCTCGGTGAGCGGCATCTTTTACCTCAACCCGCGCAGCCGTTCGCAGTTCTACGTCACTGGCGGCGTGAACTGGTCGAGCGCCACGGTTACCTCGGATCAAGCCCATCCGTTGCTTCTCGCAAACAAGAGCAACGATGGTTTTTCCGCGGACTACAAATACTTCGGCGGTCAACTCGGCGTCGGTCTCGAGTTCCGTCTCTCCAAACGCGTCGCCTTCAACGTCGATGTCCTCGGATTCGTTCGAAGCCGTACGGATATCGATGATGATGATGATGGTCGTCACGGCAAAGACCAAGACAAGGACCAGGACAAACTCCCCGAGTTCATGGATGCCGACACGGGACGCTCCACGAACACTTCCGGTGGCGGACTCTTCCGCGGCGGTCTGACGTTCTGGTGGTAAAACCGCTGGGTTCGTCCGTCCGCTCCTGACTTCACCGTCGATCAACAAATCCTCAACCTTTCGAGTCGCCCTCTTTCGTTTCGCGCGTTAAAACGCCGCGAGTTCAACGCATGGGAAAACTCCATCGGTACAAGGGACTTCTGATCGCAATCTTCGGTGGAGCCATCGCCGCTCTCGCCACGCCTCCCACCAACGTCTATCCAGCTCTCTTCATCGGCCTCGCGATGCTCGCGTTGTCGCTCGATGATGCGCCTTCCGCATGGCGAGCTTTCGGTCGCGGATCCGCATGGGCAACCGCCGCAGGCATCGTGGGAATGCGCTTCGTTCCCGAGGTCGTCCAACGGTTCACACCTCTCGGAGTGGCAGCAGGCTCCGTGGCTCTCGTGCTGCTCGCTGCGGCGCAATCCGTGCTCTGGGGCATGGGTGCAGCCGCGACAAACCTCGTGCAACGCAAAGCGCGTGCGCCCTTCGAGGTTGCGTTTGCCGCAGGCACGTTGATCGCGCTGTCGCTTCCTTCAGTGTTCGCGTGGACGCCGGCAGGAGTCTTGACTCCCTGGCCATCGTTCGTGCAGTTCGCAGACGTGCTGGGCGAGCGAGGCGTGTCGGTGATTTTCGCGCTCATCGCTGCACTGCTCGCACGTGCAGCGAAAGCCGCGCTGTCAAAACAAGCTCGACGTCAAACCATCATTCCACTCGTCGCAGCGATCTCGATCCTCGCGGTGGTCGTAGTTTACGGCAAGCTGCGAATTCGTTTGCTCTCCAATCAATCTCCGGCCCCACGCACGATGCGCATCGCGCTCGTCAACCAAGCCGTGGGACCGCTCGATCGTTGGGACCCCAAGAATCACACGAGCATCTTGCGCAACTTGCAAACGCTCACGCAGCAGGCCGAAACGCAAGGCGTTGATCTCACGGTATGGCCCGAAGCGGCTTACCCCTACGTGCTCGATTACGGAGCTAGTCAAAATCCGCGTGGAGCTCGCTCCATCCTCGGACGCGACCTTCGCGGCCCGATCCTGTTTGGCCTCATCACGATCGAAAAACCCGTGAGCATCGGGGGCGGGCTGTTCGAACGAAACAGTCGCAACTCCGCGACGATCGTCATGCCCGATGGGTCGCTGCAACCGTCGTATGACAAGCTCGAGCTGCTCTGGTTTGGCGAGACAATCCCACTCGGATCGTATCTGCCTTGGCTCAGGCGAATTTTTCAGAAGAGCGGCGGGCTCGTGCCAGGCACCGAAGCTCGTGCGCTCACGCTGTCAAGCGAAAACGGCGACGTGCGGTTTGGCGTGCTCAACTGTTACGAAGACACGCTCACGGGCGCGGGACGAAGAGTCGTCAGCGAATTACGACCGAACATGCTCGTGAACGTGACCAACGACGCATGGTTCATTGGTTCGGCCGAGCCGGAACTGCATGCGCGGCTAGCGGCGATGCGAGCTGTCGAGCATCGGATTCATTTGGTGCGGTCCGTGAACCTCGGCGTGATGTCGTGGGTGGACCATCGCGGGATAGAGGTTTTACGGGACGATTCGTCGAAGGCTTCGACGCTGATCGCGACGCCTTCGATTGGCGATGGATCGCTCACCATTTATGGGCGGTTTGGAAATGCTCCGCTTGGAGGATTGCTTACCGCGTCGATTGCTGCGTTTGCGTGGCGAGCTCGCCGAACGATTCGTGAAAAAAAGCTGGACGACAAAAACGAAACCAGCGCCAGCCAAGAAGGCCGCGCTGGTTCGTCGTAAAAAACCAATATCTTGGCTTCGTTGGTGCGCGAATTTATTCACGTCCCAAGGAAGCAAAGATACCGGTTCAAATTGATATTTTAGCTCCCGGCCGTTTTTCTCATTTGGTTTTTGGTCAAACGAGAGAGCAGGCCAGAAACTGCGATGTTTTCGTCAGCCGAAGATTGGGCGACGTGCGAATCAGCTGCCAGTGAGCTGATCTTTGAGCGCCTTGACAGGCGCCGAACGCACTTTGCTACTTGCCGGCTTACCCTTGATCGTCATGGGCGCTTTCGTGAACGGATTCACGCCCTGTCGATCCGAGGTTGCTGCAGTGGCCTTCGCCTTCAGCTTGACGAGTCCCGGAATCGTGACCTCGCCAGGACCGTCAGGTCCGAGTTGCTTGGCCACGAGCGTCGAGAGCGCGTCGAGGACGCCATTCACGGCCTTTTTTTCCAGGCCGGTGCTCTCGGCGAGAGCGGTCACCATCTGGGCTTTCGTCAGCTTGCTAGAGGGCATCCTGTCCTCCTCAAGAGCGACCGCGGAATGCAAGACGGTCGCTCGATATTGGGTCGAATCCAGCCCGTCCTGGACACGAACGGAGCTCCGTTTAACAGGCGAATTGAGGCCCGGCAAGTACAAATCTGTTTACGAGCGTGCGAATTCTTTTTTTCGTTGCACGACCGCCGCAGCTTCCAGTTCCCGCGTTCGCGCTGTCATTTCGCGATCTTCGGCGTTCGTGCGGTGGTCGTACCCCAAAAGATGCAACAGGCCATGCGCCAAAAGCATCGTCAGCTCATCCAAAAGAGGACGCTGTGCCGTCTCCGCCTGCCGCCGCGCCGTGTCGATCGACAGAATCACGTCGCCGATTGGACCCTTAAAAGGAAAACCCGCGCCTATTTCCTTGCCCCGAACACCTTTCGGTTTCCATCCCGAAGGCCTTTCGTGCAGTGGAAATGACAAGACGTCGGTGGGTTTGTCTTTATGTCGATACGTGCGATTGAGTTCGTGAATCGCAGCGTCATCGACCAGCGCCAAACTCAGCTCGACACCCTGCAAATCGAGATGCTCGAGCATCTTCGCCGCCCGGCGCCGAATCACCGCCGCAGATACACCCGCATACGGGCCACCTCGCGTCGTTACGTCCACCACGCTCGGCGCAGGCTCGGGAACCTGCGCCTTCTTGATGGTCGTCGTAGGGCGCGAAAGAGTCTTGGTCGTCGTGCGCGCCACGTCAGCCTTGCGGGATCTTCTTCGCGTCCGCGAGGAACTGCGCCAAACCAAGGTCCGTCAAGGGATGCTTCAAAAGCTGCTTGATCACCTTGAGCGGCAACGTCGACGCATGCGCGCCAATCATCGCCGCCTGCACGAAGTGGACGGGATGCCGCACACTCGCCGTCAGCACCTCGGTCGCGAAATTGTAATTCTTATAGATTTGAACGATCTGCCCGATGAGGTCCATCCCGTCGCCCGAGATGTCGTCGATCCGGCCGACGAACGGCGAGATGTACGTCGCTCCCGCTTTCGCCGACAAAAGCGCCTGCGATGCCGAGAAACACAGCGTGACGTTGGTCTTGATCCCTTCTTGCGAAAAGATCCGCACCGCCCTCAAGCCGTCTTCGATGAGCGGTACTTTGACCACTACGTTGTCGTGAATTTTCACCAGCTCGCGGCCTTCTCGCAGGATGCCTTCGAGGTCCGTGGACACGACTTCAGCCGAGATGGGGCCGTCGACCACCGCGCAGATTTCTGCGATCACGGTACGAGTTGGTTTGCCCGCCTTGGCCAAGAGCGACGGGTTGGTGGTCACGCCGTCGATCACCCCCATTGCTTGCGCTTCTTTGATCTCCGCGAGGTCGCCGGAGTCGATGAAGATCTTCATGCGCGCCTCTTTAACAAGCGCGGTTCTGCGCGTCGATACTGGTGACGTCGAATCAACCGGTCGCATGCACACGAGCGGTTCTTCACGTACGCTAGCGGCATGATGAGGCTTCGCTTTCACCACAAAAACTCGGCACTCGTTCGTCTTGCGGCACTCGCCTGGCCACTCGCCACATTCACTTCGGGCTGCGCCGAGCCCACGACTTCAATCAGCACCTCGAGCGGCAGCAGCAGTAGCAGCAGCAGCAGCGGGCAAGGCGGCCAAGGCGGCACTGCCGGGCAAGGCGGCGCCGGTGGTGAAGCAGGTCAAGGAGGACAAGGGGGAAACCCCGGCGGCGTCATCGTCGAATGCGCCGGCGCGCCGCTCACGCCACCAGCCTCGGGAACGTGCGAAGTCACCAAACAAGGCACGGCTGCAAAGCTGTTCCGAGGCACCGTGCTCGCACCTGATCAAACGCTCCATCGCGGCGAAGTGCTCGTCGACAGCAACGGGCGCATCGAGTGCGTGGATTGCGACTGCAGCGCTTCACCGTCGGCAGCAACTGCATCGACGATCGACTGCGCAGAAGGCGTCATCTCGCCAGGTCTGATCAACGCGCACGATCACATCGGCTTCGCCAACAACACGCCGAAGACTCACGACGGCGTTCGTTACAACCATCGGCATCAGTGGCGCGTGGGCAAACCCGGTTACCCCAAGATCTCCGTTTCCGGTGGTGCATCGGGCGACGTGGTTCGTTTTGCCGAACTACGTTTCGTCATGAGCGGCGCGACGAGTGCATTGAGCGCAGGCGGTCAAGCAGGACTGCTACGAAATCTCGATCAATCCGGGCGTCTCGAAGGCTTGCCGATCCCTCCCGCAGACTCCGACACGTTCCCGCTTGGCGACAACGACGGCACGATGATCACGAGCGGCTGCGCCTACCCAACGCCTACGCCGACCTCGCAAATCGCGAACATCGAAGCGTACGTGCCGCACGTCTCCGAAGGCATCGACCTGGCCTCGCGCAACGAGATCATCTGTCAAGGCACCGGGCCGTACGACATCACGGAGCCGCAAACGGCGATGGTGCATGCGGTTGGCTTCTTGGCCTCGGATTACGAGCTTTTGCAGAAGAACTTCACCTCGGTCGTGTGGTCACCTCGCACGAACGTCGACCTGTACGGCAACACGGCGAGCGTCACGTTGATCGACAGACTTGGCGTGCCCATCGCGCTCGGCACCGACTGGGTCGCGTCGGGATCGATGAACATGCTTCGCGAGCTGCGCTGCGCCGACGAGCTGAACACGCTCTACTTCGACAACTACTTCACGGATGAACAGTTGTGGCGTATGGCCACGACAAACGCATCGTTTGCCGCGGGCGCCGGGGCCATCATCGGCATGCTCAAGCCGGGCTACGCAGCGGACATCGCAATCTTCGACGGCAAGGATCGCAAAGATCACCGCGCAGTCATCGCGGCCGGCGTGGAAGACGTCGTGCTCGTGCTTCGTGGCGGCAAAGTGCTTTACGGCGACGATGCGCTCGTCGCGGATGCAGCGCTCGGCGGCGCAAACTGCGAAGCCTTGCCAGTGTGTGGACGAGACAAACGCGCGTGCGTGGCGCAAGACATCGGCGGCGGCGTGACTCTCGCCAGCATCCGCACGGCTGGCGAAGCGATCTACCCGCTCTTTTTCTGCAACAACGAAGTACCCACGATCGAGCCAAGCTGCACGCCGTGGCGCACCGAGTACCCGAACGGGATCACGGCGGAAGACGCCGACGGCGATGGCATCGCGAACGCTTCGGACAACTGCGAGAAGATCTTCAACCCGATCAGGCCCATCGATGGCGCATCACAAGCGGACCTCGACGGCGACAAGATCGGCGATGCGTGTGACGCATGTCCGCTCGACGCACAGAACGGATGCCCAGCGCTCGATTCGAACGACATCGACGCCGACGGCATCACGAACGGCACCGACAACTGCCCGGAAAAGGCCAACGCGGATCAAGCCGACAAGGATGCCGACGGACATGGCGACGTGTGCGACGACTGCGCGGAGCCGAACTTCGGCACGCCGATTTGCCCGCCGGCTTCGATCACGATCGAAACGATCCGCAATCCGGCCGCACCTGGTCATCCGGCCCT
>CAZETM010000242.1:0-12002 GCA_964514885.1 uncultured Polyangium sp. | reverse complement strand
GTACTTTTGCCGCAGGCAAAAGTACCTGGAGGGCCGCCTGCGAGCCCCCCATCGTGACTGGCCTCGCGAAGCGCGCGTTTACGCGCGCGCAGCGAGGGTACAAGCCCTGATGTGGTTCCGGCCCGATCCCGGGGGGGTATGGGGGGCTCGCGAAGCGCGCGTACAAGCCCTGACCTGGCTTCGGAACACCCTCTTACAAAACAGACCCGCCCGTCACCACTTTCCCGCCCGCAACTCCGCCCCGCGGATCCCTTCGCCTCGCCCACTCGCACATGATCATCCCCGCCGAGATCGCGACCGGATACGAGTGATTGATCCCGTACATCGGGATCGCGATGACATCCGCGCACGCGTCGATCAGCACCTGCGGAAGCCCATCGTTTTCACTGCCGAAACAGAACACGAGTTCATCCGGCATCGGTGCTTCCCAAAGCGTCTTCGTCGCCGGCTCGCGCTCGACCCCGATCAAGTGTCGACCACGCACGATTTCGAGAAACGCAGCTTCATCCGGGCATTCGACGATCGTTTCGAACTTCGCCATGCCCATGGCCGCACGCTCGTACCAAGGTTCGGTTCCGATCAGGAACACTTCGCGCACGAGAAACGAATGCGCCGTGCGGATGATGGCGCCGATGTTGAACGGGTTTTTCGCGCGACAAACCGCCACTGAAAATGGGTGACGAAGTGGCGCAAGCTCGGCCCGAATTTCATCGGTTGTAAAGCCAAACGGAGTGACTTTCACGATCGCTCGAGCTCAGTCGATCTGACCATATTGATCGAATGTCGGATAAATCGGTCCTTCGCGCAGCGTGAGCGATACGTCGCGTCCATCCGCGTGACGAATGACCAGAGGCAAACCATCTTTGGGAATCGAGTTGAATGCAGTGCGAATCGCGTTCGTTTTCATCTGCGTCACTTGTTTGCCAGCGATTGCAACCACTTCGTCTCCGGGCTCGATACCCGCTCGTTCCGCAGGGCTCCCGGCAAGCAGACGCGTGATGAAAACCGTCTCTGAACGCAGCTCATACCAAAGCCCCACGCCAAACATCGCATGCGCAGGCTCGAATGCCACGATGACTTCGGTCCCGCCACCGACGTCGAGCCTGACCTGATCCCCAATCAAGAAGTCGCTCGTCAGCCGGAAGTCTTTCACTCCGATGGGTTTGTCGCTGATCGTGTTCGAGTCCCACACCTCGACGCGCATCTTGTCGAGCGGTGAAACCTTGAAGTTACCGCGCGGCGCATCTTTCCAGGTCGGGCTGAGCGTTTCGGACTGAGGTCTGGTGCGAAAAACCTCGGCGTCGTTGATGATCAGCTTCGCGTACGGATCGGGCAGTTTGCCCTGCACTTGTTGCCACGATCGACCATCACGCATTTGCGCCGGGATCGTCGCGCTCTTGAAGCTAATCCACTTGATGCCCTCCGGCGGCGGAGGATCGAGCTGCACATCGCCCTTGGCGGAACGGATGGTCGTGCCGAGTTCGGGATAAACCGCAGCACATCCGAGCATTGTGGACAGAAGAAGCGTGCGGGCGAAACTGTTGATGTTCATCGTCTTGAAAACTCGAAGGGCAGCCGAAACGAGGCGCGATCCTTCCACGCCTTACCGATCTATCAGAGATCTCCTCACGAGTGGTGCATCGGGACTCGCGAAACGCTTTTGCTAATCACGTCATCGATCGCGACATCGATGGAGAAGTCGTCCGAAGGCGTATGAATTGATTTCCTTACGCGTGTCAGGCGCCGGGCTCTGCTTTTGCATCTTTGCAAACGAGCACATCGGCGCCTTGCCGACGGACGTAGGAACCGTCAAAAAAGGAAACGCGCGGGAGCGCCGCGGATTCCACCACGCTAGCTCGAACAACGGGGCATGCTATCGCCCCAATCCCCAAATCTTGCCCGGCTAGACCCGGGGTGAGGAGCAACATGGCTCGTCTCGTCGGCTTCATTGGAAACCGTCCCGACCTCGGTGCTCGGGTGCTCGAACTCGAGGCAAAGCACCTCGTCGTGCATCGCAAGCCCGGGTCCATTCCTGGCTGGGGCGTAGGGTTTTACCAAGGAGGCGAAATCCTCCTGAAACGACGTCCGATCGATGATCGGATCAAGCTTGAATTCAGCGACATGGCCGGCGCAGTTCGTGCCGATATTCTCATTGCGCACGTTCGAGTGGCCACCGTCGGAGGGGCGCGGACGGAGAACACGCATCCTTTTCGCTACAGACAGTGGCTGTTTGCGCACACCGGAACGATCAACGCGTTCAGCACATTGCGCAGTCGTCTCACGGACTCGCTGCCGCAGTTCTTGCTGCGTGACGTGCGAGGTGAAACGGACAGCGAGCTACTGTTTCACCTGTTTTTATCGTTTCTGCACGACACTGGACAACTCGACAGATCTCATGTGCCAGTAGCGACAGCACGAGCCGCGCTGCGTTCGACGCTTGCGTTGATCGACAGGCTTTGTGCCGAAGAAGGACAGCAGCCGACGCCGATGAATCTGCTCGTGGCGAGTCCGGATTATCTCCTGGCAGTGCACGGAGCTGGACGAATGATGTCCCGCACGCTGCATGGCCCGCAGGATCTCGAACGGATCCTTGTTGATGGTGGGCTTGGGCGGATGCGTTTGCCCGACTTCGCTGCCTGCCGTGTTTCGGTCATCGCGTCGGATTTCGAGGACGACGAGCCGATGCCTGGATGGACGACCGTCTCAGACCGTGCGATCGTGACGCTCACACGAACTGCAGATCCGGTCGTCGAACCGCTCTAAGCCTGCTCAATCCCCTGTGAACGCTCGACCCTTCCCCTCAAATCTACGTTTGTCATTGGCCTCGTGGGGGTTTGTCCTCGCGTTGTGCGGCTGTGCAGCTCAGCCGGACAAGGGCTTTGTTACGGCCTCTGAGCTGCCCACGGAACGCCGACGACCCGATGGCATCGCGGTGGACCCGACGAGTGCTCCTTCGCGCGCCAAGGACGTGGCAAACACGGGCGATGCGCTGGTCACGCTGCGGGCTCCGGTCGGGATCGATCAAGCTTTGAACACTGTGCGCATGTTCTTCCATGCCATCATTACGGAAGACACGGATGCGCTCGGGGCGGTGCTCACACGCGACGCGTTGAACACGAATCCGTCGATGGGAGGGCCGATGGGATCGCCTTCAGCGTCGCTGTTTTGGGCGCATCGCTTCCGCCGTCTCGACTACACGAAGCTCGCGGGCGAGGTCATTTTTCGCGAGAACGAGCTGGAAGTGTATCGCGCGGACGATGAGCTGACGTTGTCGCCACATCCTGCGGTTCGTGCGGACGCGCTGAATGCGGGGGATATCGTGATTCGCGTGCCGATCGCGACGCCAAAGGCGGGACTGGACCGATTGATGGGGGACGACATCCTCGTATGGCTGAGACGAACCGGTAACGAATACAAGATTTACCGGTTGCTCGAGGATTTTCAGGTTCAATAAGCTTCTTCGCCACCGCGTAATAGCGCGTGTGGTGCGTCTTCCTCCCTCTCCACCAGCATTGCGAAGCAATGCGCCTGTGGAGAGGTTGAATAGCGTCTTCCTCTTCGCCACCGTGTAATAGCGCGTGTGGAGCGTCTTCCTCCCTCTCCACCAGCATTGCGAAGCAATGCGCCTGTGGAGAGGGTAGGGGTGAGGCTACATTCCTGTCAGAATCTTGAATTCATCCTGAGCCGGCTCGATCTCGAGGCGATTGTCTTCGACTTTCCGTCGCCACTCTTCGCCCTTCAGGCCCGGAATGCGATAACTCGCACTGTACGTGTAATCGATGAAAATCCGGTCCTTGTCCTCTTCGTCCCGAAGAATTCGTCGATAACGAATTTCGTAACGAATGGCCTTCGCATCCTGGAATGCCCCGGACAAATAATCCTGCAACCCGGCGTAATCGATATCGTCACGCGGATCGACGTTGCCGCCGGTCGCGTAATAATCCGGAGAAGCCAACTTCATCAGCACGATGAGGTCTTTCTCCTCCACGGCATGCCGGTACTTCTCGCAAAAAGCGATGATTTTACGGTTCTCTTCGTTGTCTTCCACGTCCGTGTTCGGAATGTACCGACCGGCGCAACCCATCAGAGTGGAAGCGACGAGAGCAAGAGCGGCAAGGACGAATCGGTTCGAAGGCATCGCAGTTTTTTTGAACGCGCAAACGATCCGGCGCATTCCCGCGCAAACTTGCCAGACAACCCCCACTGTCCGCAAGGCATTCGCGGGCGATTGTCATTATGTCAATCCGAGTGCCTGCAGACGCTCCTCGATTGCCAAATGGCCAATGGCGCCGGCGTCATGGGAAGCCGCCGTGTCCATGTCGATCTGGCCCACCACGCCCTCGCTCGAAGCATCGAGAATCGCAGCCAAAGCGCCTTGTTCCAGCCTTCGATGCCCCTGACCCGTCCATGCGAGAAGATCACGCGCCGCTGGCCCCGCATCGTCTGCCACAACGACAATCATCCGGTCGGCATCACCCGCCGCCACAAGCTCGGCTGCACACGCGAGCGCTTCGACTCCCCCGTCAAACCCTGCGTTCACCGCAAAACTCGGCCCGGTCAGTCCAAAAACGATCGCACATTCACCCGCCACCGCGTTCGGCGAAGTCGCTGGAAACAAGCGTGGATCGACGAACGTGGGACCCTTTGCACGACGCTTGGAATCGAAACGATCGTTGGTGTCGATCGTCGCCAAACCATGCCCAGCAACGATTCCTGCACCACGTATCGTTTCAGCTCCAACGATAACGCTCAGCGCTGCAACCGCCCGTAAACCCAGCTTGCACACCGTGTCGAGACGCGCGAGACGATCCCGAGCCACCCCGGTAACTTCGGACAAACTCGACAGATCCTCAGGCGTGATCCGCGCCATCGCTCGCAAGTACACCGCACGAGCTTCACGTGACTGGCGATGACTTTTTTCGTTCGCGATCACGAGCGCTGCGTTTGCCCCGCCAAACGCCGCCGACAACTTCAACGCCGCCCGCAGTGGCCTCGATTCGTTACGTTCGAGCAGCATGACAGCGGCATCTGGATCGAGCTCCCCTTCCCCCGCAGCCGCAGGCGCGATCCCGCGCGTCAGAGCGTCCGCGGCCGCCAGCGTTTCGAGCACTCCAGCCGCGCCAAGCGTGTGCCCAATCTGCGCCTTGAACGGGTGCACGATCGGCGCCGCGACACCTTCGAACATCGACGCGATCGCTCGAGATTCCATCGCATCGTTGAACGGGGTCGCCGTCCCATGCGCACTCACCAAACCAATGTTCGACGGAGACAAACCACTGTCGGCGATCGCTCGACTTCCCGCCCGCGCCAAACCTTTACCCGTACGATCCGGTGCCGTGATGTGTACCGCGTCGGTCGATGCGCCAAACCCCGCAATCCGAAACATCACGTGCGCTCTTCGTGTGTCTTGTTCCCGGACAAACGCGACGAGCCCCGCGCCTTCTCCGAGCGACATGCCATCACGACCGATCCGAAACGGTTTCGATGTGGATGCCGTCGTCGCCCGCAGAGCCTCGAATCCCATCGCTACGAAGACACTGACCGCGTCGTACCCACCCGCGATCACTAGGTCGCACGCGCCTCGATCGAGCCACCGCAAACCCAAACCCATCGCCATCGTCGACGCCGCACACGCGGCCACCAGGTGCGTTCTTCGACAAACGGATGCACCAGACAAACCGTACGCACTCAAAGCATCATGCAGCGGTGCGAAATACGTAGCTCGATGAGCAAGCGATGCCCGCTCGTCTTCGCCTACCGTTTGTCCACACGCGACAGCGTCACGCGCACGGAAAAACGCTTCCGATGAAAGCATTCCGCCGCTCGACGTTCCTACCGCCAAACCGATCCGATCATCGCGCCAGCCCGGACGAACCTCGTCAAGCTTCCCGACGAGCTGTCCAAGCGCCGTCGACAAGAGCATCGTGGCTCGATCCTCGAACGTCGCCGCATCTGGAAGAGCCACCGCCCGCGCACAAAACGGTCGCAAGAGACCCGCGCTCGCTAGCTCTTCGTCACGCGAGATGACCACCCACGCGGTTTGTCCTATCGGTCCAACGTCATAAGCACGCTCGGCCAAACCAAGACCGGAAATAGCTCCCACTGCGATGACGCAAGCGTCACTCAAGACCCTTCCCTTTCATCGGAAACAGCCTCGAGTGAGGCAAGTCTGGATCGACAAACGCCCGCGGGTTCGGAGGTCGCTCCGTCTCTTCCGCCTCGCACTTCACGGTCACGCGTAGGTTTGTCGAAGCCTGCTGATAATTCACGACGCCACAACCCAGCCGATCCGCTTCGATGAGCTCTTCGTCAATCTTGCGCCGTCCGCTGGGTTTGTCGGGGCTATCTTCCCACGTGGTTCGTCGCGCCGTAATGCGCCCCGAGCGCGCTACGTGCAGATCGACAATCGCCTGACCATCGCGCAAGACAAACTGCGATCCAGTGTCGCGAAACACGTGCCAAAGCAGCGTTCCCGAAGTGGGACGAAGCAACCACCAACGCAAGAAATCCACGGGCATGCCGCGTTTTTCCTGGGGCGGAGTCGAGGCATCCCCGCGACGAAGCAGATCGATCGCCGGCACCGCAAATCGAAACTGGTCGCCATGCAGCCACAAGTCGAGCGACGTGGTGCCTCCAGGCCCCAGCAAGATCATACGCAACGCATCCGGAGGCGAAACCGCTAACGCTCCGCGTGCTTCCAGCGTCCGGCGCGTGATCGGCTCACGCAACGTGAGCGCAATACGCATCGTACGCGGCAGACTCGACGTGCGACCCATCTCGGCCAGCAATTGCTTCGCGTGACGCCATGATTCGAGCGTCGGAGGAGGACCGAGCTGGGGACCAATCCGCTGCGGATCGACACACGACGCCACGAAAAGCCCGAGCGACACACACGTGACAAACGCGGGCCGAGACAAACCGCGACTCTTCACGGCCGAGCCGCACGCAAGAGCAGGGCATAGCCGCGATCGGGTGCTGCTCCGAGAACCAAACACTCGTCGAACGTTCCGCGCGACATGGCCGAGATCGCCGCGGCCAACGCGATACCGCCAACTCCTTCGTGCGTCCCCGCCCGCGCTACGACGCTCCGCCGCGATACGCGAGCCCACGGAGATGCTCCAAGCACATCGAGCGACGCGTCGGTTTGTCCGGTAACCACCGCCGCACGAGATTCGTTGGTGGGCAAAGGAAGTCCCGCAAGCGCATCGACAGGTTTGTCCCGCCACGAGGTCCAGAAGGACAAACTCGCCAGAACATGCGCACCTCGCGCCCGCGCATGCTCCGCAGATTCGAGCAATAGCGCACTGGCGCCTTCACTACGCACGCCCGTGTCCATGCCCGAGCAAATCGGCGACAAACACCGCTCGACGACGACACTCACCTCTTCGACACTGCCCGCCGCGAGCACGTGCGCATCACCCACCGTGATGAGGTCCGCCGCTGTCACGACTGCGCATTCAGCCGTTGCACCGAGATCCGCCACGGCAAACACCGGGCCACGTAGCCCAAGATAAATGGACGCATGCCCCACCGGTGACGATGGCACGAGGTTCGGGAAGTCGACGGGACTCGCGTATTTCACGCCTTTTTCATGGATCCGCCGCATGTACGCCGTCGATCCATCGACGCTGCCAAACGCGCCGCCCATCACCGCACCAAGCTCCACCGCTCGCTCCGGATCGCTTGGATCAATGCCCGCATCACGAAGCAAGCGCTGCACCACCACCGTGGACAATCTACCTGCCCGATCCAGACGTCGTGCACGCCCAACGTCCAAATACTCGGAAGCTTGAAACGCGATCGGACCAGCCACAGGAGCTGCGCCGGGTTCGAAGTAGACATCGCTTTCGTTCGACCCCAGCACACCGAGCGGGCCAATCGTTGCAGCAGCAACGATCACGACCTCGTGTCGTACCGAATCGGTCTGAGCTGCAAATTCGTTCAGTCTCGTAAAAACCAACGACGTGTCTGTCCCGCCAAACCCGAACGAGTTCGACATCGCCGCGCGAACGGGCATCGGTCGTGCTTGGGTCACATGCTGCAAATCGCAAACCGGATCGACTTCTTCGAGCCCCGCCGTGGGCGGCACGATCCCGCGAGCCAAGGTCATAACCGTAACGGCCGCTTCGATGCCTCCCGCAGCTCCGAGCGTATGACCGATTTGGCCCTTGATCGTCGACACCGCGACGGACCTCGCCGACTCGCCAAAACAAGCTCGAATCGCTGCGGACTCCATCGAGTCGTTCAGCGGCGTCGCCGTGCCATGGGCGTTGATGTAGTCGATATCGTTGGGGCTCAAACCAGCCGAGCGCAACGCGCTGTTCATGACCCGCGCCGCGGTCAAACCTTCGCTTTCGGGATTCGTGATGTGATGCGCCTCGGCACCGATCGCCCATCCGCGTAATTCCGCGAGCGATACAGCTCCACGAGCCCGAGCATGTTCTTCGGCTTCGAGCACGACAAACCCAGCGCCTTCGCCTAGGTTCAAGCCTGCGCGGCGATGATCGAAGGGACGACACGGTCCCGCATCCATGGCCGAAAGCGCTCCAAAACCAGCATACGTGAGCCTGCAAAGACCATCGGCACCGCCAGCAATCACGCACCGACTCACGCCCGCACGAATCCAAGCCGCACCGAGCATGATCGCATTCGCGCCGCTCGAACATGCACTACACACGCTCCGGATGCGACGAAACGGCCCTGCCGCGACGTGTACGTGATCCGCAGTCGATGACAACGGATGCGAAAGCATCTTCGACATCGGCTTGATCGCATCCGGCTCACGCGACAACCACGCCAGCAATTCTTCGGTTTCGTACATTCCTGCCGTCGTGCCACCCACGATGAGATCGACCGGAGTTTGTCCTGGCTGAACACCAGCTTGCTGCAACGCTTCACGAACGGCGAAAACACTGAGCGCGTCCGTGCGCGACCAAGATTCGGCTTGCCCCTCTGGGGCCACGAGAGCCGCCGAGATATCCGCCACTTCCGCCGCGATTTGCGAACGAGCACCCGTCGTATCGAACAAGGTGACTGCACCAAACGCACGATCACCCGCAATGAGCCGATCCATCGTGACCGCGGCCCCACGACCTAGGGGCGACACCACGCCGACGCCGGTCACCCAGATGCGCATAAATCTCAGGCCGTGGCCTTCACCACGACGATGTGCTCGGCGATGGCGTTGATGGACGCAAAAATGCTGCGTGCTTGTTCGCCTTCAGGAATGCGTACGCCAAACGCTTCTTCGATGGACATCGCGAGCTGCAAAGCATCGAGCGAATCGAGGCCGAGACCTTCGCCGAAGAGCGGCGCCGCATCGTCGATATCCGCTGGCGTTTTGCCTTCGAGATTGAGCTCGCTAACGATGAGCTCTTTGAGTTTGAGCCGCACTTCCGTGAGATTCATGGGTGTCCCGAGCGTCCTGGTAGCATGAAACAGCGCGCCATCAAAACGATGATGTCCGGACGGAGCAGCACGCATCGTGCGCACTCGGGGACTGCGTCTTCAGGGCCTCTCGACAGCCACCAACGTCACGGTATTCTCTCGAATTCCACCCTGGGGGAAGCATAGACATGTCCGACAAGCCCATTCAAAACTTCGAAGAATTCTGGCCTTTCTACGTGCGTGAGCATTCGAAGAAAGCCACGCGTATCTTTCACTTCGTGGGCACGACAGCCGGCGGAGCTGCCGGTATCGCAGCAATCGCTCTACGTCGCCCCGGGCTCGTTCCGCTCGGCCTCGCCGTCGGATACGGCGCTGCATGGGTCTCGCACTTCTTCATCGAAGGCAACCGGCCGGCAAGCTTCCGCTACCCGCTTTGGTCGTTCCAAGCCGACTGGGTGATGTGGAGCAAAATGATCGCGGGCACGATGGACGCCGAAGTCGAACGCGTGATGGCCGCGCAGCAAGCAGAACAAACAGCCGCCGAACAAGGCTCGAATGGGCACAACGGAGCCGGCAACTACGAGACGCAGGTCTCGACCGCTAACGCGAGCGGTTTGAACTGATCAAGTTAGCTGGGTGCGTTCGTTTCTCCAAACGCACTCGCTTTACATTCGACCACCCACCAAAATTCCACCGCCACCCGGGACAAACCACGGAGCAACCGCAGTGTTTGTCTCGTCCTTCTTCTTGCCGCTCTTGACGACGACGAGCACGACACCCACGGCAGCCGTCACCGTTCCCGCCGCGAGCAGGATGTCGCCCACCGTCGCAAACGTGTTCGTAGATTCGATGGCGTCACGAGCCGACGCACGACAGAGCAGTTTGCCATCGGCGCTCGTCGCGCAAACCGCGTTGGGATCAGGCCGATTCGAGTACGCGAGAATGTCGAGCACGCCGCCCGTGATCGCTGCGCCCGCTCCCACACCGGCCGTCACGATGCCAGGCAGGAACAGTTTCGTTTCCTTTTTCGCATCGGCCTGACGCTTCGCGAGAGCGTCTTTTTCGGCCTTCTCTTTGGCTTCTTTGGCCGCCTTCGCCGCCTTGTCTTTCGCTATGCGCTCATCGAGCTTCTTCAGGCGCGCATCGAGATCCGAGTGTTCTTCCGCGGGCGCTGCATCACGCCACTT
This sequence comes from uncultured Polyangium sp., assembly GCA_964514885.1. Classification (GTDB taxonomy): domain Bacteria; phylum Myxococcota_A; class Polyangia; order Polyangiales; family Polyangiaceae; genus Polyangium. Next base: position 1,428 of record CAZETM010000242.1, on the reverse strand, counting down.
GCCGAGATACTCGCGGGCTTTCTCCACTTGCCCGAGCCGCTCGTAAGCGTTCGCGATGCTTTCGAGAATCAGATCGGCCTCGGACAACGCGTAGGATATTTCCCACGATTCGACGGCATTTTCGTAGTCGCCTTTGCTGTAGAGTTCCTCGCCCTTTTCGAACAACCGCTTGGCCTCGATGTACTTCGGGTCCTTCTTGTTCAGCGGCTTCTTCTTGCTCGTTGCCGACGCGGGCTTACGGTTCGTCTGGGCAAACGATGGCCCGGTCGTCGCAAGGAGCGACAAACCGACGAACGAGGCCACAAGCGACGCTTTGCGGCGGTTCATTAGAACGGATTCCGGATCTCCGGCCTGCGGCTCGGCTTGGTTGTGGACGTGGTCGTGGAACGCGGAGCGGGTGCCGAAGCTCGAACGGGAGCGGTCGCCACAGCATCGATCGGCGCGGAGGCAGACGTCGCTGGCTCTGCCGTGTCTGCCGGCGTTACGGCAGACGTCGCGGGCGTGGCTGGTGCCGCTTGCACCGGCTGCGGCGAAGCCGTGGATGCCGCCACTTCAGGCTTCGATGCATCACCGTGCTTCATGCCAAACGCCGCGAACGCGCCCGCTCCACCCACCAGCAGTGCAATCGCGACGAACGCGAACAGCACCGCGGGCGATTGCTTCTTCGGCACCGGTGGAACCATGCCCGTGCTCGAAGTCACGAGCGCTCGATGCGTCGTGCTTTCGTGCATCATCGGTGCGCCTGCCGCGAGCGCAAACGACGCACCCGTCACTGCACCTGGGCTCATCGAATGCGACATCGCCGCAACGGCCGGCAAGTTGTTGTTCGTCGCGTAAATCGAACTCGCCGGAACCTGCCAACCACTCGACATCTTCATGAGCATCGCACGCAGGCTTTGCGACACTTCCGCCATGCGCTGAGGACGCGCATCAGGACCCTTTGCCATGCAGCGCAAAATGAGCGCCTCGAGCAATGGATCGATCGCCATGAACTTACTCGGAGGCTCGGGATCTTCCATCGCGTGACGCGTCATCACGCCGATCGCGGAGTCTGCGGTGAACGGTAATTTTCCGGTAAACGCGCGGTACATCATCACGCCAAGCGCATAGATGTCAGCGCGATGATCGATGGTCTCACTACGCGCTTGCTCGGGCGCCATGTAGTGCGGAGTTCCCAGCACCATGCCCTCTTCGGTCAGATGCGAAGCGCTGCTGCTGTTGAGCACTTTGGCGATGCCGAAGTCGAGCAGTTTGACGAAGAGCGGATCGTTGTTCTCGGTCACGAGAAAGACGTTGTCGGGCTTGAGATCACGATGAACGATCCCGTGTGTATGCACGTCGTCCAGCGTGTCGGCGATCTGGATGAACACGTGTAGAATCTGCGCAGCGTTGAGCTTGTTCTCGCGCATCGCACGCGCCAGATCGACG
>CAZETM010000241.1:0-12031 GCA_964514885.1 uncultured Polyangium sp. | reverse complement strand
CCGTATCCGCGCCACGCCCGAGGGAGGGGGCTGGTACGACTGGCCGCAGTCTCTGCGCCTCGCTTGTCATAAGAAGGAGACGGGTAAAACGTATCCGAGCGTCTACGGTCGTATGCGGTGGAATGACCTCGCGCCGACCATCACGACGCAATGTTTTGGACTTGGAAACGGCCGATTCGGCCATCCAGCGCAGGACCGCGCGATATCCCTACGCGAAGCTGCGCTCTTGCAGAGCTTTCCGCCCGACTATGCATTCGTCGAACCGGGCGATCGACTCACCTACGCGAATACGGGGCGTCATATCGGGAACGCGGTTCCCGTTGCCTTGGGACAGGCGATCGCACGGAGTATCCTCCAACATGTCAAGGCGGTCGCTTCGCCAGGTCCAAAAACTCATGCTGCGTGATGTAACTCTCGAAGCACGATATCACCTCGTCGAGATAGCTGCACGTTCGGTCCTTGAGTTTCGCCAATTCCGCGTGTGAATGAGCGTAACCGCATTCCGCAAACGACATCTCACCATGCGCAAGCATATTGCGACGTGTTTTGATGAGCTTGAGCGCCCCCTGCCCATCACGGAAGGGCCGCTTCACCTCCGAGTACGTGGTTTGCTTCAGGCTGATTTGCAGACCTAGCCGCTTCGCAAATTCTGAAATCTGCTCATCATCCCAATTCCCGCCCCCACCCTTCGATATTTTAACGCTCACCGGCAGCATCTCAACGAGGTGGTTACACAAGTCGAGGGTCGCTTCCAGGCGATTTTCATCATTCAGCGATTCATGCGTCCTGGCAATGGATTTAACCCACTCTCGCCGTAGTTTCGCTGACAGATCGGCTGGCTTCCAGCGGGTCCCAGCCGACGCCGCTGTCTCCACAGCAGTGATGCATTGTGAGAGGGTCGCCTCGACCAAGTTATAGAGGTGCATGTACACCCCAGCGTACAAAATTTGCTGCTGGAGAGGGGATACACGCACGACAGTGCCAGTTTCGGTTGGCAAAATGGGGGTACCTGTCCGCGTTGCCTGCTCGACCGCAGAAACTAGACCGAGGTACGCGTCGATTTCCGCGACGCGATCGGTAAAATCCGTGCGTAGGTCGGTCATTTCGACAACTCCAGCAAGCGATCCCTTACGAAATGCAGCCTTCCTTCGAGTTTTGCGAAGTTATTGGCCGAATCCGAGCGCACGATCTTACCGAATTCCGGATTTGCGACCAAGGCAGCACCTGCTTCCGCCGTTACCTTGAGACGTGGTTTGACGACGAGGGCGAGGTGGGTGCCGATCGCGATGGACTCGAATCGCGCTCGTGGCGATACCTTCCCCGTGGCAGCTCGGCGAAAACCGTTCGGAAAAGTTTTCTTCACGAATTGCATTGCCCGATTGAACCTATCTTTATATTCGTCTGTGAGTGATGCCCTCTCAGTAAATCTCTGATTCATTCTCCGGGCGTATGCAAATAGAAACGCGGATGGCTCATCGGCATAGTCCTCCAACCCATCACCATAAGCGAAAAAGCGGGTCACGAGTTCCTCCCGTTCCCTGCCCTTCAATTGCTTTTCGCTCACAGGCGCGAGGTCCACGAAAACCGCGTCTTTCGCCAATTGGATGACCAAGTCAATGAAGGGGCCACGAAGCGCACCGCGTCGGACCTCGGCATTGTTCGCAACCTTGCTGCCGGTATTGATCCGATCGAAAAGGTCGAATCGTGCTTCCGGGTCGGCCTTCTCGTTCAGCACGATGCCGCGAATCGAACGGTTCAAGAATTTGCGTTGGCGCGATTCTGATAGATCACGGAAACGAAACCCCTCGAGACAGTCGAGTTTGTCCATCTCACCGAGTTCGAGATCGCCATAAATGAATTCTTCGAGCGTACGAAGGCGCTGGGACCCATCAATGATTTCAAGCTTGCCGCTCTCCGGGTCTTCCCAGAAGAACAAAAAAGGAATGGGAAGCCCCATCAACACCGATTCGATGAAGCGCCACTTCCTCCATTCCTCCCACGTGTATTCGCGCTGGTAATCCGGTACGGTATACTCGTTCCCTTTAACCTTTTGGGCGAGAATCTCAATCGAGTACTCCGTAATGTAGGAGTCAATTGCTTTACCGCGCTCCCTGATTTGACTCTCAGCGGCCGCCATCTGCTCGTCGGTAAATCTCTTGTCCGATTCTTGGATCTCGTTCATCTGTCCAATCCCTTCACATGCTTAACGATCGTTCTCGTCGCTTCCACAAACCCCGTCGTCGATTCATGCGCCCAGAGTTGCACCAACGTCCATCCAGCCGCCTTCAGCCTGTCTGTCTGCAAATTATCGCGTGTGCGATTTCTTTCAAGCTTCGCGATCCAGTAAGCCGCGTTTTTGTTCGGTTGCGTGGCATGGATGGGACACCCGTGCCAGGAGCACCCGTCCACAAGAATGGCCAGGTGACGACCGGGAAGCGCGATGTCGACGCGCACTCCTTCGACACCGAACTCAGTCCGGTAGCGCAATCCCGCTGCCCAGAGCGCGCGACGGAGCAGAACCTCGGGCCCCGTGTCACGCTGACGCACCCGCACAAGATCTCGGATCTCGTAAGAGGAGGGCGCTCCCCTCTACCTCCGCTCACGCGTGCACTCCCGACCGGAAACCTGTACGCCGCTACTGCGCCCGTATGCGGATTGGATGGCAGGGCATACCCGCACGCCAAGCGCTCGCCGATGACCTTTTTCGCCGTTACCCACGCGGAGCACATTTGCGCACATCCGTCTGGATCGCAAGCGTGACTTCTGTGCCAACGACACCCCCCCAAAATTTCCTGTTACCTTCTCGTTCGCCAACGTTGTTTCCATCATGCGCCCGCCCAAGCCCCCGAATCCATTCCTTCCGCCCGATCTCTTGGCCGAATTGTTATCCCTTCGGCCCTACATCGAGCACATCCTATGTGACGGGTCCCGTGATCCTCACGTTCGTGCAGCGGCCGAAGATCACGTGCAAACGGTCATGCGCAAGGCTGTACAGCACTTGCCTTCCTACGTGCCGCACGACGACGGTCTTCGCCCGTGGATAACGCGAATTGCTCGCAACGAGAAAATCGACGTTCAACGAAGCGCCAGGCGTCACGACGAGGCCTTTGGTGACCCTATCGCGGCCGATTTTGCGCCAGCCCCCCGCGCTTCACCCGAGCGCGATGCGCAATTGCGGGCAATGTTGGCGAAAGTCTTCGATGTTATCGAGAAAATGCCGTCCGACATGCAGGATTTGCTGGTTCTTGCGGCGTTTTGCGAAGATTCGCATGCAGAAATCGCGGCCCATTTCAGGATCAGCGAGGATGCCGCGAAGATGAGGCTGGTGCGAGCGCGCAAAATGCTTCGTAAACGCGCGGGCTCCATTCGCGATCATATTGGTGCGTGGCTTATCTTTGTGCTTCGGAAGGTTGCCGAGTCGCGTGTGCCGTTCTTTGCAAGATTTCGCATGGTTTTGTGGCAAACGGCGCACTTGTTGCCACCCATATTCATCGGGCTCGGTGCATTGCCGCAGCTCGAGTCCATATCGCCCACCGCCGTTGTGGAATACGCTAATCCCGAGCCCACGGGTGGCGATTCTTTGCCGCACGTTCCCCACGAACGACACGCGAGCAACATTGCCACGGCTCCGATCACCGAAAAACCCAGCACTGCCCCCAGTCAGCACAAGCCGACGGCAGCGCATGTGGCGGACAAACCACGACGACAAACGCAACCACGGCGTGATTTCGCTGTGGTTCTTCCGGCATCGCCCAGCTTCATGGACGACGGTCGATAAACGGTTGGTCCCGACGCTTCCACCGCGTGGTCATCGGCGCTATAACGTGTTCATGTTACTGCGGTTTGCCCTTATCGCGGCATTTGTTGCTTTCGGTGCCCCCGCACGCGCGGACACGCACGATCAAGAAATACCTACACCTCCGGAAGCGATGCTCGATGCGGCACGCGAAGCCGAGTTTTTTGCGAATGTCGCCATTGGCGACCGCGAGCGATCCGCGGGGCACGTTCCCGAAGCGGCGCTGGCTTATGCGCGAGCGCTTCACATCCGCAAAGACCCCGTCGTTGGTGGGCGTCTTGGCGTGCTGCTCGTGCAAGCCGAGAAGTACGCGCAAGCGGCCGATCTTCTCTCGATCGCGCTCAAGTATGCGCAAGCGCCGACGGCCGAGCGTGAAGCGTTTTTTCGGGCACACGAGATCGCGCGGCAGCATGGTGCATGGGTCGACGTCGTCGTGTCGGAAGCTGGTGCTGCCGTGGCGCTCGACGGCGAGGCACGAAATCCAGGTAAATACTCGGCATTTTCGATTTTCGTCGTGACCGGCGAGCATCGTCTGACGGCTGTCTTGGAAGAGTTTCAAGATGCGACGGTGCCGTTCACAGTGCGTGCCGGTGAAAACATGCGCGTCGAGATCGAACTGCGCTCGCTGCTCAGGAAGCTCGAACGAGAAAAAAAGCCACGTACCGCGTCACCTGAGTACGTAAGCACCAACATCTACGGGGATCCGAACTACAACCCGAAAGAGGATCCGGCGTATGAAGACCCCAGGGCGACAAAGCCGAAAAACGCTACCGATTCACGTCCGACACACGGGTTTGTCTTTGCTGGTCCGGTCGTCGTGTTCGGCGTGGCGTCGTGGAGGCCCGCCGTGGGTGGCGTGGTCGGTGGTTCTTGGAGGCCAAACCAATATTTCTCGCTTGGTTTGGAAGGACGAGCGGCGTGGTTGACCGTGGGCGTCGCCGGCGCGCCGATCAGCGCGATGACTGCGGGTGGGTTGGTCTCGGTTTGCGGGCATGTCAAGTGGTTTTTCGGGTGCGGTCTCGGGCATGTGGGAGTCGTGCGGATCGAGCCGACTTCAGGCACTTTCATCGACAGACCTCTGACATTTGGAAAGCTCGGAGGTGGTGGACGCGTTGGCGTGCACATTGGTTTGTCCCGATCGTTCAGTTTGACGGGAACGGCCGATGTGTTGGTTCTAAACAGCGGAATTCGGGTTGGTCTGGAAGGTACGGTTCTTGTGGACCAACCGCGCATCATGTTAGGTTCGCAAGTAGCTGCTGGATGGGAGTTCTAGACATGAAAACGTTTGTCGTCGTAGGAGTCGCCGCTGCTGGTCTCGGTGGAATCGTTCTTGGCGCATGTAGTGCACCAGCTTCATATGCCCCGATCGACTGCGATCCGAACGCTGATTTCCCATACGCACTTTGTTTGGCGCTGCTAGCTGACGCCGGCACTGACGCCGACGGCGACGCCGAACCCACGAAGGGACCCATGGGCGTCGACGATCTCGGGCTTGATCCCGATAAGTTGCACTCATGCGGCGATGGTTTCTGTGCTCCTGAACTGAGCGGTCAGAGTGCGCTTGTTTGGGATCGAATCCCGGTCAGTCTGCACGTCGGTCCAAACGACGGCACGTCGCTCGCGTGCCCGGACAATCTGACCGAGGTAGGTCGCTTCTTCGATGAACTCGTTGCGCCTTCAGCCGCGTGCGACGCGTGCACGTGCCAAGCATCGAAAGGCGAGTGTTCGCAGCCGCCCGACAAGATCGAGATCCGTGCGGGTACTTGTGCCGAGAGCGGCGTGCCGTTTTCGCCGTTCGACGGGCCGCAGAACTGGACCGGAACTTGTTCGAGCGAGGGAGGTTTGTCCGCGGGTGCGATGTGCGGAAACGAGCCGTGTGCGCAGTCGGTTTGGGCTTCACCGCTCGGTCCGCCGAAAGGTGACGCGTGTTTGCCCACGACATCGATCCCTTTGTCCTCCAAGGAATTTGCCTGGACGACACGTGCCATCGCTTGTGAAGCAAAAACGGAGCAAGATGCGTGTTCATCGGAGAAGCAATACTGCGCCGCCGACGTCGGCCCTGAATGGCTGACGTGCGTTCATCAGAAGGGCATCCACAACCTGAGCGACTGCCCCGACGAGTACAACGCGAGCGTGCATCAGCTCTACCCGTACGAGCCCGTCGACGATCGTGGATGCACCGATTGCTCGTGCGGCGCGCCCGTGGGCAGTGCATGCATCGGGAACATGCCCGTCTACGACGACGCGGCATGTTCCAATCAGTTCGTCAATCTGCTTCTCGGGTCGATGAGCGAAAACTGCACTGGCATCATTCCCGCGGGGCGTGCCATCGGCGCCAAGCGGGTAACGGAGTTGGCGTACCTTCCGGGGACCTGTGGACCTACTGGCGGCGAGCCCAAAGGCCTTGCGACCGGCAACGCAGCGAACGCGGTCACGTTTTGCTGCATGAAGCCGTCACCGCCCAAGAAGCCGCAAACGATACCGGGGTAGCGGGGGCTTCCCTTCCAAGAAAAATAAAAAACTCGTTACCCTTTCATCGGCGGCCGTTGATTACCGTGACGCCGCGAGGTTTGCCGTTCGCGGAGGGTTTGCATGCGCGCTCGCCGTCTTCGCGCCTTTGCGGTGCATGCGAATCCTCTGGGGACGCCAAACGTCGCGGCATGACCCCACCCAATCCCCTGGGCTGGCCGCGGCATTTCGCTTGGGCAAGCAGACATGACGCCCGCGGCCAGCTCGGGGGAGCGGGCCCTTGCCACTGGAGCAAACAATGGCAGCAACATCCATCAATGATGACCACGATTCCGTGGCAGCGACGACGCCGTATTACGCTTCGATTCAAGAGCGACCGACGCTTCCGGAATCGATTGCACGCGACACGATCATTGCTTCGCCTGCATTTCACGAGCGCGTGATCGCATGGCTCGCGTCGATTGGGCGAGCGATTGCAATGGCCTCGCATAGGCCGCGATTGTCCGATCATCTCCCACCCGTTCCAGCATGCACCAGCACGACGAAAGAGGTGAACGAGCGTGCGGAGCAGTTGTTGCTCGATATCATGCGCGCACCGCCCGAATACGTCGCCGCGGCTATGCTGATTGCACGCGCGACGCAAGCGCTGCGGAAACGTGGCAATGACGTGTTTGCAGAAGGTTTCGTCGCATTCACATTATCTAGAATGCCACCCGACCCGGACGGCACAATATCGATCAAACGGCTGCGCGAATGGGCGCGCGATGTCCCATCGTCGAAAAGCATAGTGCCGGTGCTGCTGAGGCTTGAACAGCAAGGCGTTGTTTCGGTAGAGGCGCCTACCGGCGATACGGCAATCTCCGGGATGATCGATATGGACCGAATGCGTATTCGGTTGCTCATGCTGCCGTGAAAGCACATGCCCAAGGTTTCTCGCGTCTGGTCCATCAACTCCTCAGTTGGCACGATGGTGTGAATTGCGAGCACGAGCCAGTTGATGCCGTCGGCACCGCGCCGTTCTTCCGTAATGAAACCACGTTGACGCAAGTCGCCAAGGTCTCGATTGGTTTGTCGGCGAAACCCCAATCCGTAATGATCCACGTCATCAGACGACCATCCGAAGCGCGTAGTTGAATTGCGTCGGGCAAACCGTCACCATTGAAGTCGCCGAGCACGACGCGTCCTCCCGCCAATGACGTAGGCACTCGCGTATCGAAAACCGCCCACGTCCCATCCGATCGCCCACAAGCGCGTGACTGGATGACCTCGAGATCCGAACGTCACGACCTGCCCTATTCGATAACCGAGATCGTGAGTACCCATCGCGATTTCCCGATGCCCAAACCCGACCGCGGATGGCACACATCAAATGCTCGGGTTTCCATCTCCCGAGTTCACGACCCAATATCCCGACGTCGCAACGTCGACATCCCGACATGGCATCCGCTCAACACCGACATCGAGTCCTCCTGCACCGACATCGGGTTCGCATCCTATGACGTCGTATGCAGCATCTCACGCACTCCCGTTATTTGTACCCCAGGTCATGACTTCAGCTCGCGACCTCCCAGCTCCGAAAACCGCCTTCGCGATCCCCGAGACCCGAGGTCGTATTGACGTGATCACGACATCGTGACCCTCGAATCACGACATGCTGTCATGCATATCTCAAATTAGCAGCCATTTTTTATCCGTTCCAGCGCACAATTTGCTTGATCTTCCGCTGCTTTTCCCGCGATAGTCAGCGAGCCACCGTTCTGTCTACAACTCTGTCTACAACCGAGGAGGATTCATGGCTCACATCGAAGGACCCAAGTACACTGGACCCTACGTGTTTGATCTTACGCCGTTTCAAGCTCACCTGGTTGACCTCGCGCCCAATGCCATGCAAGGTGCGCGTGGGGTGCAGCCAAACATCGAGGGCGTGTTGGAGGAATTGGCCACGGCCATTCCGCAATATGCGAATGAACTCGAGGTTCACCCCGATATACATCCCCGCGTTGTCACAGCCACCGCGGCGATTCCCGATCTGATGCTGCAAGTGGAGCAGATGGAAAAGGCATTGCAGGTCGCCAAGGAGTCGCTCGTGCGGCTCATCAACAATCGCGAAGAAGACATCAGCGACATTGGTGCTCGCGCCGCCGATAAGGGTACGCGGGGCAAAAAGAGCGAATTGCTCGTCCATTTCGAGAAGACGATCAAATACCGTTCACAGATTGCCGAAAAGGCGGCCAAGACGCGCAAGAAGAATGCGGCCGGCGAGGCCGATGGCAATGCAGACGACGGTAACCCCTGAGCAGCTCTACGGCAAAACGGATCCATCGATCATCACGTCTCACGCATAGCGCTGCTCCTTGACGAGCTCACATTCGGGAGCCCCTCGGTCACACCGGCGCTTCACCCATTACGTTTTCGATTCCGCCGCACCGCGACCCGACACGGAATCGATAGAGCCTCAACGCGCGATCGCGACGACACTAAACTTCTTGTACGAGTTGTACGAGCCGCACGCAGGGCCCTCCATGACGCGGGCGTCCTTGATGGCGACCGCGTAGGTCGGATCCGTTCCGATATCCGCAGCGTTATGGTCGGGGATGATCACGCTGTCATCCCCGAGACTGACGTTCAGGCGGCCGCGGCGGGTGATGCCTCCGCATATCTCGGAGAGGGGCTCGCAATCCATCGCACTCCCACGCAGGGTTAACGGAGATGCAAAGGCATCGTCTGGGAGTTCGTAGCCTTCGCTGAACATCGCCACGAGATCGCCGTTCGCAGTGCGCAGCGTCCCATGCCACCACATGTGGGTGCTGCCATCGCTGCCCCAATGATATGCGACGTGAACCTTGTCGCCCGCATCGAAAGCGAGACGATCGGCGAGCGTCCCGTTGAGCCGTGCGAGCACACCGTAAGGCGTGAGCGGGCTTCCGCTGCAAGCCTCAAAGTGGAGCGCACCTTCGCCAGTGGGCGGCTCGATCGACACGGTGCACGACAGGTCGATGTTCGCCTCCACAGGGTGATTCTCGTTTGGCGGCGCCCACCACAAGAATCGATCCATGTCGGTGCAGGCTATGTCGATGCAGGGTCCGAACGCGAATTCCACATTGAGGGTGTCGTCGGGTGCCGTACATGGGTCGGGCGGAAGGGCGTTTGTATCGCATCCAAGCAGGTGCGGCATCGCGATAATGATCCAATGGCACGCCCATCGCGTTTTTGAGCCACTCATATTATTGGCACCGACCGGTTGCTGGGTTTTTCGGGAATTGAGGCTGGCACTCACATGTGCCATCGGGCTTGCAGACCCCATGGAGCGAGGAGATTGAGAGGTCGTCATTGCATGTCTGATCCATGCCCGGCGTGCATACAGCCTCGGGCGGCATGTTGGGCGGAAGGGCGAGATCGGCGCAGGTCCATGTGTCGCTGACCGTCACGCAATCGGTGCCACTCGGATACCACTCGCATATGCCCTGTGGATCGCCGCAGCCCTCGATCTGCGCCGGCTCGAAGTAAACGTTGCAGAACTGAAGCGCCGTGAGTCCCCACTTCGACGTGCTCTGACCTTCGCAACCATCCTCGGTGGCGCACTTGCTCCTGGTCTGCATGGTAAGGGTTCCGTTGCCATGCACGACGTAGAGCGACTCTGCCGTTGTCGGCCAAGGGCCCGGCGTCGATACCGTCTTCTCCACGCCCGCCTCACCGGACGCGATGAGCTGGCCGCCGCAACGCACCGCCTCCTCGGTGATCGTCTCGCCCAGGTGTCCGTAGTTAATGAAGCAATCAACCTCGATGTTGCAGGCGAAGAGATCCAGCGGCGCCTTGCCGCCACCTCCTGTGTCGCCGCCACCTTTCACGGTGGAATCGCAAGCCGGGGTAGATATCGTGAAGACTAGAAGCATCAGGTATCGGGTATTCATGGCTGATCGTATACCATAGCGAGCAACAAAAGGCGCCACTACCTTTGGCTGAATCGTGGGAGCCTTGCGTCCGTCTCCACATCCCGCCAACTCTGCAACGACGAAGCCTATCACCGCGCCAAACCCATCGTGCGAACCCATCGTCGCACAACTCAGAACACATGGCGGCCCCCTGATGAAGAGTGGCGGCCGTCAGCGCAAATGTTTTTCCCGCCAACCGAAGGGCGCGCGCGGTCGCCGCACCAACCGCCATCCACGCATTCGTTCGGAATGTAAACCCGCGTGTGTTCGGCCCCTAAACCGCGGTTTGTCCAAGAACTCTTGTTCGGCTCCAGCGACGTAGAAGCCGCAAAACGCATCCGCGGAGGAAGCAGTCGCGGCGATGCCTGCAAGGGCCACGGGAACGGCAAGAGCGAGAGCGCGAAAGCGGGTCGACATGGGCGCCACCGCGTCATTCAGCCGTGAGAAGCGACAACCACATATGAACACTTTATAAATTTTGGCGCACTTGAATATAGAATCTTTATATCGCGAACGTGTATGGGGGTGGGTCACATGGCAAAAACGAACAAGGCGTGGCTCATCCCCTTCGGCCTCTTGATCCTCATCGCCGCGGCTGGTTTGGCCTCCCCTACGACTGAGCCCACCGTAAAAGGTGGGCCCATCGTGCCAGGCGACGTCGCCTGGATGATCACTGCCACGGCATTTGTGCTTTTGATGACGCCTGGCCTGTCGTTTTTCTACGGCGGCATGGTCCAGCGAAAAAACCTCATCTCGACGATGCTCCAAAGCGTCATCACGATGGGGATCATCAGCATTCTATGGGTCGTCGTCGGCTTCAGTCTCGCATTTGGAGATAGTTTTCACGGAATCATTGGCAATCCAATGACGTTCCTCATGTTCCGGGGCGTTGGAGCCGCCACGCACCCGGATTTCGCTCCCACGATACCTCTTGCGCTCTACGCAATGTTTCAGCTCAAATTCGCGATCATCGCGCCGGCGCTCACGACAGGATCGTTTGCCGAGCGCGTGAGATTCTCCAGTTACCTCGTCTTTATGGTCCTATTCTCATTATTTATTTATTGCCCGCTAGCCCACATGACCTGGCACCCCAACGGGCTCTTGCGACAATGGGGCGTACTCGACTTCGCCGGCGGCACCGTCGTGCATATGTCCGCGGGCTTTGCCGCATTTACTGGCGCGATCATGCTCGGACGCCGAACCATCCACAAGAAAATTGGCTCGCACGCGCCAGCCAACATTCCTTACGTCATGCTCGGAACCGGTCTTCTGTGGTTCGGCTGGTTCGGCTTCAACGCCGGTTCGGCACTTGCTGCCAATGAAATCGCCGTCAGCGCATTCGTAAATACCAATACCGCGTCGGCCGCCGCCATGATCGCCTGGGTTTTGCTCGACGCCGTCAAAGGCGGCAAAGTCACCGCTCTTGGCGCCTCGATTGGAGCCGTCGTCGGCCTCGTGTCAATCACCCCTGCCGCCGGCTACGTCACCGTTGGCCAAAGCATTGTCATCGGCACGATCACCGGCATTGCCTGCAATTTTTTTGCCCATTGGCGCTCGAAAACGACAATCGACGATACGCTCGACGTGTTCCCCTGCCACGGAATGGGCGGAGTCATCGGAATGATCTGCACCGGCATTTTCGCTGATAAAGTTGGCCTCATCTACGGGACCACAACCACGTTCCTCCATCATCTCTACGCCTTGGTCATCGTCGCTGTATTTTCCATTGGAGGAACATTTGCTCTTTACAAGATCACCAACTTGATCATCCCCTTGCGTGTGTCCGCAGAAGAAGAAGCCCTCGGCCTCGACCTGACGCAACACAACGAAAGCG
>CAZETM010000240.1:0-12047 GCA_964514885.1 uncultured Polyangium sp. | reverse complement strand
ATACCTTGCGGCCCCGTTGCGCCAATCGGTCCCATTGGACCAATATCACCTTGCGCGCCGGTCGGGCCAGCAGCACCGTCTGAACCCGTCGCACCATCCGCTCCCGTCGCGCCTGTGGGTCCGATCAGCCCCGTGGGGGGACCTACCCATTCGCCGTTTTCGTTGATCACCTGGGTGTCGCCGATCGAAACGCTCGTGGGATGAATATCTCCATTGACATCCTGCGCGAGAAGCGCATACGGCACGCTCTGTACGGGCGAACGTGGCAAAAGCTCCGGCTCGGTACCAATCGTGATCCCAAAGTGCCGCAGAGACCCGTCGAATACTTGGTCCCCAAACGGTTCAATCGATCCGAGCGAAACCGAGTAGTAGCCTTCTTCGAAGGTTACCTTGTGCGTCTCGCTCCAGATGGGCGTCGTCGCGTCAGCCGCATCGTAAATCGCGAACACCACATCGAGCGGTCCACTGATCGGAGCGCCTTCCGCATCGAAGAGTCGTCCCTGGTTGGTGATCGTTTGCGGGACGGCCGCCGATGCATGCGGAGCGATGGCGAAAATGCTGGTTGCTACAATCGTAGCCGCTGCCCATTGCCGAACTCTGCGCATGCTCATCTCGCGCTCCATGCTCGAGCCTTGTTTGGCGTATCAAGTGCCCGCTCGAGCTTGATTCGAAGGTTACGCGGAAATTCTGCCCGCGGTCAACGTTGTCGAACGTCCTAAACGCTGTGTGATGCCCAACACGTAGCGCAGATCGAGTGCGGGCTCAACCGTCTTCCACCATCCGCAACGACAAGCTGGCTCTTTACGTCGCCGAAAAACCTTGAAAAGATGTCGCAAGTTTTTTGCGTTCAGGTTGCAAAGGCGCGTATGGCTATGGGGGCCTTGGCCTGAGCACTCTCGCTTCAATCGGAGGTTTCGATGCGTTATACTGTTTCCGCCACACTGTTAGCGCTCTGTTGCGTCGCGTTTCATGCCACCGGCTGCAGTGCCGGGCCCACTCGCAATACAGACGACCTTGGCGGCGGAGGCCAGGGGGGCAGCGCCGGTGCGGGCGGCGAGGCAGGCACCGGAGGTGGTGGCGGCACGTCGTGCGTTCCTCAAACCGAGCAGTGCGATGGCATGGACAACGACTGCGACTCGCAAGTCGACGAGGATTGCAGTTGCCTCAATGGCCAAACGCAATCCTGTTATTCGGGCCCGATGGACACGAAGGGCAAAGGAGCCTGCGTCGAAGGGCAGCAAACCTGCGATCTCACCGGCACGTGGGGCGTTTGTATGGGCCAAGTGCTGCCCGCAACGGAAACGTGCAACAACGTCGACGACGATTGTAATGACGCGGTCGACGACATGGGAACGATCTCCTGCGGCGTCGGCGCTTGCGGAGTCACCGTATCCAAGTGCGAAAACGGGGTCGAAGGCGTCTGCATGCAGGGCAATCCAGTAGCCGAGCTTTGCGACGGTATCGACAACGATTGCGATCAGCTCACCGACGAAACGTATCCAGGCAAAGGAACGAATTGCGATACGGGCAAACCGGGAGCGTGTGCGGCAGGAAAAACCAATTGTATCAATTCCGCTCCCACGTGCGTGCAAGACATCACGTCCACGATGGAGAAATGCAACAGCGTCGACGACGATTGCGACGGTACGGTCGACAACAACATTCCTGGCACGGGCATTCAATGTGGCACGGGCTTGCCGGGCGTGTGCACGCAAGGCACGTATTCGTGCAAGAACAACCTCATTGATTGCCATCCCGACGTTCCCTCGTCGCCTGAAAAATGCAATGGCCTCGATGACGATTGCGATGGCACGAGCGACGAAGGCGATCCCGAAGGCGGCGCCGTATGCATGACCGGCCAACCAGGCGTCTGTGCCACGGGCATCATTCATTGCGGAATGGGAATGCTCTCGTGTATCCCTGATTCGCTTGGCGCACCCGAAACGTGTAACGGCGTCGATGACAACTGCGACGGCGTGGTCGACGAAAACAATCCGGGCGGCGGGGTCGCCTGTGGATGCGGCGGCACTTTCCAATGCCAAAACGGAGCGCTCGCATGCATCGGCGGCCCCACGACGTATTTCACCGAAGACTTTTCGGACAACGCGGCCGGCTGGATGATGGATACCGATTGGCAAATTGGTCCGGCCATCACCGGATGTTCCGATCCAGGCACCGATAAGACCGATACGAACGACAACGGCGTGGCGGGTGTGGCCGTCGGTGCATGTGCCCCGACAAACATCCACGGGTATTATTACCTGACCAGCCCGGTCATCAATACTTCGGCGGCAGCGACGCTCTTCTTGCAATACCAGCGCTGGCTCAATAGCGATTACACGCCATACATGAACAGCACCGTCGAAGTCTACAACGGTTCGAGCTGGGTCATGTTGTACCAAAATGGCACTTCCAGCGTTTACGATAGCACGTGGACCAAAGCCACGCACGACATCACCACGCACAAGAATGCCAACATGCGCATTCGCTGGGGCTTCAACATTGGCTCGTCGGGCGTCTTCAGCGTCGGCCAATGGAACATCGACGACGTGCTCATCGCCAACAGTGCCTGCCCATGATTCGACGAATCGCTGCGTGCGCGGTTGTTTCAGTATCGCTTTGGGCCATACCGGTGGCCGCGCACGAAGGCGTGTCGGCTGAAATCACAGCGCTCGACGTAAAAATTCAACGACAACCAAAAGATGCGGCGCTGCTCGTTCAACGAGCGGCATTGCTGCGTCGCGAAGGTCAGTTTGTCCGGGCACTCGCGGACTTGGCCAAAGCGGTCGAGATCGAACCGAATCGGCACAACATTGCGCTTGAAAAAGGCCTCACGCTGGCGGCGAAAGGCGACGTCAAGGAAGCTGAAATCGCGCTCAGTGCGTACCTTGCGTCCGGTCCGCCTTCCGCTCGGGCGCTCGAAGCGCGCGGCAAAGTGCGCGAAGGGGCCAAACGGTTTGCCGAAGCCCGAGCCGATTATGCGGCAGCCATTGCTTTGCGGCCCGATCCGGAATTGTTCCTGGCCCGAGGACGAGTGGATGAAGCCTTGGGGCATTGGGACGACGCAGCTCGCGGCTACGAAGAAGGATTGAAAGCTCTTTCTGGTGCCGTCGTCTTGCGTTTGGCGCTCGTGCGCGTGGAAGCCAAACGCGGCAAATTCGATCGCGCCATCGCGCTCGTCGATGAAACGCTGGCGACGTTGCCATTAAAAGCGGATTGGCTACTTCTACGAGCCGATTTACATATGCAGGCGGGCAGGGCGGACGCGGCGCGAAGAGACCGCGAAGCCGCTCTGCACGAGCTGGACGAGCGAATGGCCCGGCGTCCGACGGATCTGACGAGAATGACCAGGGCCAAGGCGCTTCTGGCGCTCAGTCGAAAAAAAGAAGCCATTGCCGAGATCGAAATCGTTGTAGCTCGCGCCCCGCAGCTCGAAGAAGCGCGCACGCTGCTCACCAAGATTCAAGCAGGAAAGTAAACAAAACCATGAAACGCTCGCTACGCAACATATTGAATTTGGCAGGGGTTTTGGCAGCAGTCGCTTGCGTACCGACCGTTGCGCAGGCCGAAGTGCTCGATCGAGCACCGTACCTTCAATCGACGACGCACAATTCGACGATCGTCGTGTGGACGACGGACGTAGCGGCGGCCAGCGAAGTTCGTTATGGGACGAGCCTCGCGAATTTGGATCAAGTTGCGGTTTCGGCGGCAGCCGTCACGCAGCACGAAATCAAGATTTCGGCCCTCCAGCCGAATACCCGATATTATTACTCCGTAGGCTCGGCCGGCAATGTCCTCGAAGGCGCCGATGCGGATCATTATTTCGAGACCAGTCCGACGGTGGGCACGCGCAAGAAGTTCCGAACGTGGATCGTTGGAGATTCCGGTAATGGAAGCAGCCGTCAAATGGCCGTGCGCGATTCCATGCTTTCGTTCGTCGGCGCGTATCGCCCGCACATGTATTTGCACATGGGCGACATGGCGTACAACACGGGGACGACGACCGAATTCACGAATTGGTTTTTCGGGATCTATCCCACGGTTTTGCGCAATACGACGGTCTGGCCCACGCTGGGCAATCACGAAGGCTCCAGCTCCGATTCGGGCACGCAAACGGGACCCTATTATACGGCCTACGTTCTGCCCAAAGCGGGTGAAGCGGGCGGTTTGTCCTCGGGAACCGAAGCGTACTATTCGTTCGATTATGCCAACGTGCACTTCATCGTTCTCGATTCGCACGATTCTCCACGTACGCCGGCCGGAGCCATGCTCACCTGGATGAAAGCGGACCTCGAGGCGACGAATCAAGAATGGATCATTGCGTATTGGCATCATCCGCCCTACACGAAGGGCAGTCACAATTCGGATACCGAATCGCAGCTCATCGAAATGCGCCAGAATGCGCTGCCCATTCTCGAAGCGGGTGGCGTCGACTTGGTGCTCGCGGGGCATTCGCACATCTATGAGCGTTCGTATTTGATCGACGGAGCGTATGCTACGCCGACGACGGCCACGGGGCATATCGTCGATTCGGGTGACGGCAAACCGCTGGGAAGCGGGCCTTATGTAAAATCGACAGGAAACCTCGCGAACGAGGGCACCGTTTACGTCGTCGCCGGGCATGGTGGCGCATCGACTTCGGGCACGGCAGACCATCCGGTCATGTATTTCAGCGAAGTGGATCATGGCTCGTGTATTCTCGACATCCAAGAAAACCGTTTGTCGATGGTGAACGTTCGCTGGGACGGACAGCTTACCGATAAGTTTTCCCTGGTCAAAGGCACGGGCATCGTCATTGCCGCTCCCGATGGTGGCGAAACGCTCCAAAAGGCAGCCGCGTACGACATTCAATGGGCGACCGTCGGCAACATCGCCAACGTAAAAATCGAATATTCGATCGATGATGGTAAAACCTATTCGACGATCGTGAATACCACGCCCAACACGGGCAAGTATACCTGGACCGTACCGGCTGTCGATACGACCAAAGCGCTTGTCCGCGTTTCGAACGTTGCCAATGCAGCCGTATTCGACGAAAGCAACGCCGGGTTCGTCATGGCCGCCAGCGCGCCCGTCGAAGTCATCCCTTTGGGCGGCGATTGGAAATACGACGATCAAGGCATCGACCATGGCACAGCGTGGCTCGATGTTGGTTTCGACGATTCTGCATGGAAGTCCGGTCCAGGACAACTCGGATATGGCGAAGGGGACGAAGTCACCACGCTTTTCGATGCCTCGCCCAATTACCCATCGGCATATTTCCGCAAAAAGCTCATGGTCGACGGTGAAGTCACGAAAGCCGACCTCAAAGTGTTACACGACGATGGCGTCGTGGTTTGGGTCAATGGCGCGCAGGTGTTTTCCGATTACGTCGGAGATCCCGACTATATCGCATTTGCCAATGGCACGAGCCAAGACAACGAAGTAGACAATGCACCGATTTCGCTGGCTCCGAATCCGTTCGTCGTTGGCGAAAACGTCATTACCGCGATGGTGAAACAAGTCAGCGGCACTTCGAGCGACCTTTCCTTCGACCTGTCGCTCACGCTTACCACGGCTACAATGCAGAGCGGTTCCAGCAGTTCGAGCGGCGGAGCTGGTGGAATGGGCACGAGCGGCTCGGGCAGTAGCACTTCGGGGACCGGCGGAGCTGGTCAAGGTGGAATCGGTGAAGGCGGATCGAATTCGGGCGGAAATGGCTCGTCCGGAGATACCGGGTCATGCGGATGTAGAACCGCCGGCGAAAGCAGCTCGTCCGCACCGTGGGCGCTCTTCGGTTTGGCTTGCGCGGTATGGGCTCGTCGAAAACGTAATGGTGTTGTCTGACGATTAACGAGGAAATCTATGCGTATTTCGACAATTGCACCGGCATTGGTGTTGGCGGCCGTCGTGCCGTTTGCCTGTTCGGACGAACCGAAAGGCACGACAAGCAGCACGTCGTCTTCGTCGTCTACGTCCAGTGGAATGGGCGGCGGCGGAGCTGGTGGAATGGGCGGTAGCGTTAGCTCCAGCTCGGGAGGCCCCGTTTCCGCATGTGCGGACATTCTTTTGCCTTTGCAAAACCCGCGAGCCTTTACGCTTGGCGAAACGTTCTATTTGCCGCGAGCGCTCCAGAACGCCGATTGCCCGGCAGACTTGGCATGGAGCGTGGTCAGTGCTCCCGCAGGCAGCAAGAACGTCGTGTGGAATGTCGGCGCGCCCGATCCACGATTTACTCCCGACGTCGCCGGTGATTACGTCTTTCAGCTCAATGATCCGGCTTTGACCGAATTGAAACTGACCGTGGTTTCTCGCACGCCCGCCGAACGATTCCGCAATCATTATCTCACGCCGCTCTACGGAGCCGCTGTCGTCGATGGCGAATTGTGGGTTGCCAATGGCGCGTCATACACCGTGACGAACGTATCCGCCGATATCAATGGCCAATGGAAAAAGGCGAACGAAATTCCTGTCGGCAGTTGGCCCGCTGCAATCACTCATCACCCGCAAAGTCAGTATGTCCTCGTTGCTGAGCGCGGCAGTGATACCGTCGGATTCATCGATCGCACGCGCATGACGCTCGAGGATTCGTTATGGGTCGGTGACGAGCCCACCGGCTTAGCGATTTCTCCCGACGGGAAAACACTTTATGCGTCGCTCGCCACGATGCGCAAAGTCGCCATTGCCAACCTCGACACGCACGTATTGGTGGGCCACATCGACGTCGGATTCGATCCGCGTGCGATGGTGCTCTCACCTGATGGAAAGTTTCTCTTCGTTGCGTCGTACCGATCGGGCAACAAAATCAAAGATACTCGCGGAACGTATGGCCCGAACGACGATCAAGACGTGTGGATCGTCGATACCGCCACGAATCAAGTTGCGAAGACCATTACCGGCATTTCGGCCGATTTACGGGCCATGGCGCTTTCGGCTGATGGCGCCGAATTGTACATTGTTGGAACGGACGGGGATCCCGAGCCTTCGCAAGGCGATCCTAATGCAAAGCCCTTCGTGCACGAAGTCATCGTCGTGGGCGCTGACCCGGCCAAACCTGATTACGGCACCGTCCTTCGTCGCGCGGATTTGACGCGTCAAGCAGGCTCGGGCGGACCCGTGGTCAATCCTTCCGGTGTGCTCGCCGTGGCAGATACCTTATGGGTTTCGTCGGAATCGTCGGACGTCGTCGTCGCGCTCGATCGCCTCACGCTCGCGGAAAAGGCGCGCACGCCCGTCGGAGCCGGTGCACGAGCGCTCGTCAAAGTCGGCGATCGCCTTGCAGTGCATTCGTACCAGAGCCACGAAGTGGCCATTTTGGATGCGGCAGGCGCCATCGTGCAGCAAATCGCTCTCACACAAGATCCTCGTCCTGTCGAAGTCGCACTGGGCGAACGAGTTTTCACGCGGCCCGGGCAGAACTTCGCAGCGAATCATTCCTGTTCCAGTTGCCACGTCGAAGCCCAGAACGACGGAATGGTTTGGCGTTTTGGTCCAGCCATTTGGCACAACGTCCGCCCATTGCAATTGATGGATGCGACCACGCCGCTCGAATGGGGCGCGTACGTATCGAGCACCGATAATTTCGGCTATCAAGGACCCAGCTCCATTGTGTCTCGACCGGCGACGGAGGAAGAAGCTGCGGGATTGAAATCATTTCTCGGCTCGCTGCTCGGTGCTCCTCGCGCCACGGGGCGCACGCGTGTCGATGGTAGCTATACCGAAGCTGGTTTACGCGGTCAGGATCTGTTTAATGGCATAGCCGGCTGTTACGCCTGCCATCTGGCACCTCTGTACACCACGCGTGAATTCTTTCCCGTGGGCAAGTCGGGCGTACCTGCGGACGTCCCGACACTGTTCGGCGTTTATCGTCACGGCGTCTATTTCGTCAAGGGGCAATCCCGGTCGCTCGAAACGGCTGTCGACGTCGCGCTCGGTTTCGTGAAAGTAACCCTCGCGCCCGATGAACGCTCGGATCTGCTGGAATTCTTGTACGAGCTGACTCCGAAGGGTGGCTATCCGCTGGGTATTTGGCCGGACATCGACAGTGCCGAAAGCGTATACCCGAACGTTCGTCCGAGCGTGGCGTTTGCCGATCCCATTGACGATTCCGTACCTGGCAAAACCGCTGCGCAGGTTGCAGCCGAGTTTGTCGTTCTGGAAAACCTTGCCAGTCAAAAGATTCCTGGTTCCGTGGTCGTGAATGGCGGCCAGGTCGAATTTGTCCCCGACGCGCCTCTCGAAGCGGGGCAGTTCTACCGATTTCGCGCTCTTCCGGGCTTACCATTCCAATCGGGGGGCGCTTTGTGGGCCGAACGGTTGTCGGAATTCCAGGTTGCTCAGCCGCCGATTGCAGCTTGGCCCGCGAACATGAAAATGACGGTCACGGTTCCGGGGCCGGGCGGAGTTATGACCCCACTCGATTACGTCCTCGAAACTGTCGATCCTGGTCGACCTGGTGGAATTACGCTTATCGTAAAACCAGCACTTTTCGGTAGCCAACAGCGTCAACAAGTGTGGGCGCGTATCGACGGCGAGACCTTTCGTATGCAAAGTTTTGCGCTGCCCATCAGCCCGACCGGCGTAGCCGACGCATCGATCGTGACCGGTATCGTCAAAACCGTCGACCAAGCCAATCAAACCATTTCGCTCGTCGAGGGCACCTTGCGGATTGGCGGTCCGGGCATCAACATTCCCGGTGTCGTTTTCAAGATCGCACCTCCGTGATGCCGTAGGGACAAACCGACGCAATTCGTCGCTTTCGTGCTCTTCCGCGAGTAGAAAGATTGACATCAAAGTTGACGCCAAAGTTGACGCCAAAGTTGACATTTGCGGCTCAAACGATGTTAAGATCCCTGACGTTATGGACGGATCTTCCACGGATGAGCAGAAGTTTGTCGAAGTTTTACACCTACCTACGGCTCGTGGCCTGGACGAACGGGCGCTCCTACGTGCATCGCTGACTCGTCCGCTGCCCCAGGTTCCCCCGCTTTATTTTTACGACGATGTGGGCAGTGCGCTGTTCGAGCGCATTACGGACCTCTCTGTTTATTACCCGACGCGAACGGAAATATCCATTCTCGAGCGGTTTGGCGCGGCAATCATGAAGCTTGCGGCTCCGCGGCACATCGTCGAGCTTGGTAGTGGCGCGGGTCGAAAGATTCGTCTGCTCCTCGATGCTTGGGGGCCATTACGTGACCGAGCGTGCACGATGCTGGACATCAACGAATTGTTTTTGCGTCAATCGATCGAGCAGTTGGCGCAGGACTACCCGGATTGTCGTTTTCGAGGTCTCGTGGGCGATTTCGTTCATGGTCTTGGGGACTTGGGACCTGCGGGTGGGCGGATGGTGGTGTTTTTCGCCGGAACGATTGGCAATTTGGATCCCGCTCAGCGGCGGTCTTTTTTGCAGAGTTTGGCGCAAAACATGGATACGACGGATACGTTTCTCGTCGGTGTGGATTTGGTCAAAGATACGGCGCGGCTCGAAGCGGCGTATGACGATCCTGAGGGCGTGACCGCGGCCTTCAACCTCAACATGCTCGAGGTGCTCAATCGACGATTCCAGGCGAATTTCGATCAGGCGGCATTTCGTCATCGAGCGTTGTACGACCCGGAGAATGCGTGGATTGAAATGCGCCTCGTGGCCAATCGCTCTTCACACGTTCGGCTGGAAAAACTCGATCTCGATTTGCGCTTCGCCGAAGGGGCGGAGATTCGTACGGAGCTTAGTTGCAAGTTCACGCGCGAGTCACTCGAGGCATGTGCGCACGACGCGGGACTATCCATTGCTGGATGGTACACGGACCCGGAAGACTTGTTTGCGGTGGCGCTACTGCGAAAAAGATAAATCCTGGCCGGTTTGACCGCGAAGCGGACAAACCGAAATTGGTCCAGCGCTAGCTGGTCCGGGTCCAGGGGTGGACAGCCCCTGGTCGGGTCGGGGGTGAAACCCCAGCGAAACGCGATTAGACCATCAACGTCCGCAGACTCGCTATCGTTGCCACCAATTCCGTCGGATCGACGGGTTTCGGAACGTGCATCTGAAACCCTGCATTCAGCGCCCGAACGCGATCTTCGGCGCGCGTATAGGCCGTCAGGGCAATGGCCGGGACCGTCGCGACGCGGTCCGGGGCGCGGGCGCGGATTTTCCGCATGAGCGAGAAGCCGTCTTCGCCAGGCATTGCCAGATCCGAAACAATGATGTCTGGCGTGAAGTCGGACAAAATCCGCAAGGCTTCCGCTGCGTCCGCTGCAGTTTTTATCGTGGCTCCAGCGAGCGACAAGATTTCCTCGAGGATTTCGCGCGCATCGGGCTCGTCGTCGATCACGAGAATGCCGAGGCCCGTCAGTTTACGATCGCTCAAGGGAAACGCGGCTGTGACCGTGGTTGGCGTTGCAATCGTATTTCGCTTGGAAATGGGTAGACGCACGGTGAATTGGGCCCCCATGTTTGGACCTGCGCTTTCCGCTCGAACGGTGCCTCCGTGCGCTTCGACCAGGTGCCGAACGATGGACAACCCCAGCCCTAGGCCGCCGGAATGGCGGGTCAGCGTGCCGTCGCCTTGGCGAAATCGATCGAACACATGCGGCAACAACTCCTCGCGCATGCCACGTCCATTGTCCGATACGACGATGACCGCTTCTTCTCCGTCGCGAGCCAAACGAACGTCGATTTGTCCGCCTTTCGGCGTGAACTTGATGGCATTGGACAGCAGATTCCAAACGATTTGTTGCAACCGGCTCGGATCGCCGAAAACGGTCAGAATCGGCGCTTCGCCCGTCGTCTGAATGTGTACTTCTTTCGCTGTTGCACCAGGTATGACGGATTGAATGGCGGCATCGACCACTGGTGCCACTTCGATGATCGTGGCATCGAGACGCATTTTGCCATTCGTAATGCGCGAGGCGTCGAGCAAATCGTCAATGAGACGAGCTTGATGCGTGGCATTACGCTCGATGGCCTCGAGCGCTCGAGGTTGTGCCGCTTCGCGTACGGCGCCCGTGCGTAACATGCGCGCCCAGCCAAGAATTGCATTGAGCGGCGTGCGCAATTCATGCGACACGATCCCCAAGAATTCGTCTTTGACGCGATTTGCTTCCTGCGCTTCGCGATAGAGCCGTGCGTTATAGAATGAAATCGCTGCGCGGTGTGC
Source organism: uncultured Polyangium sp. (assembly GCA_964514885.1). GTDB lineage: Bacteria > Myxococcota_A > Polyangia > Polyangiales > Polyangiaceae > Polyangium. The sequence goes on along the minus strand of CAZETM010000240.1, from coordinate 915 downwards.
AAGCTCTTCGGCGAACGCGAGATCCGCCGGCCCATATTGCCTCTGCGTATTTCCGAATGACAACACGCCTAGCGTTTGACCGCGAGCAATGAGCGGAACGACGATGGAGGAAACAATCGCAATGCTTTGAAGCATTTCGAACTGGCGGTCGTCGTCTGCAAGCGCGCGATGTACCTCTTCATCGATGTTATTGAGCATCTGCGACTTGTTCGTGCGCAAAGCTTCGCTGATCGGGTGCTTCGCGGTGAACGGGTATTGCTCGCGCATCTGCCGAATGATTGCCTCTTTTTCGGGATCCTCGTGAACGATATTGTCGAAATGCGGCGTCCCATCTCCATTGATACTGCAAATCAAGCAAAAATTGGCAAAACGCGGCACCGTGACATGCGCCAGACCATCCGTGATCGTGGATGCGTCAAGCGAGGCATTGAGCACCGCTGTCGCTTCGGCCAGCAAACTCAGGCGGCGCCGTTCCGTATCGGCCTCGGCACGAGCTGCTCGTTCGGCTTCCTGCAAACGCGCCCGCTCGAGGTATTGCGTGCATGTGCGCGCGACGTGAAGAACGAACGCTTGGTCGTCGTGGAAGCATTGTTTCGTGGTTGTAAAACGCAGCGACAAACTACCTATCGCGCGACCCTCGACGATGAAAGGCACTGCAAAGACGGTATTGATGTCCTCGCCGCCTACTGATGCCAGGTGCGAGTACCGGGCACTAAATTCTTCATAACTATCGATGAAGATTGGGGTTGTCGTACGTACTGCGTCGGTGAGCGGAGATGAGAACGACAACGGCTGTCGGTCGTATCGCTCCACTGTGTCGCGCGTATGCCCGACGGCACGTACGCAATTGAGGTATTGGCCGTCCGTTGAAAGCGTCGCCACCCATGCCTTGCCATTGGGCAGCATCCCCCGCAC
>CAZETM010000239.1:0-12048 GCA_964514885.1 uncultured Polyangium sp. | reverse complement strand
CGATCCTCTTCCGTACCAGTACGAATCCATCAGTGCACGGGTCCGTGGACATGCCGCAGCGCTGCGGTCGGGTGACCGCGAGGGACGGCTTTAGCTGGGCAATGCTGCGAGCGTGTACCTGTAGCGGTCCACGTGGCATCGGGAGGCGTGCGGACGTGCGGCTGCATGGCGCAGCGCGGGATGGAAGCGTTGCGCGGGGTGTTCTGACGGGCGCAGTGGGGCATCGGTAGCGGTGCGGGAGTGGGACTGCGCGATGAAGTCGGTAAAAGTGCCGCGATTCCTTTCAAACCGGCTAATGCGCGCATCAGTCGTCGCCATATCGTTCGTGGGACTTCTCGGCGGCGTCGAGGAATCTTCCCAGCGCTGCAACATGGTTGTGCTCTACGGCGAAGCGCAACGTGTAAATTGCGAAATTCACGCACTCTCGGTTTAATGAATCAGACGGATACCGTTGTGCCAGTGCTTCGAGTATTTGCAGCGCGTGGTCGGGACGGGGAAGACTGTCTGCAAACGGCCGCGTTTCGATATCGTGCTCATCATCGGTACTTGCAAAGTCCGTTGTTTCTGGTTCTTCGATGTAGGCAATGAAAGCTCGCTGTTCCGTGGTTCCGTGCCGAGCAATCCCTTCTTTCCAAGAGGCTATGTATGCTTCCAAGAGATGACTTTGTGACGACCATTCTTTCATCACACGTGGAAGGTCTTCTGCGCTTTGCGGCTGATTCGCGTCGTCGAGTGATCGAGGTGCCGTGAGGAATATCAGTGCATGAGCGGCAAGTTCGATCGCGCCAAGTTCGGGCGATCGAAGTGGCTGTTGCCTCGCCAAGGATTCCAGCGAATTGCATGCATTTTCAAGGTTGATGGAGTCGGGGCCTTGCATGGTTTTTTCCTTGGTATCACTTTACAAGACGAACGCAGTAACGCCATCCAGGTTCGTCAGTCGGTAGTTGCGGCAATTCGGTCTCGAGGTATCTGTCGCGCCAATGGCCAGCGGCGCCATAGTAACAAACCTGCCAACGCCACGAAAACGATGAGCAGTTGCGCCATGCGACCCAGTATCGACGAATGGACAAACGGGTGCCAACAATCGTGCAAACGCGCGCTTTCGATCGAAATGCGGGCGACCAACGCATCTCCATCGCGTTATGACGAACGCGTGCTCGGAAAGCGCCCCGAACATCGAACCCGGACTCGCTTCGAACCACCTCGCCAGACGCAACAAAGCACCCTACAATAGCGACAATGGCGATCGATTCGGCGGAGTTTCGCAAAGCTCTCGGACAGTTCGCGACCGGCGTCACGGTCGTCACCACCGCGCATGAAGGCGTATTTGCCGGCATGACCGCCAGTTCGTTCACTTCGGTATCGCTCGACCCGCCACTGGTGTTGTTCTGCGCGGACAAACGGGCGCGGTCAGGCATGAACGTCGGGGCCGCGGGCTTCTTTGCCGTCAATCTCCTCGCGGAAAGTCAACGCGACCTTTCAGATCTTTTCGCCGGCAAAGGCACCGACCAAGATCGCACAGACAAACTCGTGCAAATCGGACAACGTGCCGAGACGGGCGCACCCATCATTGCTGGCGCTCTCGCATGGCTCGATTGTCGTGTCGATCAAGCCATCGACGCGGGCGATCACATCATCTACGTCGGCCTGGTCGTAGCGTCCGGCGTGCGTGATGCCGATGCGCCGCTCGTGTACTGGCGCGGCAACTATCAACGTCTCGATGAAGAAACGTTGCAACGTAACAAGCGCCGTTCGTGACTCGAGGACGTTTGGTTTGTCCTCGCGAACCAGTTGTGATCGCTCGATCTTTCGAACTCGAAACGACTCGCGTTGAATGAAGCGCCGATACCCTTTAAGGTGTCGCGCAAGGAGACCGTATGGGCCTGAGTGATGTGGTGTTGGTGGCGACCGATCTGAGCGACTCTGCAGACGAAGCGATTCGTGCAGGTCATGAGCTCACGCAAACGACAGGTGGCAAGCTCGTCGTGTGCCACATCGTGCATGAAGCGCTGCGTTCCGCGCCGCTGTTTCCACAAGCCGTTCAAGCCGACATGGAAGCGGTGATTCACGCCGAAAGTCGCGCTGCAGCGGCGGTCGAAGATCGCGTCAAAGCCCTCACGGGCCGCGAGTCGCGCGACTTCGGTATTCGCATCGAGAGCGGAGGCGCAGACGGAGCGGTTTTGCGCGTCGCCGAAGACGTCGATGCCACGCTCATCGTCACGGCAAGTCGTGGTCTTTCAGGCATCGCGCGACTGCTTCTCGGCAGCGTTGCCGAACGGATCGTGCAGTACGCACACTGCTCGGTGATGGTAGCGAGGCCCCACGAGAAAACCAACAAGATCCTGGTCGCAACCGACTTGTCCGAGCTGTCGCTTCCAGCAGTCACGCTTGCTGCGGAGGCCGCGAAGCGTTCGTCTGCCGAACTCGTGGTGATGTACGCGCTCGACGTGTTCCCTTCGCCAGCGTTTGGCTTGACGGTGCCTTTCGGAGGCGTGCCGATGGTTCCACCGCCAGAGATGGTCGATCAGATGCGCGTCGGAGCGCAGACAGCGCTAACGAGCATCGTCGAGGGCCTTGGGATCAAGGCGGAAACACGCGTCGTCGACGGTGATGTCGCGTCGGCCATCTTGCGCACGGCACAACAGATCAATGCAGACTTGGTGGTCGTAGCGACGCATGGTCGCACAGGGCTTGCGCGTGTGGCACTTGGCAGTGTGGCCACGAAGATCGTGCGTGGAGCGAAGTCCTCGGTGCTCGTCGCGCGTTCACCGTTGCCCAAGGAGTAAAGCGTTCCAACTGTCGCAAGAGTTGACGTCGCGCACGTTCGATGTCACGAAGGCGGCGCGCTCAACCTGCTCATCGACAAGCGCTTTCTGGAGACACCATGGCAAACGAATCCACACAAACCGTACCGACCGACGACTGGACCGTGCCCAAGCTGCTCGGGATCGCGGTTGTCGTGCTCGGCTGCTTTTTCGTGTTCATCTACAACATTTCGCCTTGAGTTTTCGCGTTGAAGTGCTGGCCCGAGCCAGCACTTCAACGAAAAAAGCGCGCAAGACAAGATCGTTGGTCGTCAAACGAGCCGTCCCCAAAGATGGCTCGTTTGCTTTTGTATCACTTGGCGGCGAATCCGATGGAAAGTTCTGCATTCCAGCGCAAGTCACCAATGATGCCGACTTCTCCGGAAGCGGTCGCGAAAAACCATTTTCGCACGTATTTGCGCACGCCTGCTCGACCCGAGAAAGCAAAGCTCGTGGCGGCGTAATCGGCTTTGAATCCATCAATGGCAAGCTCGGTGTCGACCCAATGCACGCCACCAATCAGGTCTGCGAAAATGGCGACCGTTTTGAATGGATATTCGCCACCAATGCCAAAACGAAGCTCTTTGGCCGATAACGATTGCACCGTAACCGTTCGCGGCGTGCCACTCACGTCATAAACGGCCGTCGAATTGCTCACCTTGTACGTCGTAAATGGCACGTCGAAACCCACGGTCATGCGAATATAGCTCATGACCACGCGCACGTCGTAACGGAGCCCGAGCACGGTCGTATTGTCGAATGGAGGTTTGACGAACGGGAGCACGAGCCCTCCTCCGCCAATTCCTTCGGCCGTTCCTTCTTCGAACTTGAATGACGTGTCCTTGTACGAACGTTGTCCCGCGAGAAATCCCATCGTAAACTCGAAATGGTCGCCCGGAGCCCAACCCTCGGACTCGTGATCTTCGTCGTCATCTCTGGGCGGCGGCGGCGGCGGAGGAGGAGGAGGAGGCGGTGGTACCGGCATGGTCATTGCGGGCACTTGAAGCACCGGAGGTTTCGCTGGCGGCGGGGCTGGCGCGGCAATTTCCGCTGGATCCGGCTTCTTACCGGCTGCCGGCAAAACCGGAGGCGAACCAAGCGGATCAGATTGCTGAGCCGCGGCAAACGAGGGAATGGCAAGCCACGAAACGAGCATCAGCGACGAGGAGAGGAAAAACGACGGACGCATGCGGGCGGCTCCTTCAGCACGTATCGTAATCAATGAACAAGAAAGCGTTTAGTCGACAGGGCTGCGCGTGTCACGAAATGAGCGACGCGAGCCGTTCTTTTGCTCGTGCCGCACTTTCACGTTGCGCCACGACCCCCGCGGATTCCTGCAGCCGATATGGTGACGGGGCGCGCAGATAGGTCGTTCTTTCAGGCAGCGCCGCGCGCGTCGCAATCGCTCGCTCCCGACCCACGTTCGGCGCCTCCATCGGTTCCAACGCCCGACCGTCACGCAAACGCGGTTTTGCTAGCGGCGTCAACGTCACCGCCCCAATGTCCTTCGGGGGGCGCATTCGTTCGGCCATCAAATGCACGATATCCGCCACGACGCGCCCATCACTATCGCTATACCGCACGACCATTTTGCGCCCCGGCTGCGGATTCTCTTCGTCACTCATTCCTACCGGTGGCGCAGCCCAGGACCCCGCTTGCTCGAGCGCTACCAACTCGCAACGCATTGGCAAAGCACGCACTTCCGCATCATCGAGCCCTCGCGATATCCAACCACCCGATCGACGCCCACGCCGCTTCGATTCGAGTAGCACGGCTTCTTCGTCATCACCGCCTCCGATGTTGAGCAGCTCGTCCTCGTCCGCCCAACCATCTGCTGACGATTCGAGCGACATACCCGACGCACCAAGCGATATGCCCGCCGTCGCACGAAACGGAATGCCGATGGTCATCGCTGCCAGCACGTTTGTCGTGGCACTCGCACCACCCACGACTGCGGCGCGAGCAATCAACAACGATGCATCACCGCTCGCCGCATGAGCACTCGAGCCATCGATGATCGGGTCCCCTGCAGCGGCCATATGCAGCCTGCACGTGCGCGTAGCAATCGCCGTCGCACGATGAAGCGTTGCGCGCAAGAGCGATGCGGCAAGCAATGCTTCGAGAAACGGGCCTTCCACGGTGGCAATAGGTGCTCCTGGACAAACCAACGTTCCATCCGACACGACATCGACGTCGATCCTCGGCGAGAACGAGCGCAGCCGATTCGCCAAGTCATCCGAAAAGCCCACGATGTCTTGAGCGGCCGTCACTTGCGCCGGATCGATGAGCGGATTCGACAACATCTCGATCGCGTTTTCGACACCGGCCACCACGAGAAACGCCGTATGCGCAGGAGCTACGCGAAATGCCAACTCGAAGCTGGCCCGACGATCACCTATACGAATTTGGAGCAATCGGTCTGCATCGAGCAGCGCGCGACCATCGAGGAGCAAGTGGTTGGCAGGAGACATGGCGCCATGAAGCCCCTTCCCGCAATTCTTGTCAAGCCCATCCCCGGTCACGAGTGGCCCAACTGGATCATCCATGTACCACCCTGGTTAGACCATGAACCGACCGGGGGTATTGAAATCGACTGCAAAACCGCGGATGAATGGTTGGCAAGAAGCTTGCTCAGGCTGTTCGGTATGCGCCAGAAATTGCATGCTATTTGCTTCGCTCTTCCAGTGGTCTTCGCCATCGTCGGCTGTGTGGCTGATCCGGGTGGCGACGATGAGCCTATCGATCAAGCGGGAGCCACCGAGAATCACGATGAAGGCGTTGATCAATTCGTCGAGGGGTTTTCTGGACAAACGGTGGCCCAAGCAGCCGCGAGCACGTGCGGAACGGTTAGCGTAAAAGGGCTTTCGCAACAAATCATCGAAGAAGGCAACTGCGTCGAGCCTGGTGCATTCGCGCCATTGACGCTCACTTCCAATGCATCGGCTGGGTCGAGCGTATTTGCTTTCATTCAAAAGCCTGCTCGCGACAAGTTGCAGGCGACGATGAAGGCAAACCCGAGCAAGACGCTCACGATCAATTCGATGCTACGCACGGCAGCCCAACAATATTTGCTTTACAATTGGTACCAAAACGGCCGCTGTGGCATTTCGCTCGCCGCGAAGCCCGGTTTGTCGAACCACGAAACGGGTATGGCCATCGACATTCAGGAATATTCGTCCTGGCGCAGCACGCTCGAAGCCAATGGTTTCCGCTGGCTCGGATCGAGCGACCCGTGGCATTTCGACTATGTCGGCGCAGGCTCGGTCGATCACCGCGGCCTCGACGTGCTCGCATTCCAAAAGCTTTGGAACCGCAACAATCCGGGCGACAAGATTGCTGAAGATGGCTCGTGGGGACCGGGAACGGAATCGCGTATGCGCAAGTCGCCAGCCGGTGGCTTTCCAATTGGCGCAACGTGCAATTCGCAACCCAGCGAGCCTGTTTGCACGGCATCCTTTGCTGACACCTGTAGCTCGCCATATCAGGCCGACATCGATTGGCTGGCCAAACAAGGATTGGTCAGTGGCTGCGGCAATGGCAACTATTGCCCGAACGATACCGTGACTCGAGGGCAAATGGCCGTGTTCCTGACGAATGCGTTGAAGCTTCCTGCCGGTCCCGAACGATTCACGGACGACAATGGCTCGCCGTACGAAGCTGCCATCAATGCCGTCGCCGCAGCAGGCATTACGAGCGGCTGCAATGTCGCGGGAACCGAATTCTGCCCAAGTCAACAAGTCACGCGCGAGCAAATGGCAACTTTCCTCGCCAAGGCCTTCAAGCTCGCCGCGTCGCAAACGGACGCATTCGTGGACGACGCCGACTCCATCCACCAAGCCAACATCAATGCGTTGGCGGCAGGAGGAATCACGACCGGTTGCGATTCGGCTCAAAAACTATTCTGCCCCACCAATGTCGTGACACGCGGCCAAATGGCGACTTTCCTCCGTCGCGCGAAGGAGTGAAATAACGTTTCTGCCATCGCGTAAGCGAACTTTCAGCGCCAGGTCCGGACGTGAAAGGCTGCAATGGCCTTTCCTTTCAGAATTGAAATCCGCGTCGGACCACGCAGCCGTAACGACTCGAAATTCCATAACGCTGACGTTGGCCCGATGGTTGCTTCATCTTCTGGCCGAGCGCCTGCTCCGGTACACCCCCCCCACCGTAGAGTAGGCGCTCTTTTTTTGCCCTCGAGCACGACTTTGCCGCTTGGGCACGACATTGCGTCTATACGCTCTTCCGGACCGACGGTATTCTTTCCAAACGGTCGGAGGGCGAATATATGCGTGCAGTTCATGTCTCGAAGTTGGTGCTCATTGCAATCGGGATGGCGGGTCTCGTTGCAACAGCCAGTTGTTTGGAACTGACGACGAGCAATGAGGGCGAAGGTGGTGGTGCGCCCAGCAACCCGACCACTTCCGGATCATCGTCTTCGGGTGGGAAGCCTTGCTCGACGGATGCGGATTGCCCGTCGTTGTCCGAATGCGCTACGCGTGGATGCGAGTCTGGCGAGTGCGCGACGACTTCGCTTACGCCCGCAGGAACCGCGTGCACTCCCGGTGTCGTCTGCGACGGAATGGGCATTTGTGTCGACTGTGTGGTCGATAGTGATTGCCAAGTACCAGCGACGTGTATGCAGAATATGTGCGTATCGTGTGTCGACGGCCTGAAGAATGGCGACGAAACCGGCATCGATTGCGGTGGACAGGACTGTCAAACGTGCGCTGGCGATGCCTGTTCGAACTCGAATGATTGTTTGAGCGGGTATTGTGTCGATGGCGTTTGTTGCAGCGCGTCTTGTATAGGGGTATGCATGACCTGCAATGCGACGGGAAACGCCGGTGATTGCATCAACGTACCCGCCGGCCAGGAAGATCCGGGAACGTGCGGCGCGACGAAGGCTTGCACGGTCGATGGCTCGTGCCTGCTCAAAAATGGTCAAGCGTGCATGACGAATACGAATTGCGTGAGCAACAAATGCGCTAGCGGCGTATGTATGCCGTAGTTGTCTTGCCAAACTGATTGCTACTACAGTAGCTTCGCGAGCATACGCGTGCCTTCCACGGTCGATGCTTCATCGAACAGGTAGGGCAAGTGGACGCGTGGCACGGTAGATTCTTTGGCGAGCCTTTCCAGGCTTTCCGCCTGAACTTTTTCGCGTACGGCTCGACGAGCACCTGCGACGAGGGCCGATTGGGGAGTGCCATTCGTCTTTTCTGGAGCGTCAATGGTGAGCAGCTCCGACTGGGCCGCCAAACGATCGCGTTCCTCGGGTGAAAACAGCGGCGGAAGCACGCCATTGACGATCAGCCGCAGCACGGGCAGCGAAAGATCACGCCCAATCGTGGCGATGAGATCCAACGTTTCTTGCGTGGGCATTTCTTCGGGAAGGGTGACGACGACGACGCCACTTTGAATGGGATCCCGAAACATGGCCCATGCCGCTTCCGCATCACGCCGCAATACACCCGGCGGCACGACATCGAGAATCACCTTTGGCACGCGAAGCATATCGATTCCGTGGCCCGTAGCGGGAGCATCGAGCAGCACGACGTCAAAACGGTTTTTGCCATTTTCGAGCAATTCTGTCGTGTGGAACCAAGCTTTGCCCAGCATGGCCCATTCATACAGACCGGGCACTGCGCGAAAGAATGCGCTCGTGTATTTATTATCGAATACGGCATGCGCCACGGCTTTCACCTTGAGCACCATGGCGCCATATTCGAAGAGCGCTTTTTCCGGCGAAATGTTCACCGCCCACACGTTTTCGGCTACCGGAACGATTTCGTCCCCGATGGGTTTTGTCCCCATAATCGCCGAAAGCCGTTCCTTCGTATTGCACAACGCCACGAGCACTCGTTTGCCGTCACGGGCCAACGCCACGGCGAGCGCTGCGGAAAACGTCGTTTTGCCGACGCCACCTTTACCCGTCACGAAAAGAAAACGCCGCCGCCCGAGGTCATCGACGAGCCGCCCTGACAACTGATCTTGCGAGGGAAAACTGGGCATAGAACGGACGATCCTTTAGAGCGTGTTTAACAGGCTCTTAGGCGACGGAACACCACAAAGCAAGGGCTATTTACGACGGGGGCGCCTCAGCGTGCGTGGCCAACAATCGAGCACGGCTTTGGGAGCCGCACAAATACCGCTCGGCCGAAGCTCAAGACGCCATGCTGAACAATTTGCTCAGTTGGGTCGAAAACTATTACACTCGAACCGATTCTTGCTCGCTGACCTACCACCGAACTGTTTTCGATGGTCATGACGGAAAAAAGCGCGAGCTTACGGGTTGGAGCGACATTCTGACGCTGCAATGAATGTGGTCGCGCAGCCGAGTCTCAGCTATTCGACGATGTCTTTTTTGAGGCTCAGCACGAACGACACGACATCATTACGCTCTGCCTCGGGGACATCGAATTTCGCCAACGTGGCCCCGGCATGACCCAGAAATACGCTCCAATCATTTTCGCTGATGCGCATGCCTCGATGCGTGAGCACCATGTCCCGACCGCGGTAATACACCGGCCCGCCTGCGCTCGCGCACAGAAAATCAATCAATAGCTGCCTCTCTCGAACGATTCCGTCTTCGCCGCGATGAGCCCAGAATCGTCCGAGTTGCGAATCCGCCCGAAGCCGCGTTATCAAGTCATGGGCCACGGCCGATATTGCATCGTAACCACCAAGCCGTGCATAAAGAGACTTCTTTTCTGATGACATCACAACCTCCTTGGAGGCGCACCATCGCATAGTTTCGAACCATCTCGCAAGCTGTGCTACCTACTCCGCCATGCGCATCAACGCCGAGTCTCTCGATGGCCTGAACGAGCGCTTTTCCAGCGCCGAGCCCATCGACATTCTTCGTTTCGTACACCGCGTCTTCGGTCCGCGCTCCGCCATCCTGTCGGGCATGCAACGCGCCGGATCTTTGCTCTGTCGCCTTGCCGACCGCGAAGCGCTCGACTTCGACGTTCTTTTCGTGGACTCCGGCGTCATGCACCGCGAAACACTCGCGACCCGCGACGAGCTGGCGCGTACGCACACGCATCTACGCGTGATCACGCGCGTCCCATTTCGATCGTTCGCCCAACAAACGGCTGAAGAGGGTCTGCTTTACATGACCCACGAAGGGCAAGAGCGTTGCTGTAATTTGCGCAAACGCGAACCGCTGTTGGCGCAAAAAGGTCGCTACGACGCGCTGGTCAGCGCACTTCGCCGCGAAGAAGGCGGCGCTCGTGGCAAAACGCGCATCTTCGATATCGATACGGAACTGAACGCGTTACGCGTCCACCCACTCGCATACGTCAAACGCAACGACTTGAATGCCATGGTCGAAAGCGACTCCAAAGTCGTGGTCAATCCCTTGCACGCGATGGGTTACCCAACGATCGGGTGTTTTACCTGTACGACGCCGGTTCTTCCTGACGAACCGGAACGAGCTGGTCGCTGGAGGCACCTGGCCAGTGTCGCATATTGTGGAATCAATCCCATCGACCGCGACGCGAAAACGGCAGCCATCGATATGGACGAACGCTACGCCGCGGCAATGTTCGGCGAGTTGGAAGTTTCGCCCTAATTCTAATACGCCCGCGGAACCTCGGGCGCGATTGGTCGCACCAAATCCTCCGGCCGTACCAGCCACGTTGGCTCGGGCACGTCTTCCAATTCGTAAAACCCTCCGCAAAATATCGCATGCGGGCATGACTCGCATACCGGCTTTTTCACCCGCCGCTCGCGAAGATATTGAAACAAATTCACTTCCTCGTTGTTCACGAACAGCATGTGCCGTTCGAGCTTGAGCATATCGCCCATGAGGAATTCTTCGTACCCAGGCATGAAACAGAATGGCAAATTGATGACCTGAAACTTGATACGGTCCTTCCACTTGTCGATGACCCGCATGGCTTCGTTTGCCGCTTCGGTTGTATCCGGAGAAACCGAACTCGTCGCGCGACCAAAAGGCGTTAGGAATTGAATGTTGAACCAACGCAAGCCCAATTCGTAAACGAGCGCCGCGACGGCATCGAGCTTCATGTGATTCGATTTCGTAATCGTAATGTTCGCCCCGAGCTCCACGCCCGCAGGCGCGAGACGCACGAAATTGCGCACGCCCGCGCAGGTTTGATCGAATGCCTCCGCAACGCCGACATTTTGCGCATGTGTCTGCGCGTCAGGCCCGTGAATGCTCGTCAAAATGCTGGTGACACCGCTATGCACGAGCTTTTCGGCAAAGTCGCCATAACTCGCCATTCGCGCGTTCGTCGTCACATTGACTCGTTCGTACCCAATACGCTTCGCAAACGCAACGAGACGCAAAAGGTTGGGGTTCAAAGTAGGTTCCCCGCCGTCGAAGTCGAGCAGCGACACGTCGAGCTTGCGGTACTTCACGAGCAGCTCGCGTTGCCGATCGTAGTTGCCATCGAACTGCGTGCGTGTGCCTGTCGCGCAGAACGTGCAGCGGTTGTTGCACTTGTAGGTGACGTTCATGATCACCTTCTTCGGCCCCGCCGCTGCGTGGATGCGTTGATCGAACGTCCACTTGAACTTGCGCAAATCCTCCAGCGAAAACGCATCCGTTTCGATCGTCGGCTCCTGCTGAAACCGCGGTCCCCAGTCCGACACGAGCGGCAAAGATCGCTTCGCTTTCGCCGCCATCGCGCCGAGTCGAGTGCCCGGAAGCGGCGTCGCAAATTGCACACTCGGAATCACGTTCGCTTGCTCGTGAAGTTCCAGGGCAAACTCCAGCGTGCCGTTGATTTCCTTCCGAGTTTCTCCGGGCAAACCAATCATGAAGTGCACGAGCAGCGGCAACTCAGCCGCCTTGGCTAGCTGGGCGACATCACGAATCGCCTTCAGATCAAGCTGTTTGTCGACCACTTCATCCACGACGCGTTGCACGCCGCTTTCAGCGCTCACGCTGAGCGTCGTAAGCCGCCCCTTCATCGCCGCGATGTGCCGTTCCAGAACGTAGTCCGCGCGCACGCCGTTTGGAATTTCAAACCGCAGGTCATGCTTCTCCAGAAGCTCAACGACCGCATCGAAGTGCCGCTCGTTCACGTTCACCAGCTCGTCGAGCAAGTGCACGCGGCGCACGCCACGCGACCGAAGCGTCTCGAAGAGCCGATCGAGATACGCCGGCGAATACCGCCTTTGCGTCTTGGGTTTGTCCAGGTCTCCTCCCGTGCGTGACGACGGGTTCGAGGAACAATGCACGCAGCGATAGGGACACCCGCGACTCGTGAGCACC
>CAZETM010000238.1:0-12070 GCA_964514885.1 uncultured Polyangium sp. | reverse complement strand
CCTTTTTTCTTGCCGGCGGTGCTGTGGCATTCGTAGCATTCCTGCGCCAGCACGGGACGAATGCGCTTCTCGAAAAATTCGACCTGCTCGGGCGTTGCGGCGGATACTATACCGCAGGCGATCAGGAAAATTCCGGCCAGCGCTGTTCTCATGCCATCACCCTCCGCCGTCGCCGTACCGGCTTTCGTGGATGTCCCAAGCACGACCCACGATTTTCCATTAAACGCCTCCCAGGCGAGGGTTGGTGTGTCCGTGCCTATGGGGAGTTGCTCTGCGCATTTTGTAAAGCTCAGCGTAACGCTTGCTTTGGCCCTGGCAAACACCGAATTGCTGGCCAAGTACAACGCATCATTAAACTTCGGTTGTTGACCAAGCGGGTAGAAGTCCATGGTCATATCGAGCGGCCTGCCGCTCTGGAGTGCCATGTCCGGCGTGATTCCTGCCTGGCTGAGGGTCGTCTTGAGCAATATGCCCGTGATCTTCGGAATCGAAACAGCCGACCATGCATTCAATCGCGCGCACAACCAATGCCCCTTGCGGCCATGAACCTCCACGGGAATGCTTGGGGGTACAGCCATGAAGTGATAGATGAATTTCGTTGTCCCCTCATTCGATGTACTCACGTCCGGTACGGATTCCCATGCCAAACCATTCCAAAAGAGCCACTCGACGTGCGCGGCCATTGTTGCCCACGTGGCTCTGTCACTGGGAGAAGCAAATTCGATCGTCAGGGTCGCCTGTTTGTTCGCCGCCAATTCGACGAGCTTGTCGATGGCGATAAACAGACGGTGGTCGATAGACGTATCTGCTCCAAATGCCTCGAAAAAGCCAGGCTGGCCGCCAGTGGCAATGGCCGTATGATCCTCATATTTGTCGTCAGTGGGTACGTGCGTCCAAACCGATACGACATTCGCTTGGCTCACCACGAGATTGTCGGTCGTTTCAAAGACAATCGCTCCACCGTCGCCGCGCATGCGTGTTGCGGCAACGCGCGTTCCAGCCGGGACGAGCACGTCGCGCATTGCCCCTTCGACCGAATGGAACGTGAGGGCCACTCGAGCCGGCCGGGCGGCCAAGGGCTCAACGCCAATCAAGTTCAAAAACGCGAGCATGTTACGGTCGGGCATCTTGTTGATGCGCTCGATTACGTCCATGGTCATGCGCCCGAAGATTCGAATGAGCGCCGAGCCCATATCGGGATTTTCGCCGGGCGCCCATTTCGGATCCGGATCCGTATACGTGGACGCGAGCGATTCAGTCGTTTGTACGACGTCGTCGAAACTGCGATTGTCGATGGCGGGGCAAGGAATAGGCATTGGAAGCTCAACTTACATAAAAGGGGTAAACCATGTTCAAGCTGGTGTTCGTTGCACGAATCTTCAGCTCGATGTCGATCACGAGACGATTGCTCTCGCCAGCATCGACGAACGCATTGACGTTCAGCACCTCGACGCGGGGTTCCCAAGATGATATCGCCGTCCGCACCTCGCGCATTACACTGCCCAGCAGTCCGGCCGTCGGTGTGCCGAATACGAGATTGTGGATGCCGCAGCCGAACGTGGGTCGCATGACGCGTTCCCCGGGCGCCGTCCCCAGAATCAACCAAATCGATTGCCGAATATTCGCCTCACCGCTCACCTCGGCAATTTGCCCGCCGCGCAATCCGATGCCGAATTGCCCATTCGATTCGACGAGATGGTATTTCCAACCGGTTCCGAGAAATCCCTGGTTCATGGCTCTTTCCTCCGGCTTCCTTTCACATCCCTTGAACGCGAGTTTGTGCGGGCACGATATTCACCGGCGTGCCATTGGGTAAACACATTGCCGTACTATCCGCGAGCAGCACCGGTTGTCCCATCACCTTCACGCGTGCTGCCGCGACGACCCATTGCGCAGCGACACACGGTGTTGGCAACCCCCCCGGCACGTTCGGACAACCGGACACGACATACGGAACGGGCTGCGTCACGACGGGTTGTCCCATTACCGTCACCCGCGGCACCGGTGCAGGCGATTTCGCTTGCCCGCCATGTGCGCAAAGCACAGTCGATCCTGCGTGAAGTAAAAACCCAGGCATTACTTCACCTCCAGCGCACCGCTGTTGATGTTGACCCCGGGCATGCAATCAATGGCGATTGCCGTGCCCGCCTTGATGGTCCCCTTTTTCGTCGACTTGATCTCGAACGAATCTCGAGCGTCGACGAGGAAACTTTTGCACTTTATCGCTACCTCGTTCGAATCGGCAGCAATGCTGATGTTGCCCCCGGCGTTCAGGTTCAAATCTTTCTTGGATGTAATCGTGAGCGATTCTCCTTTCACATCCATGACGATTTCGGTTTCACCGCTCTTGTCGCGAATTATGATTTTTTCATCGCCATCGGTATCATCGAGCACGATGATATGGCCGCTGCGCGACTTCAGGACCCGGCAATTGTTTTTCCCATCCGAGTTTTCCGCGGGTGGTTTGTCTTTGCCATTCCAGAGTGCGCCGATCACGTAGGGGTGCTCGATGATTCCTTGCTCGAACACCACCAGCACCTCGTCATCGATCTCGGGCAACAAATACAATCCGCGGCCGTTTCCCGCCATAGGTGACGAAACCCGCGCCCAATGACTCGCATCGTCGTCCGTGAGCCAAGGAAAACGAACCTTGACCCGACCCAGTTTGTCGGGGTCCTCGTTGCTCGTCACGATACCGATGACGGCACCATGAATACGTTGGCGCGTTTTGCGATCGGCCGACCGCGGCGATGTCAAAAGGTCGAAGCCGTTCATGTTGCATCCTTCTTTGCGGCAAAACTGGTCCGATATCCCGATTTTGAAGCGTACGCATGCAATGCCGAAGCCACGTTGTATTTGCCGCTGAATCGCTTGCCAATTTTTTGGATGTCGAGAATCCTGCCTGCACGAAGGTCCGGACGTCCAAAGCAAAGCCCATCGGCGGTCACGAAGGTCGCTGCGAATTCTTCGAGTTGTTTCAATGCGTAAAGATCCGCTTCGTCCTGTGACGATATGGGAAGACGAACCTCCGACACGACTGAATCGCCGAAAGCTTCGTCGGACAGCTTCGCCCCTGCATCGGGGTTCGTGAGCGTGTTTTCGCCTGCCTTGGCTTTGCCCAAAATGGTCCTTTTCTCTTTGGGATCCCAGCCGCGCACTTCCACCGAACCGACCTGATCACGCGTCGTCATGCGTGGAAAAAACTCGAGCAAATCGCGATCCGCTGCCAATACCAGCGTAGGTTGCTCATCGGTCCCAATCGGCCTGAAATGCAGCGTCTCGCTCTTGACAAGCACTTCATACCCAATCGCGAGCGCGCGATCTCGAAGAAACTCCAAATCCGATTGCGCATGTTGAAGCACGTACGCGTGTTTTACCTTGCTATCGATACTCTCCACCGACAATCCCTGGTCCGACGCAATCTTCGACGCAATGTCGCTGTCCGTCATCTCCACATACGACCGCGTCTTGGTCCCTCGAAGCATTCGATGACGCATGTCGTAACCACGCACGACGACCGCCGGCACGTTGCCCGCCTCCAGCTCCAAGTCGAGCCCGGTGATTTCCCCCGTGATCACCAGCTCGAGTTTGTCGCCGTGCCCGAGGGAGATCTCGACCACGCCACCCAAGGCAAAAAGCTTGTCATCGGCCCATGAATCTTCGACGCTGCCATTTTTCAACGAAGTAAGTCTCAACGAAAACATGGAAGGCACTTCCAAATCGTCGTGCACATCGACGTTCGTCAAGTCACGGTAAGCATCGCTCGGCAATGGCGTTCCATCAATGGTGACTTCGACGCGTGCTATCCCGGTGGTCAGTGTTTCGATCGCCACGACATTCCCCTTCCTTACCGCAATGACGGGATCTCGAGAATTTTACCGAGCTCGAGTTCCTTCGGATTGTCGATCTTATTTTCCTCTGCAATCTCCCGCCATTTCGTTGGATCCTCATACATGAAGCTCGCAATGCTCTCCAGTGTATCGCCTGGCAAAACTATATATTGTAACTTGTCGTTGCCCGGATCCACTTTCGCTACGAGTCCGGCGTCCATGGAATGGTATTGCGTGAAATTGCACTCCAAGGTCGCACGCACCGGCGTTCCGTCGTCGAGGAACATCGTCAGCTTTTGCGTGACGCTATCCAACACGCCTCGAAAAATGACAGCTTTCCCCCACGCCAACAGACAAATGGGCGGCCTATGGAGCGTCGGAGAATACCCCAGCAAACGTAGCACTCTCGACGTATGATTCAGGACGCTCTCGCACTTCAGCGTCATCGATTCTACTTCCGGCTTGCCACCCGTGCCCAAAATGTCGCTGAGGCCGCCATTCGCTGCAGTCTCGTACGTGTCGAAAAAAAGACTCAAAGCAAGCGTCTCGAGCTCGCTCGATTTGAACTCGAGAGACTGCACCCCGCGAATGGCCGCGTCTGCTTTCTCCCAATTGGCCTTCTTCGTGTATGTCAATTCGCTAGGGTTGAACAGCGTTTTGATGGCGTGGCTGTCGAAGCGCAATCTCGAGTTCGTCTCGTGCGTGATGGTGAGTGGTGCGAATTCCGAATTCATCGCAAGCTTCCCTTTCGCTCCCATTCCGTTGCGAGCTGTCTGAAGATTTTCCGCTGCACTTTGTCCGTCAACACATCGATGTCGATCGCTGCCGGATTCGAAGTGGTCGCCTTCATGTCGCTTTTGGTGTCACGTTGGGACATATTGGTATCGTCCAATGTGGATTTTGCTCCTGCATGCGTATTCGCAGCCCGCGTGGACGCCTGTTCCGATACCGACGCTGCAACACCAAAACCGCCTATCGCCGGATGCGGAAGAGCTGGAACGACCGCGGCTGCCGCAATCTTCGGCTCCTGCTTGGGCTTCACGACCGTCGTTTCATGCAATACCGCAGAAGGTTGTTGTGCTTTCGAATCGGAATGTTGGCTCGGTAAACCCTCCCGCACGCGTGGCAATGACGGCACGGTCGTATTGCTCGTTTCCCCGGGTGTTTGTCGCGGCATAACACGGGGCAAACCTGTCTCCGCGTCGCTCGTCCGTGTACCCCGTGTATGAAGCATGTGCGTGGTCGACTCGATATCGACCCGCCGATGCGACATTTCCACGTGGTGCACGGACGTCAAAACCGAGTCAACATCCGAAGTCGTAGGTCGAACGACGACCGATTCGGCGCTGTTCACGCTTGCCAGCGATTGCGCAGTTGATTTCACTACGTTCTGCGTATCGATGGCGTGCGTCGCTGCAATCGGCCCACGCTGCTCGACCCGCGGGCTTCTCCGCGCCGCAGGCATTACGTATCGACCGCCGGCATCCGGCATGTTCGGCGACGTCGATGGCGTGACCGCGTGCGGCATGGAAATCGGCGCGGAGTTTTCCGTTGCGAGAACCTCCGCCTTTGTAGGCAGGGGCGTCGCGGACACTGCCGTCGTCTCGATTTCGACACGGCGCTCGACCACGTCCACCGTGCCCCGCGGATGCTCCATGGCTGGCGGCGCGTATGCTCTCTGGGTTTCGTCCGCCAAACGTTTTGGTTTGTCCGCGTGCACCATTGGCGCCACGGCCGTTTCATTTCCTGTCGTTTTGCTTTTTGCGACAAACTCATTTTCGTCGAGCACCTTCCGCGTGTGCACGACCAATTCCGATGTTACCGTCGATGTTTCGACTGTTTGCTCGGCATGCGACGCGAATCCCCGCTGAGGTTTGTCCGCGTGCACCATTGGCTCCACGGCCGTTTCATTTCGTATCGCATTGTTTTCGGCGACGATTCCATTTTCCTCCGGCACCCGCCGAGCGTGCACGACCACCACCGTTCTTTCGACCACTGTTTCGACGCTGTGCGACACGACCCGTGTGGTTCGTGTGTCAATGGACGGCCTGACGTCACCGCGGGGCGTCTCCTCGTCGCCATTGGTTTGCCATTGTGCATGCACGATCGGCATTGCATTGGCAAACGCTCCCGACGTCGAGCCATGACGCTGCGCGATTTCTTTCGCAAGCGCCATTCTTTTCTCTAGATATTCGAGCCAACCGTAAATCCTACGCACCTCGTCCAGCGTGATTACGCCAGGACGCGCGCGCCGCGCAAGACGCCGTGCAAAAGCGACGTCGAAATCGTCTTGTCCGGTAAATTCTGCGCGGCGCTCGATTCCCATCATGACATCCTCCCGTCCACGTTTCGTCTACGTCGCCATTGAAAACGCTGCACGAGCTGCAAGCAGTGCAGCGTTTTCAAATGGTTTGGCTATGCCCTTGTGGACCAACTCAATCGATTCCACCGCCACTTCGCTGCCCGACGCGGCATTAAATGTCGGTCCGGTCCATTTCACCGGCAACGCGCCGCGAATGTCCCACCACATGGCAGGCATTCGCCTCGCATCGAGCACCATCAGGGTCACGTTTCTCCGAACGATGATCCCGCGAGAAACGTCGTCGTACCAGCTCCAGAGCCCGTCGATATCGGTCAACCCTTTCGACAGCACCAGGTTCGGATATCTCGTCGGGCCCGGAAGCTTGTGGAGATATCCATTCCTGCCGCCTTCGGCAACCTCCTGGACTTCGATGCTGCTTTCGAGACCCGAGACATCGCGGAATCCCCCAATCACGAGCCCTTCGATTTCGACCAAAAAGTTGAACGCCATATACGGATCCATGCGGACCCCAAGCGCCCCGGTGGCGAACGACAATGCAGCATTACCACGCAATGCAAACATTCCAAGCTCCTTTCACTCGCGCTTCGTCATCCGCGGCGCCCCGATTGCTCGTTTTTTTGCTCGTTCATTCGCGCGACTTCGGTCACCCAACGTCGCCGTTCCCGGTGGTCCATGAGCATCACGTGGTCGTACGACCAATGCACGTACATCGACAGATAAGCTACCTCCTCGAACAACCTGTCCGAGGGGTAGCTCAAGCTTCCCCCGGGACGGCTGTCTCCACCTCGAAGTCCCCACTGCAATGGGGGCAAGACACGAGCAATCTCGAATGCCCGTGTTCATTGATGCGGCGATACAAGTCCTGCAAGAAAACCAAATCGCCCGATAGAAGACCCTCGATTACCTTCGGATTGACGTAATCGAGCGTTCCCAGCTTGGTGATCACCCGCGAAAGCAGAATGATCAACAAATATCCCGGATTCGCTTGCACACGAGGGTCTTTCAGCGGCGCGATTTCGTCGAATGCCGTCGATGGCCGCATGACGCCGTCTCGATGAACGGCGCCATCCGGGCCCACGTACCCACGTGGAAGCACAAACGGGAATTCCGTGGGCCTCGGTCCTTCTACCATTGCTGCACCTCCACACCCTCGTGCGCAAGCTCCAGCGTTTCGATGCCCACGGCGCTCGAGGCAGCATCGAGGGTGGGGCCGGTCCATTTCGTGGGCCAGCAATTCTTCACATTCCAACGGATTTTTTCTTCGCCCTTGTCGTTTCGAAGAATAATCGAAATCGTGCGGCGCACCGGACTGCCATCAATGACGCTCTTGCGCCAATCCCACAACGCGTGATCGTCCGTAATGCCACGCTTCAACGTGATATTCGAAAACGAAAGCAGACCCGGAAGCTGTCGCTGCGCAAGCGTCGCGTCCATACCCTCGCGATACTTCGTTGCTTCGGACGTGCTATCGAGTCCCGAACATTCCTTGAACCCCATACGGGTGATCCCGTCGAGCTCCACCGCAAAGTTGTATCCACCAAACGGGTCTTTTCTATCGAATGCCATGTCCCATTCTCCTGTTTCGGAAATCTTTTGTTCTTGCTGAACAAACCTCAAACACCTGCTCGCGCAACACCGGCATCGTCGGTCCTCTCCGAACCATAGACGATACGTACCACGACGAACTCGCTCGGTTTTTCGAGCGCCAAACCTATTTCCGTCACCACCCGCCCTTCGGCACTCACCGCAGGCGGGTTTGTCTCCGCGTCACACTTCACGTAAAAAGCCTGCTCCGGCGTGCGCCCTCGAAGCGTGCCTGCCTCGTAGATACGCGTAAGAAATGCACTCACCTCCCTCCGAATACGAATCCACAACGTCAAGTTGTTCGGTTCGAACACCACGCTGCCCATCGTGCTGTCGAGCCACCTGCGAACGGTCAGCATGAGCCGCCGCTGGTTCACGTACATCCCCGTGCTCAATGTACGCGCCCCCCAAATGCGTATTCCGCGTCCTGGAAAAACGCGCACACAATTGACGTCAGGCGAATTCAACTGTTCCTGCTGATGTGCCTGCAACCGAATCTCCACGTCCACGACCCCTTGAACGATTTCATTCGCCGGCGCCTTGTGTACTCCCGACATTCGATCCGTCCGGGAATACACGCCCGCCACGTGCCCGCTCGGCGGAACGAACACCATATTCGCCCCTTCCCGAACCCTGAACCACGGCACGTACATCGCTCCATTGGCGGATTCGATGCCGCCCACGCGAAGCTCTTCAACCAAGCTCGCGCGATGGGCTTCCACCGCACCCAGCTCCGCCGATAGATCGATCCCAGGGCAGCGCGTGGAATCGAGAATGGCGAAGCAATCTCCACGCATTTGGCAAAACCGAAGCATTTCTACTTGCAGTTCCACCATTGCATCGTTGCCAAGTCGTACCAGGTCCGGGGCGCACACCAGGTCGAATCCCGATTCCGCATCGAGCGCATCGAGTTGCCGTTTCATTTCCAAGATGCCCCCTCCGGAAAGAGGAGCCACGAGAATGCATTCACGACCGCCATTATCGAAAAAGCCACGCAGCGCGAGCCCCAGATGGCTTTCCGACGAAATTGGCAGCGTACCGTTTTCCTGGAGCATCGAAAAACGAGCTGCGCTCATGGGAACGACACACTTTTCCGCGGATGCTTCCAATGCGGCCCAGAATGTGGACACCGGGTTTTCCAAGGGAGGGCCACCGATCCCAAGAAAAGCCGGCACACCCAGCGCGAAGGCGGGCTTCGGGCTCGTCATGACCTCGTTGAGGTACAAACCGGGTGTCTTCATGTCCATCGGGTCCACGCTTTCTCAGTTCGAGGCGATGCGTTGACCGAGTTTGAACACGACAAACTCGGCGGGTTTCGAGATGGCTACGCCAATTTCTGCCACGACGAGCCCCGCCTCGCGATTCGCAGGCGGGTTGTTCTCGGCGTCGCATTTCACGTAGAATGCTTCTTCGGGTTTCAGACCGACAAGCGCCCCCGTGCTCCAGACCGTCGTGAGAAACGCATTCATGTTGCGCGTCAGCTTGGCCCAGAGCGCATGGTTGTTCGGTTCGAATACCGCCCATTGCGTCCCCTGTTCGATGGATGCCCGCAGGTAATTGAACAGGCGTCGCGTGCTCACGTACTTGAATTCTTCCCCGTCCTTCGAACTCACCGTACGCGCGCCCCACACCAGAATGTTCCCGTTCATTTTGCGAATGCAATTGATCCCGATGGGATTGAGACCATCCTGTTTGGCTTGGCTCACGGCAAACTCGAGATCCAATGCACCGTAGATCGGCTCGTTCGCCGGCGCCTTGTGCACGCCCCGCTGCGCATCCACACGCGCGTAAACGCCTGCGATATGCCCACTCGGGGGGACCTTCTTGTTCGCCTTGGAAACCGGATCGTACACCGTAATCCAAGGAAAGTAGATTGCGCAATTGGGCGACGGCGACGGCAGAGTCATATTCGCCGGTGGAATCACTCCATCCTGCGGCACCGGTAGCTTCCTCCAATCGGCTGCGCCTGGCGGATCGATGATTCCGAAACGCGTTTTCATCTTGAAACAATGTGCGGCGATGAGGTTCCATTGGACCACACTCGTGGCCAGTCCGGGCGCGGCGACGATCGAAATGTCGTCAATGGCCTCGAACAGCGCCAGTGCAGCCTCCAAGCCGGCCACGGCCGCCACGCGCGTCACGTAGCAACGCGTGCCACCATTGTTGAAAAAACCGTAGACGGCATGGGCCAATTGGTTGTGCCCCGCGTCGGCCGCGAATTCAGTAAAATCGCCGAACGATTTTTTGAATTCGGTGAAGTTCGTGAGCAGTTTGACGTCGCCAACCTTTGCCAGTTCGTCCTTCGCGTGCGTATATGCACCAATGAAAGCGGCAGTGCTGGTTCCGACGCCGGTAATCGGTCCTGCGCCAAGCGGGACCTCTTCGACGTAAACACCGGGAGACGAATATGTGGGCATTTTATTTACTCCAACGTAAGCGAATCACCAAGTTTCGAGTTTGCAGTCATCGTCAAGCGTTCGTACGTTGACCCAGCCTGAAGACGACGAATTCCGCCGGCTTCGTAATGGCCACACCAATCTCGGCCACGACGGTTCCATTGTCCCGGCTTTCAGGAGGGTTGTTCTCGGCGTCGCATTTCACGAAAAATGCGTCTTCCGGCTTCAACCCGAGCAGGGCGCCCGTGCTCCACACCGTCGTCAGAAACGCGCTAACGTTGCGCGTGATCTTGGCCCAGAGCTGATGGTTGTTCGGCTCGAACACCGCCCATTGCGTGCCTAGGTCGATCGAGCCCCGGAGGTAATTGAACAGCCGCCGCGTGCTGATGTATTTGAATTCGTCGCCCGGTCCCCAACTCGCCGTTCGCGCTCCCCATACCCGAACCGCACCGTTCATCCGACGAATGCAGTTGATCCCCAGCGGGTTGAGCTCGTCCTGTTGGCTTTGGGTCGTTGCATATTGGAGCCCAAGCGCGCCAAAGATAGGCTCGTTCGCCGGAGCCTTGTGCACACCTCGTTCGCCGTCGACGCGTGCATAGATTCCTGCCATGTGACCGCTAGGCGGAACGAATTTGGGCTTTTTCGTCGCCGGATCGTGCACTTGAATCCAAGGAAAGTAGAGCGCTACATAAGGTGACAATGTCACGAGGCTCGGCGGCGCCGTCGCCGGCAGCGTCGCCGGCGTTCTCCAATTCGTGTTCTGCGGCGCGTCGACGATCCCGAAGCGCGTTTTGGAATTTTTGCAATGGTTGGACAAACATTCCCACGTCGCCAACGTCGTGGCCACGCCCGGCGCCGCAACGGTGGAGATATCGTCAATCGCGTCGAATAGCTCGAGCGCCGCTAGCAAGCCCGCGGCTGCGTCGATTCGCGTCACGTAGCAACGGGTGCCCCCGTTATTGAAGAACCCGTACACCGCGTGGGCCAGAATGTTTTGGCCTTCATTTGTTGCCGAAAAGTCCCCGAAGGAATCTTTGAATTCCGTGAAGTTAGTGATCATGATCACGACGCCGACAGCGGGACCTTTCTCGCTAGTGCCTACAATGTCACTCGGTTTGTACGCACCCACGAACGCCGCCGTGCTGGTTCCCACGCCAGCAATGGGACCCGCGCCCAAAGCCACTTCGTCGACATAAACGCCCGGTGATTTCTTTTGTGTCATCTCTTTGCTCCCGTCGTCAAGAATTCGTGAATCCGTAGCCAAGGTCCCGATGTCACTACGAATCGGGATCGAGATCGAGATTGATATCGCCTGCATCGAGGATCGAGCCTCGCACCAGTGTCCGCAAAGACGATGCCGGCACGTACCCTCGTGCGGTAATGGACAAGCGATCCGTTCCGGGATGAACGCCTGTCAGAGAGAACTTACCCTCGGCATCGCTCCATGCCGCTTCGTCGTGTCCAGAAAGACGAACCTTGGCCATCACCACGGGAACGTTCTCCCCATCTTTGGGCCTCACGACGCGACCTTTCAGCCCCGTCGGCGGCAGCTCCACGGCCACCCGGCAGGCCACGATCCGACCATCCACGCGCGAAATGGTGGCCGGTTTTGTCACCGCACCATATCGATTCGCGCCCGAGGACAACGAGCAAGAAACCTGGTAATCGCCATTCGGTAGATCCATGAGCCAAAACGAGCCGTCATCGGACGTCACTTTACGATCCGGCCGGTCGGTCATGGCTGCCCAGCGGTCACCGTGGGCCAGCGCGCGCCGAGCCAGCCAACCTTGAAACGCCGCCGGCATAGTCGTTAATTCGACCGTCACGCCCGCCATCGCGCGTTTCGTAATGCTGTCGATAACCTTGCCGACAATGGCAACTTGTCGGTCGCTCGGCTCGATGATCATCAAATTCGAGGTAGCCATGCCCATTGCCCT
>CAZETM010000237.1:0-12216 GCA_964514885.1 uncultured Polyangium sp. | reverse complement strand
GATCAGTGTCCGCTCCCTGGACAAACCCACCCGTACAGGCACGAGAAGATTGCAATTTTGACGTATCGCAAACCTGGTTACCGTCCCCCGCCTGGGAAGCCTCCGCTGCCGCCTGCGCCGAAGGAAGAGAGCGCGGGCAACTGAGTTTGGCGTGCCACGCGAGCGCAGATGCAGTGGTGATTGCTTTGGCTGTAAACGGATAGTGCGTTGATGGATGCGTGATGTTTCAAGCAGATGCGGCAAACGTGTGGTGATGCTCGCGGTTTGCGCATGCGAACCACGTGGACGCCGGGCACCGTTTGCGTAAGAAGTACACGATGCCCAAAAAGGCACATCCTTTGATTGCTGCAGCGGATAGGCTTCTTGAGCGGACTATGAAGTCTGCTTGCGAGGGTTCGCCGAGTGCTTGTTTTGATTGAGCGAGTTGCATTGACGAGCGTTGATGGCGGGCGAGTGGAGGCATCGAGGAAGCGGGGTTTGGTTGCGCGGCGATGAGTTTCCCCAACGCAGATGACCTCGAAGTTTGGCTCGTGTCTCGCCTCGCGGAGTTGCGCGGGATGGAACCGCGCGCCATCGATCCGCGCGAACGATTCCACCGTTACGGGCTTGATTCGCTTGGAGCGATGCGGCTCATCGCGGACTTGTCACAGCATTTAGGTCGGACGCTTCCGCCGATGCTCGTGTGGGAATTTCCGACGCCGCGAGCGCTTGCGAAGCACTTGACAGAGGATACGGCTTCAGCATCTCCGCGGTCATCGATTCCGCCGCCGCCCAATGTGACGGACGCGAGCGAGCCTGTGGCGATTGTTGGCCTGGCGTGTCGCTTTCCGAAGGCGCCGAATCCAGACGCATTTTGGCAGCTATTGCGAGACGGCGTGGATGCGATCACGGAGGTTCCGCGTGATCGTTGGGATGCCGCGACGCTCTACGATCCTGACGGTACTTCCGCGGGAAAGATCAACACGCGTTGGGGCGGATTCCTCGATCGAGTCGATCAGTTCGATCCGCAGTTCTTCGGGATTTCGCCGCGCGAAGCGGTGCAGATGGATCCGCAACAGCGTTTGGCGCTCGAGTTGTCATGGGAGGCGCTCGAGGATGCGGGGGTTCCGCCGCCATCGCTGAAAGATAGCCGAACGGGTGTTTTCCTGGGTGCGCTGTTCATGGATCACGCGCTGCTACAGGATCGTGCGGGGTGGGACTCGATCACATCGCATACGAGCACGGGCGGCGCGGCGTGCATCATTGCGAATCGAGTGTCGTACGTGTTTGGGCTGCAAGGTCCGAGCATGACGGTGGACACGGCGTGTTCGTCGTCGATCGTCGCGGTGCATTTGGCCTGTCAGAGTTTGCGTAGTGGTGAATCGTCGGTCGCGCTCGCGGGTGGCGTGAGTTTGATGCTCGTGCCCGAAACGACGATGGGTTTCACCAAGCTTGGTGCGATGAGCCCGGATGGTCGCTGTAGGGCATTCGATGCGCAAGGCAATGGGTACGTGCGCAGCGAAGGAGCGGGCATTGTCGTGCTCAAGCGGCTGTCCGATGCATTGCGGGATGGGGATCGCATTTATGCCATAATTCGTGGAAGCGCGGTAAACAACGACGGCGCGAGCAATGGTCTGACGGCACCGAATCCGAAAGCTCAAGAGGCAATGTTGCGGGACGCGTGCCGAGCAGCAGGCATTGCGCCGGCTGATTTGCATTACGTCGAAGCGCACGGCACGGGAACGCCGCTTGGGGATCCCATCGAGGCCAAAGCGCTGGGGATGGTGATTGGCGCAGAAATGCCGCCAGATCGGGAGCTGCACATTGGTTCGGTAAAGACGAACATCGGTCACCTCGAGGCAGCGGCGGGCATTGCGGGGCTGATGAAAGTGGCGCTCGCCATGCATCACGACGCGCTGCCGCCGAGTCTGCATTTCGAGACGCCGAATCCGAATATCGATTTCGAGGCGCTGCATCTTCGGGTGGTGGCGAAGGTAGAGCCGTGGCCTGCGCCGGAGGAGGAACGCCGTCGGGCAGGCGTTAGTTCATTTGGGTATGGCGGGACAAACGCGCATGTGATTTTGGAGAGCATGCCGCGTCCAACGGCAAGCGTGGCGCTAGTCGAAGCGGGTTCGGACGCAGCGCTGGATGCGGCAATTGAGGAGACGCTGGACGAGGTTCGTCGGGACGATGCATTGGGCGAACGGGTCATTCATGGCCCGACAAAAGGCGTAGGACAGCGCGTTGCGGTCGTCGCGAGCACGGCAAGCGGTCTTGGGCAGCGGCTCGAGGAAGTGCGTATTGGGGCGGAAGGGCGAGGGATATTCCGCGGAGCAGTGCGGGAGACTCAACGCGTGGCGTGGGTATTTTCGGGGCAAGGCTCGCAATGGTCCGGAATGGGACGCACGATGGTGCATTCCGAGCGGGCATTTCGTGCCGCCATCGTCCGTTGTGATCGTGTACTGCAGCCATATCTCGGCTGGTCGGTGCTCGACGAAATCCTGGCGGGTTGCCCCCGTGTCGCGGCTGATCGCATCGACATCATGTGGCCCGTATTGTTCGCGTTTCAGGTTTCGCTTGCCGATCTACTACGCGATTTGGGTATCGAGCCTGATGCAGTGGTTGGGCATAGCATTGGTGAGGTAGCGGCGGCGCACGTAGCGGGAGCATTGTCGCTCGAGGATGCGGCCCGAGTCATTACGAAGCAATCGAAGCTCGTGCAGAAGTCCGCGGGCAAAGGCATCATGCTGCTGGCGGCAGTGGATTGGGCCGAAGCGCAAAGCATTGCGGCCAATTCTGGTGGCCGAATTCATTGCGCGATTGCGGCCAGCCCTAAATCTTCGGTGTTCACGGGAGATGGCGGCGCATTGGCGGGGCTCGGGGCGTCATTTGCTACCCGCGGTGTGTTTGCTCGTCCGGTCCAGACTGGCGTGGCCGTGCACGGGCCACAAATGGATTATTTGAAGCAAGAATTGCCGCGCCAGCTCTTCGATCTGCACCCCACGAATTCCAACACGCCAATCATTTCGGGTCTATCCGGCGAGCGCATTCGAGGTGAAGAGCTGGATGTCACGTACTGGGCGCGCCAATTACGCGAGCCTGTACGATTCGCTTCAGCCATTCAAACGTTGCTCGACGATGGCATTGGGGTGTTTCTCGAGGTGTCACCGCATCCAATTGTCAAACAATCGATTGAAGAATGCATTCGTCATTCAGGTAGACCTGGACCCTCTGCGGCGGTCGCGGCGCTTTGGCGCAATGAGGACGAAGGGCGGGCGATTCGGGAAGCCGTGGGGACGATGTTCGTGCACGGCGTGCGCGTGATCAATCGACGAGAAGAGAATCGAGAATACCGGGATGGGTACGTGCACCTGCTCCCCGTTTCCGGTCAGATTGACACGGCCATGCGAGACACGGCTCGCCGGCTCGCTGAATTCATGGAACGCGACGAGAAAGTGGCGCTTCGTGATATCTGTTATATGTCGAGCGCGCGGCATGCACACCATCGCACCCGAGCCGTAGTCATCGGACGGGCTCGAAACGAAATCATCGAAGGGCTACGCGCCATTGCGGACAGGCGAGAGCATTCGACGACGCGTATAGCATCAGCGCCCGTGGGCGGTCGTCCTGGCTTGGTATTCGTTTTTCCTGGGCAAGGATCGCAATGGGTGGGGATGGGCCGAGTCCTCTTCCAGCAAAAACAAGTCTTTCGTGAAGTCATCGAAGCTTGCGACGTGTACGTGCGGCGCGAATCGGGTTTTTCGGTCATTGACGAGATTCTGGCCGATGAAGCGCATTCGCAGCTTGCTCGTATCGATGTCGTACAGCCCATGCTTTTCGCCATTCAAGTGGCTTTGGCTGCATTATGGCGCTCTTGGGGCGTCGAGCCCGATTGCGTCATTGGGCATAGCATGGGCGAGATTGCTGCTGCGCATGTTGCAGGCGCGTTGTCGCTCGACGATGCAGTGCGGATTATTTGCCGGCGTAGCAAATTGCTCAAGCGAGTTGCTGGGCAAGGCGCCATGGCCAGTGTCGAACTGCCGATGGCGGAAGCCGAACTATTGCTCGACGGTTATGCTGGAACGCTGAGCGTAGCGGTAAATAATGGGCCACGGGCAACCGTGTTATCGGGCGATCCTGGAGCGCTCGACGAAGTGCTTGCGAAAGTCGAAGAGCGCGGCATATTCTTCCGGCGCATCAAAGTCGACGTCGCGTCACACAGCCCGCAAATGGACGGTCTATTGGATGACCTTGCGACAGCGCTCGATGGATTGCAACCGCGCCCGGCTGCATTGAAAATGCGCTCGACGGTTACGGGAGGATTCATCGTCGGAACGGAGCTGGATTCGTCCTATTGGGTGAACAATTTACGAGCGCCGGTGCTGTTTGGACGAGCCATTACGCAATCGCTGACCGACGGGCAGACGTTGTTTCTGGAAATCAGCCCGCATCCGATGTTGGTGCATTCCATAGAAGACACGCTACGCGAATTGTCGAAAGACGGAGTGGCCATTGCGTCCTTGAAGCGCAACGAAGTCGAGCGGCGTTGCATGGTCGATGCGCTTGGGACGCTGCACGTGCATGGTTACGAGTTGGCGTGGAATCGACTTTTTCCGCGTGCTGGGCGGTGTTTGTCTTTGCCGACCTATCCGTGGCAAAGGGATCGCTATTGGCTTCCCGATGACGTCCGTTCGCGTTTGCCCGCATCGCGCCTGCACGCATCACCCATCATCGATCCAGATGCTCACCCGCTGCTCGGATCGGCATTGATTCTTTCGGTCGAGCCTACGTTGCACATTTGGGAGACCACGATCAGCATCGGGGCTTTGCCGTACCTGGCAGATCATCGCGTTGCCGGCGAGCCCGTATTCCCGGGCGCTGGGTATGTAGAAATGGCGTTGGCAGCCGTGGCTGAATTGCACGGCAATGCGCCAACAATGCTTGAGGAAGTATTGTTCGAGCGTTTGCTGCCCATTACGAAGGAGCCTGATCGGCGCATTCAAGTCGTGCTGGTCGACGACACGCCGGAGCGCGCCACCTTTCGTATTTCGAGTCGGAACGTGGGAGAAGCGTCGTGGGTACAGCATGCCTCAGGCAAAGTGCGCATGGGGCTGGGCGTGTCGGGAGCGCGCATTGCCAGAGATCGCCCGCGCGTGATCCAGGCCCGATGCTCGAATGTTTTGACGTCAAACGATATCTACGCCCGCATGGAAAAGGGCGGGCTTGTGTACGGCAAGGGATTTCGCGGTATTGACACCTTCTGGCTCGGTACGAATGAGGCATTGGCACGCGCGTACCTGCATCCAGACCATTCCGCGACGGCAAGCAAGTATCAAGTGCATCCTGCATTGCTCGACACTTGTTTTCAGGTGCTCATGGGCTTGCACCTCAGCGCTGTAAAAGCAATCACGGGCACGTACGTCCTTTCCGGCGCGGACCGTTTGCGCATTCATCGCGCACCAGGAGCCGATATTTGGGTGCATGCGGAATTACACCCGAGCGACGATAGCTCGAACGTGGCTGGCGATGTTTTCGTGATTGACGCCGAAGGACGCGTCGTTGTGGAAGTCAATGGCCTGCGCATAAAGCAGCTCGAAAGCAGCAAAGCCACGTCGGCGTCTGCGCTCGATGACGCGGTGTACGTACTCGAATGGCGCAAGAAAGAGCTCGATGCCGAGCCGGCACGGGCCAAACCTCCTATTGGGCCGAGCGCCTGGCTACTCTTCATTGATGAAGGGGGCACCGCGGCATCTATATCCTTCTTATTGATTACGCGCGGTGAGGCATGTGTGCGGGTTCGTCCGGGCAATCGGTTTGCACGGGTCGAAGCGGGGCTATACGAAATCGAGCCGGGCAACCCTGAGCATTATCAAAGGCTCTTGCGCGAAGCATTCGGACGCGAAGTGGCATGCAAAGGCATTGTGCACATGTTCGCGCTCGACTCGTCCTTATGGGAAAATACGAATGCCGAAACGATTCACCAGGACATCGAGCGTGGATGTGTCAGCGTAATGTACCTGGTCCAAGCCATGGCTCGGCAGGGCTGGCGGGACATGCCGAGGCTATGGCTCGTGACGCCGGGAGCGCAAGCGGTACTATCGAATAAAACGCCGATTTGCGTCAGTCAAGCAACGATATGGGGCCTCGGACGAACCATTGCGCTGGAGCATCCGGAGCTGGAATGCACGCGGATCGATATGGATCCGATCCGCAGCTCGGACGAGGCCTCGCTGCTTTGGCGTGAGATCTCGTCGCGCAGTCGTGAGGATCAAGTCGCATATCGCAAAGAGGGTCGGTTCGTAGCGCGCCTCGTGAAAAGCTCGTTTGCGACTGTGGATCCAGCCGACGCGAGACTACCGGTGGAGCCGGCAAGTGGTCGGGCTTATCGCCTCGAGGGTGTCGAAGTTGGAGCTCTCGACCAACTCGTATTGCGAGAATTCGCGCAAAAAACTCTGGGGCTCGGAGAAGTCGAGATTCAGGTCGAGGCTGCGGGCCTGGGTTTCCCAGATGTAATGAAAGCAATGGGCACGCTGCCCGTCACATCTGGCGAGCCGATGCATTTTGGAATGGAATGCGCCGGGCGGATCGTTGCAGTGGGTCCGGGCGTCGAAGGCCTTGCTGTGGGGCAGGAGGTCGTCGCATTTGCACCGAATTCAATGGCATCGCACGTGATCACGATTGCGGAGTTCGTCGCGCCCAAGCCCGCCAAGCTGTCGTTTGCCGAGGCGGCGTCCATTCCAGTCGCATTCGTAACGGTTTATTATGCACTGAACAAGCTGGTGCGGCTGGGCCACGACGAGCGAATCTTAATTCATACGGCGGCGGGTGGAACGGGGCTCGCTGCCATTCAGATGGCTCGAGTGCTGCAAGCGGAGATTTTTGCCACCGCAGGCAGTGACGAGAAACGCGCGTACCTGCGATCAATCGGCATCGAACACATCATGGATTCGCGATCGTTGTCGTTCGGGGACGATGTGGTCGACAAGACCGCGGGGCAAGGTGTCGATGTCGTGCTCAATACGCTGACAGGGGACGCTCGCACACGAAGCCTGGAGCTTTTGGCGCCTTATGGTCGCTTCGTGGAATTGAGCAAGCGGGACATTTATCTGAATACCCAAATGAGTGCGCTGCGCCGAAGTGTATCATTCTCTTCGGTCGACCTGCCTGGAATGGCGCAAGAACGTCCCGCACTTTTGGGATCGCTTTTGCGCGAAGTGGTGCAGCTTTTCGATATGGGCGTGTTTCAGCCTCTGCCCATGCGAATTTTCCCTGCAAACGAGTTGCGTGCGGCATTCCAGTTCATGGCGCAGGCGCAACACATTGGAAAGGTCGTCATCGATCTGAGCGATCCGCAGACGCACATTCTTCCGGCACAGCGACCACGGGGTGGTCTGCGATCGGATGCGACGTATTTGATAACGGGAGGTCTCGGT
This sequence comes from uncultured Polyangium sp., assembly GCA_964514885.1. Classification (GTDB taxonomy): domain Bacteria; phylum Myxococcota_A; class Polyangia; order Polyangiales; family Polyangiaceae; genus Polyangium. The sequence continues at coordinate 4,804 of CAZETM010000237.1, read as the reverse complement.
GGCCTAGGTCTTTCGCTCGCTCAATGGATGGTGGAGCACGGCGCGCGCAACATTGCGTTGGTATCGCGCAGCGAGCCTTCTGCGGCGGCGCAAGATGCCGTTGCGCGCATGGAAAAGAGTGGTGCGCATGTGCTCGTGGCTCATGCGGACATCGCCAATGCCGAGCAAACGGCAAATATGTTCGCCTTGCTCGAGGAGCGCATGCCTCCGCTGCGAGGTGTCGTGCATGCCGCCGGTATTCTCGACGATCGAACGCTTTTGGAAATGGATGCCGAGCGCTTTTGGCGAGTGATCGAGTCAAAAGTCTTTGGTGCGTACCATTTGCATACTTTGACCGCGGACAAACCGCTCGATTTCTTTGTGCTCTACTCGTCCGTCGCCTCGCTGCTCGGCGCTCCGGGACAGGCCAATTATGCGGCAGGCAATGCGTTCATGGATGCTTTGGCGCATGCGCGTCGACGGCTCGGTTTGCCCGGAACGAGCATTCATTGGGGCCCGTTCGCGGACATCGGGCTCGCGGCGGCGCAGGACAGCCGAGGGCAGCGCCTATCGTATCGAGGCATTGAAAGCTTGACGCCGGCCCAAGGACTGGCTGCGTTTTCACGACTGTTGGATCGCCCCCGTGCGGAAGTAGGGATTTTGCGTCTGGCGGTCCACCAATGGGTCGAATTTTATCCACAGATTGCGGCAAGCCCATTCTGGTCCGAGTTGCAGCGAGAAAAGAAGTCTACGGATCAACCATCTTCGAGCCGAGTATCGTTCAGGCAATCCCTGGAAAAGCGTCCGGTTCCAGAGCGACTGGCGGCGCTGGAATTTCATATTCTCGAACACGTCGGTCAGGTCTTGCGGTTGGATATTTCGCGGATCGATAGACTTTCCTCTTTCACGAGTCTCGGTATGGATTCACTCTTGAGTCTCGAATTGCGTAACCGGTTGGAATCTAGTCTGGGTGTTCGTCTGTCGGCCACTCTGCTCTTTACGTATCTGAATCCTGCATCGCTTGCTGATTACTTGTTGGAGCGAATGGGCCTCACCGGAAACAAACCGCGCGCATCGGATACTGGACAACTGACAGCAACTGGCTCGGCAATGCAAAGCGATCGTTCATCCAACAAGTCCGGTCCCGAGGGGGCCAAACAAGGCGCAGTGACCATTCGGCAAATGTCGGCTGCGGAAGCCGAATTGCTCCTTGAGGAGGAGCTGGCCCGCTCGGAGGATTACCTGCAGTGACGACGAAACGTCTCGACACGCCCTCGCCCGGTTTTTCTGAAGACGATTCCGCACCTGCGTCGAATCTATCCTCGATGCAACGAGCGATCGTCACGATTCAAAAATTGCGAGGCAAAGTCGAGAGCCTGGAGCGTTCGCGAAACGAGCCTATCGCCATCATCGGAATGGCTTGCCGATTTCCGGGAGGCGCGAATACCCCAGAGTTGTTTTTCCGGTTGCTGGAGGAAAGGGTCGACGCCATCACGGAAGTACCTCCTTCGCGCTGGCGGCTCGATTCGGAACAACCTCCGGATCCTGAAGCCCGCGCCGTCCGGTGGGGCGCATTTCTGGAGCACGTGGACCTTTTCGACGCGCAATTCTTCGGCATATCGCCACGCGAAGCGTCGAAAATGGACCCTCAGCAAAGGCTATTGCTCGAGGTCACCACTGAGGCATTGGAACGGGCTGGGCAGGTTCAAGAGCGACTCGTGGGCAGCAAGACGGGTGTTTTTCTCGGCATCATGAACAACGACTATGCCGAGCTGAGCGCCCTGGCCGGTCCTCAGCAAGAAGACACGTATACGACGACTGGAAATGGGCATTGTTTTCCGGCCGGTCGAGTATCGTACACGTTTGGTTTTCAGGGGCCGAGCATTGCGGTAGATACGGCGTGCTCGTCCTCGCTGGTAGCCGTACACCTAGCTTGCCAGAGTTTACGCAACGGCGAGAGCAATGCGGCTGTCGCGGGTGGGGTCAATTTGATGCTCGTCCCGTCGACGTCTCGCAAATATGCGAAGACTCAGGCACTTTCTCCTGATGGCCGGTGTAAATCATTCGACGCCACTGCGAATGGGTTTGTCCGCGGCGAAGGCTGCGGCATGATCGTGCTCAAACGACTCTCCGATGCCGAACGAGACGGAGATCCGATCATTGCGATCATTCGAGGCTCGGCGGTCAACCAAGATGGTCGTTCCACTGGTCTGACCGCACCGAACGTGCTCGCGCAGCAAGCAATGCTGACGCAGGCGCTCGTGAATGCTCGCGTGGCAGCCGCGGACATTGGGTATGTCGAAACGCACGGGACAGGCACGCCGCTAGGGGATCCCATTGAAATGGAAGCACTCAAAGAAGTGCTCGGGGTGCCCCGACCCGCCGGATCGCATTGCGTCCTTGGCGCAGTCAAGACGAATGTGGGCCATTTGGAGGCGGCCGCGGGAATCGCGGGAATCATCAAGACCGCGCTGATCCTGCAACGGGGAGTTATCCCGCGAAATAATCATTTCCGTACGCTGAATCCACGCATCCGAATTGAATCCACGCCATTCGTATTTCCCGAAGAGAATTTGCCTTGGACGACGGTCATGAAGCGGCGTATCGCCGGCGTCAGCTCGTTCGGCATGAGCGGTACGAATGCACACGCGATCTTGGAGGAGTGGCCTTCGAGCGCCGAAGAGGATTTGTTACTCGAAGAGTCCGCGTGTTTGCTGCCTCTGTCAACCAAAACACCGACCGCGTTGCGTGCATTGGCCATCGCGTATCGTGATTACCTGTCCAACCTGCCGAACGATGCGCGTTTGCGAGATATCGTTCATTCAGCCAGCATTCGGCGTAGTCATTACGAGCATCGGCTGGCGGTGGTGGGCAACTCGCGTGACGAAATCGTCGAATTGCTAGAGCGGCATTTACGTGGGGAAACCCCGACGGGTGTCGTGCAAGGCCAATCAGCGCCAGCCCGAGCCAAGGCCGTATTTGTATTTTCAGGCCAGGGAGCGCAGTGGCTCGGCATGGGCCGTGAGCTTTATCAGACGGATTCATCATTTCGTTCCGTCATCGATACTTGCGACAATTTGATGACGCCGCGCTTGGGTTGGAGCATTCTGGACGAGCTGGAAGCAACCGAGACGATGTCGCGGATGACCGACACGCAAGTGGCGCAGCCACTATTGTTCGCCTTGCAAGTCGCGCTCGTGGAAATGCTGCGATCCTGGGGCATTACGCCTGATGCGATGATCGGGTATGGCTTCGGAGAAATCGCTGCGGCACACATTGCCGGTATTCTGTCGCTGAACGAAGCAGTGCGCCTGGTCGCCTTATGCGGCAGAATCATGCAAAAATCCGCGGGGATGGGCAAAATGGTGTCGGTCGCGATGTCTGCCGCGGAGGCGAAAATCGCCATTGCTGAAATGGAAGACAGGGTGGGCATTGCGGCCATCAATGATCCGGGCTCGGTGGTTATATCGGGCCAAGCCTCGGCCATTGATCATTTGATCGGGCGCTGGGAAAAGGATGGCATTGGTTATCGTCCAGTACGTATGAATCATGCTTTCAATAGCCCGCTCATGGAGCTATTCGAGCGCGAACTCGTGGAGCGACTCACCCGCGTCGACACGCGGCGGGCGACGCTGGCGATGTACAGCACTGTACTCGGGGAATGCATCGATGGCAACGAGCTGGACGTACGATATTGGGGTCGCAATATTCGCAATACGGTGGATTTCGAGGGAGCGGTGCTGTCAGCGATCCGGGATGGATATCAACTTTTCCTTGAAATCGGCCCGCACCCGAAGCTCGTAACGCATATCGAACGGTGCCTGAAGGCACGGAACGCCGACGGGTTCGCCGTGGGCACGCTACATCAGGGACGTGGTGATTGTCGGGCATTGCTGGAGGCGGCGGGTGCATTGTACACGCGTGGATGTGCACTCGAGTGGGCACGCGTGGTTCCAAGCGGGGGTCGTTGCGTACCACTACCCACTTATCCTTGGCGCCGCGAGCGGTATTGGCTAGAGATAAACGAGAATGCCGTCTCGGCTTCGAAGCCCTATGTTACGTCGCTCCGCGCAGGGGCCGAAGCCGCAGCAAAAGTCGTATTCGTTTTTCCTGGCCAAGGCTCGCAGTGGTTGGGCATGGGGCGGCAATTGCTGGCCACGGAGCCGGCATTCCGTAGTGCGCTGGAAGCTTGCGACGCGGCGATAGGCAAAGAGTCGGGGTTGTCTGTTCTGACCGAGCTGCACGCGGAACCTACGACGTCGCGTCTCATGGAAATCGACGTCGTGCAACCCGTCCTATTCGCCATTGAAGTGGCGCTGGCATCGCTGTGGCGCGCCAAGGGCGTCGAGCCCGATTGCGTCGTCGGTCATAGCATGGGTGAAGTGGCCGCTGCACACGTCGCCGGCATGCTGAGTTTGGAGGACGCCGTAAAAGTAATCTGTCGGCGCAGCCAATTGCTGAAGCGAATCAGCGGCCAAGGAGCGATGGCTCTGGTAGAGCTGCCGCTGGCGGATGCAGAAGCCGCCATTGCGGGCAATGAATTCAAGTTAGGTATTGCGGTCAGCAACGGCCCGCGATCGACCGTGCTCTCGGGTGATCCGGACGCACTTGAACAAGTGCTGGCAAGACTAGAAGAACAAAACGTTTTTTGCAGGCGGGTCAAGGTCGACGTCGCCTCGCACAGCCCGCAGGTTGATCCATTGCGAGCAGATCTGCTCGCCACCCTGCGCGACCTGCGCCCTGTGCCAGGAAAGGTGCGCATGATCTCCACCGTCTCCGGCAACCCATTGCATGGAACCGAATTGGTTGCCGAATACTGGTGGAA
>CAZETM010000236.1:0-12218 GCA_964514885.1 uncultured Polyangium sp. | reverse complement strand
TCCCCTCGGGACCATTTTCGTGCCCACGGACGCTTGCTCGTGCAAGTCGACGCGCTCTTGCGTCAGCAAGACGCATCACTGCCCGTCACCATCCGAAATCTTGGCTTCGGAGGCGCCGGGCTGGAGATCGTCGATCCGACACTTCTGCCGCAAGCGCAAGTCAGATCTCGACCCTTCGAGCTTGTGATGGGTGACGAAGTGATGCTCGAGATCATCGCTCCTGTCCTTTGGGACCCGCTCCATCTGCTCGGAACGATCGTGTGGGCTCGACCGGCCGCAGCCGCGAAGCCCGCTCGTGCTGGTGTTCGCTTCGATCCTCTCAGCCCAACGCCGCTGCTGTCCCTCTTTGACATTCTCTGCGCGCACTGAACCACCACGCGCGATCGATCTCGCCTCGATGACATGCACAAGCTTGCGTGCTTTTCGAACTGCACGCGAATTACTTTGAGCACCAACCATCTCAGAGCGTGCCCAACAGGCGTTGCGAGCGAATCGGGGCTAGGGAGGCTGATACGAAGCGTACTTCAGTACGCTGAGTGAGGCCGACCGAAGCACCGGTTCGCGCAGCAGCCTGTTGGGCACGCTCTCAGCGATACAGTTGCGCGCGATGCCCTTCCTGATTGAAGCGCACCGCATCAGCGGTCGTGGACAACCCACGCACGCGATAGACGACCGCTGCCAGCGTGTCGTCGACTTCGACTTCGACATCGACTTCGACATCGACACGGCCATCACGTGCCATCCGGTCGAGATCTCGCTCGACTAGCTCAGGATCGATACGCAGATGCGCAACGACGTTAGCCACCGTGAGTGGCACACCTCGCCACGCAACATCGATGACCGCGACTTGAAAATTCACGTAGTCCACGCGTAATTTCTAGCGCGTGTCTCGTGCGAGGGCAGTGGGGCTATGTCGTTGGAGTACGAACGGATAGCGTCCGGACAAACTCGTCCGAACGCTGCCGCAGACGCTCAGAACGCGAAGACGGGACCGACGGTCGGCGCGATGATGACGGAGATCGTGGTCAGCATGAACATGATCTTGAGTTCGCCATTGATGCCGAAGTTTTGCGTGATGGGGTAAGTGACACCGCCACCAAACGAGATGAAGTTCAGGCCCGAGATCTGGTAGGCGTCCAGCTTGCGAGGCACTGCTTCGACACTTCTCGAACACGAGTCGTCGCCATCGGTGACTGCATCGATGCCGTTCTTCTCGAGGCCGTCGCAAACCGTGACAGGAACGGACGCCGAGACTTTGGCAAAGCCTCCGCCCAAGAAGCCGTACGCGCTGAGCTTGCCTTGCTGGAAGCTCGGGCCGAGGAACGAGTAGTACGCACGCGCTTCGAGATGCATCGGCGGGAAGGGAACCATCGCGAGGTGCTTGCTGTTCGGCGGTGTTGCATCCGATGACGGATGTCCACCGAAGGCGATACCTGCCTTGATGCCTGCACCGATGAAGCCCGGGCCGACTTTCGCTATTTCACGATCGTACGAAAGGAACACGCGACCGCCGGCAGGTGCGAAACCACCTTGCACTCCGTTGGTGCCTTGCGCCGCGATGGGGTCGCCGAAGAAGCGATCCGACGTGCCTTCGTAGAAGCAGTAATACGCATCGTTGTCGCCCGAGCAGACGTTCTCCGCCGTGCTGATGAGCATCAGGTCGAACTGTCCACCGAGACCAACGATGTTCTTCTTGCCGCCGCCCTTTGCGCCACCGCCGCCAGGATCTTCGCCGTCGCGCTTGCCCTCTTCGCATTGGCCGTTCATGCAAATCAGGGCGGCTTGACACTCTTGATCCGCTTCACATGAAGCGCCCCAGCCCTTTTCGCCACGCTTCTCGCCTTTGCCAGGAGCGCACCCGGGCAAACCCGGCGGGCAGTCTTCTTTGGCTTCGCATTGCTCGGGCGGCTTCTTGCCGGGGAACGTCGGCTCGTCGCCTTCGATCTCGCGCTTGATCGTCACGCGATGCGGCTCCTTCGCCGAGCCCGCCTTGAGTTGTTCGCCTTCGTCGTCCGTGACGACGATGTAGTACTTCACGTCGCCCGTCGTCGTGACGTCCTTGCAGGGGATTTCCCCGCCCCAGCCCTTGCCGACGCGTACCATGTCGACGGTGTTCCACTTGGTGGCACCGAAGGGCTTGTACTTGAGCTGCGCCTTCTCGACGGTCATCTCTTCCGGCAGCTCGATGTAGATCGGCACCGGCGTGTTCACCGCTTGTTCGGTGGGCGGCGTATGCGCGAGATCTCCACCGGCAGAAGGCTTTTCGCCACCGCCATCCTCGCCACCTTCGCCATCCTCCGGAACGGGCTTCTCAGGCTTCGTGGGCTTCGTGGGCTTGGCCAGCTCCTTGGCCTTCTCGAACGCCTTCGCTAGCTCGGGCGTGGTGTACGAGTCGTTGAGCTTGGCGGACGGATCGGCCTTGAGTGCCAGGACAAACTGTTCGCGAGCCTGATCCAGGTTCTGCTTTCCGCCGCCGTAAACCGTGCCGAGCCCGATGTAGAGCTTGGCAACTACACTCGGCGAGCAGGAACTGTCACCGCACTTCTTGAGTGCGTCCTTCAGCTTCTTCTCGGCCTTGTCCAGTTCGAGGTTGAGGTAGTCCTCATCCAGCGCCTGGTCATGCAGCTTCAGGGCCTCTTTGTCTTTTTCACCCGCAGCAAATGCTGCAGTTGAGTAACCCGTGAAGCCACCGAAGATGGCGGTGGCGAGTGCGAGAGCAACGATCGAACCAAACGGACGAAGATTCACGGCGGTGAGTCCTCCGAGATGCGGACGAGGGGGAGGGGAACAATCCCGATGTTATGGTTTCGCTTCGGTCCGGACAAATTGCACGCGTCGATTCAACGCGCGGTTTTGGTCCGTGGTGTTTGGCACCATCGGAATCTCCATGCCGTACCCCTTCGAGGTCAGGCGCGAGGCTTCGGTTCCGTGCGAAACGAGATACTTCAACACTGACGCAGCACGACGATCTGAAAGTTTTTTGTTGTAGTCCGGTCGGCCCTTGTTGTCGGTGTGACCTTGGATCTCAATCCGGATCTTGGGGTTGTCACGCAAAACTTCGACGATCGCATCCAAGATCGGGAAGCTCTCCGGCTTGATCTTGTCCTTGTCGAACTCGAAGTGGATCTGCTGCGTGATTTTGATCTCCTTCTCGGTGACGATGACCAGAGAAGGTTTCTTTGGACAACCGGGTTTGTCCCCACCAACCACACCTGGCTCGTTGGGACATTGGTCCTCGAGATCCGAAACGGTGTCTTTGTCGTTGTCTGGTTCGGGACAACCATCGGCGTCCTCGTACCCATCCGGATCCTCCGGATCATTCGCGCAGCTACGGCCCGTCGACGTGTCCTTGTCAGCATCATCGAGGATGCCGTCGAGATCGTTGTCGAGTTCGGGACAACCGTCATCGTCGAGATAACTGTCCTTGTCTTCCGGCACGAGGACACATGTGTCCTTCGAGTCGACAATGCCGTCACCGTCGAGATCCGGATCGTCCGGACAACCGTCGTCGTCTTGGAACCCGTTGTATGTCTCGGGCTCGCACGTGCACTTCTGATCGAACGGATCGAGCAGACCATCGCCATCGCAATCGCCTGGAGGAGGCGGGGGCGGCGGAGGAGGGGGAGGAGGCGGCGGCGGAGGCGGCGGAGCGTCGTCGTCGAAGCCACGCTCTGCACACTTTTGCGGAGGCGACAGATCATACGCGGCATGCGCATTCGCTCGCGCGACGTCGAGATGCGCTTTCGCCTTGAACACGAAACCTTGATCGAGTTCGGTCTCGGCAAACCGCAGATGACTCTGCGCCATCGCAAGCTCACGTGGCGCGCATCGGATGGCGCCGTTGCGCTTCGCTTGATCCGCAACTTTCGTGAGACCCGTGAGGTCACCACGCATCACGGAAACCTGCGAGCAGGACGCTTGCGTGAGAGCGACGATGATGAGTGCAGGAAGGCCAAGCGTACGGCGCGAGATCCGAGTGGACGATTTGACCGCGTTGTCGTTCTTCGGCGTGGGTTTCATCGGCCCGATCCCTCGTGCGCCTGTTTGGAAAGCACGATGGCCTTCTCGGCATGCTCTTCCGCAATGCCCGCAAACTTGATCGCATCGCCGTAGTCAGCGGTCGATGCTTCTTCCATCGCCTTCGTCAGGTGCTCCTTGGCGATCCAGTACTCGTACGGAGCATATCGCTCGGCGCCGAGAGCTTCGGCTGCTTCGAGCTTCGATGCCGCACCGCTCGACGTGACGGCGTAGATCGAGCCACCACAGCCGGTGTTGATGGACAAGCCAACGAGCATGCAAGCAAGCAACGCCCACGAAGCCGCGCGTCGCTCGAAAGCGATGCTCGTGCGAGCAGAATTGCGCTCCCAATCCACCATTCGGAACCGCTTCACGTGCGCCTTCACGATCGCGTTCTTTCTGGGCGACGGCCCTGGTCAGTCCATCACGCCGAACCCAGCGGGACGCTACCAAGTCGGTGCATCGCGCGTCAACCGGCGTGTGGAAGTAAGCTTCTTTCGATGAAAGGAAGTCGGGGCCTTGGGCCAAGCGCGGAGTGTGTCCGCGTCCCGGCCCCAGAGCGTCCGAAGGCTCAGATGCGGCGGAAGACGCCGACGACCGTGCCGAGAAGCATGGTCGGCTTGAAGTCCGACGCACGCACGAGGATCGGAGCCATCTTGGAGTTCGCCGGCTGGAAGCGGATGTAGTCTTTTTCTGGATAGAAATACTTGACCGTCGCTTCGTCACCGATGAGCGCCACGACGATCTCTCCACGATGCGCCGTAGGCTGACGCTTCACGAAGATGTAGTCGCCGTTCAAAATCCCGGCTTCGATCATCGAATCGCCCGTGACCTTGAGACCGAAAATCTCACGGCCTCCGCGGACCATCGTGCGATCGACACGAACCGTGTCGATCACGTGCTCGTCCGCCAGAATCGGCAAACCTGCCGCGATCCGGCCAACGATTTGCACGTCGACCAAGTCGTCCTCCGCATGGCGCGGCAACTGAACGACTGTTGCGTCTTCTTGCACGCTATCGACCATGTCTCGTGGTCGAAGCGCACGACTCTTCATGTCCTCGCGCGTCAAGTACCCCTTGCGCTCGAGAGCTCGAAGATGGTCATTCACCCCGTTTGTAGAGCGAATTCCCATGTGGGCACCAATCTCACGCAGCGTGGGCGGATACCCCCGGTCGTTGATAGATTGGCGGATGTAGTGGAGAACTTGTTGTTGGCGCTCGGTAAGGCCCTGCATCGCGTTCAGCACCCTACTGAACGGGCGATAGGGTGTCAAAATTCCTGCACTGATTTGTCGCTAAGGTCTTGACTGACGGGAAAAAGGCACGTTTTTCCTCGTCGGAACGGACGAACACGCCTGCGCTCAGGTGCTCATCGGCCGGCACGCAACGCCGGAGTGCGGCCTTCGATCATCGCGCGGAACTCTTCGATCTCGCCTGCATGTCCATAGGCATCTTCGAGCGTGATGACGCGTCGCGAATACAGACTGAACAGCGACTGGTTCATCGTCTGCATGCCGCTGCCCTGCTGACCGACCTGCATCTGCGAATAAACCTGATGCAGTTTGTCTTCGCGAACCAAGTTTCGGATGGCCGCGTTGGGCACCATGACTTCCACCGCCAACACTCGACCTCCGCCGATCTTCGGCACGAGCTGCTGACTCATGACGGCCGCCAACGTGAAGCTCAACTGCGCGCGCACCTGTGACTGCTGATGCGCAGGAAAGACGTCGATCACGCGGTTGATCGACGTGACCGCACTGTTGGTGTGCAAAGTGGCGAAGACCAAGTGACCCGTCTCGGCGATGGTCAATGCCGCCTCGATCGTCTCGAGATCACGCATTTCGCCGACGAGCACGACGTCGGGGTCTTGGCGCAAGACGTACTTGAGCGCCATCTTGAACGAGGTCGTGTCCGCGCCGACTTCGCGTTGGTTCACGATCGAGAGCTTGTGGTTGTGTATGTACTCGATCGGGTCTTCGATCGTGAGAATGTGCAGCCGCTGCTCCGAGTTGATCTTGTCAACGATCGACGCGAGCGTGGTGCTCTTGCCCGAGCCCGTCGGTCCCGTGACGAGCACCAGACCGCGTGGCTTGTTGGCGATTTCGTTGGCGACCGCGGGCAAATGCAGATCGTCGAACGACAAAATCTTGAACGGAATCTGCCGGAACGCGCCCGCCACCGCACCGCGCTGCATGAAGATGTTCGCGCGAAAACGCGACAATCCTTGGAGCCCAAACGATAGGTCGAGCTCGTTCTTGCTCTCGAAGATCGCCTTCTGTTCGTCGCTCAAAACCCCGTAACAAAGCTCCTTCGTGTCTTCTTCATTCAGCGGAGGGAGCTTCAGTGGGACGACGGCACCGTCGATGCGCAACACGGGCGGAGAGCCACGCGTGATGTGCATGTCGCTCGATCCCTTGTCGACCATCACCTTGAGGAGTTGCTGGAGCGTGTAACGAAGAGGTTCACGCGTTCCCGGCTCTGCGCTCATCGTCAGTCTCCCATCGTGCAGCGACCGACTTCTTCGGTCGTCGTCATGCCCTGACAAATCTTCTCGATGCCGGCCATTCGCAGGCTGCTCATACCGCTCTTGACCGCGGCAACTTTGAGCTCCGCAGTCGATGCACCCTGAAGCACCAGCTCCTTCAGCGAGTCATGGAAGCGCATGACTTCGTAGAGCGCGATACGACCCTTGTAACCGGATCCATTGCACGTCTTGCAGCCCGTTCCCTTCATGAGCTTGGCGCGCCCGATCTGTTCATCGGTGAACCCGAAGTCCTTGAGAACTTGCGGATCTTGCGTCGACGGCGCTTTGCAATCCGCACAGTTTTTTCGGGCCAAACGTTGCGCGAGCACCAAGTTCACGCTGGCCGTGATCAAGAACGGCTCGATGCCCATGTTGAGCATGCGCGAGATCGTCGATGGCGCGTCGTTCGTGTGCAGCGTCGAAAGCACCATGTGTCCTGTAAGTGCTGCTTTGACCGCGATTTCCGCCGTCTCGAAGTCGCGGATCTCGCCGACCATGATGATGTCCGGGTCTTGCCGCAGGAACGACCGCAACGCAGCCGCGAAATTCAATCCGATCGCATCCTGCATCTGCACCTGGTTGATGCCGTGCAAGTTGTACTCGACCGGATCCTCCGCCGTGCAGACGTTCGTGTCGGGTTGGTTGAGCTCCGAGAGCGCGGAGTAGAGCGTCGTCGTCTTGCCGGATCCAGTCGGACCCGTGACGAGCGTCATGCCCCAAGGCTGATTGATCGCCCACTGAAAGTCTTCGAGCGGCCTCTTGTCGAAGCCGAGCTTGGTCATGTCGAGCTGCAGGTTCCCCTTGTCGAGGAGCCGCATGACGATCTTCTCACCCCAAATCGTCGGACAAACAGAGACGCGGAAGTCCATCTCCTTGCCCTTGCCCAACTTGAGCTTGATGCGTCCGTCTTGCGGTAAACGACGTTCCGCAATGTCGAGCGAACTCATGATCTTGAGGCGGCTCGAGATCGCGTTCTTCATCTTCATCGGCGGCTGCATCTCTTCGAGCAGCACACCGTCGATGCGGTAACGAACGCGTTGCTTCTTCTCGTACGGCTCGATGTGAATGTCGCTCGCGCCCTTCTTGATCGAGTTGAGCAAGATTGCGTTGACGAGACGAACGACGGGGGCGCCTTCGGCTTGCTTCTCCAGCTCGAGGACGTTGATGTCCTCGGCCTCGATCGACAGCTCGACCTTTTCCTCACCAAACTCCGCGAGCATCTCGTCGTAGTTGTGGGTGGCCGCGTATGCCGACTCGATCGCCTGCATGATCGCGTTTTCGCTCGCGACACGTGGCTCGATGTTCATGCCCGTCAGGAACTTGATGTCATCGATCGCGTGCAGGTTCGTCGGATCAGCCATCGCCACGACGAGCGACGAGCCCGACTTGAAGACGGGAATGATCTTCTGCTTCTCGCAAACCTCGCGCGGGACCAGCTTCAGAATGTCTGCATCGAATTCAGTCGTCGCCAGATCGACGACGGCGACGCCGTACTGCGACGCAAGGAACGAGGCGATGTCTTCGTCGGACAGATATCCGAGCTTTGTCAGTACTTGACTGAGCTGTGTGCCCGTCTTGCGCTGTTCCTCTTGCGCCTGACGGAGTTGCTGCAAACTGATGAGCTTTTCGCGTACGAGAAGCTCGCCGAGGCGGACCTGTCCGGCAGTGCCGGAAATGGAAGACATCGTGGACATCGCTCTCCGATGGTCTGCGTTGGGGAATGCCGCGTCAACAAGTGCCGCGCCCATCCATGAATGACCAATGCGATCGCCATCCGATGCGCTCCCCTTGTAAGGCGATGGCGCGATAGGATGCGCCGCGGTGGGCCTTTTTGATCGCTTCACGCGCTGGGGCGTTGGTCGGCGTGCCAGCACCGCTCGTTCGAAAGAGCTGGCCGGTCATCTCGCCGATGCCGTCACTCTGTATTTGGAAGCCGATCTTCCCGATGAGGCGGCGCGCGTGCTTCTGCTCCGTGCCGACGCAGAACGCTCGCCCGAGCAACGTATCGCGTTTTGCGACATGGCCGCACGCACGGCCAAAGACGAAACGATTCGCAAAGATGCTCGTGGTCGCAAAGCCATGATCTCGTATGACCTCATACGATCGAAATCTGGCGCTCCGATGCGCAGCGAGCTTGGTCGCGTCGCCCTCGACCTCGAACAAGCTGGCATGTTCGAACGTGCAGCCGAGGCTTACGCGCTCGCCGAAGACACGGAATCCGAAGTCCGAATGCTCACGGAGATGGGTGCGATCGAGCGGCTCGAAGAACGACTCAAAGCCTCGAACACGGAATCACGCAAAGCTCGAGCCGTCGTCGATGCACGCCGTCGCGTAGCCGATCTCGATCGTATGGCCGAACGACGTGCAGCCCTCGATGCCGCCCGCACCGTGCTCGCCGAAGAAGACGACGAAAGCATTCGAGACATCGTGCGCACGATCCGTGCACGTCTACTCACTTCGCCCACGGCTGACTTCGACATCCAAGGACACCTCGTCCATTGCGCGTTCGGTCGCGAAGTCACCATCGGCCGCGGCGAGGCAACGATCGTCGTGGGCATGCGCGCCATCAGTCGCGTCCACATCGCCATCGTTCGCGAAGGCGACCAAGTCTTCGCTCGCGATCTCGATACGAGAAACGGAACGATGCTGGCCGGTGCACGCATCGACGGTCCCATACCGGTGAAGAGTGGCATTCGACTCGAGCTTGGTGGCGAAGTGCCTTGCACCATCGAGCCCACCTCGGCCTTCGATCATGAGATCGCGCCGCAGGGCGTGGTGGTGAACATCGCGAGCACACGTTGGATCGTGCCTCTCGTTGATCTCGTCGTTGGTGCATGGCGGATCAATCGCGTCGTGCACGGTAGCGAAAGCTTTCTCGTACTGCGCACTCCTGATGGCGCAGCTCGACCCATCCTCGGTGACCTCGAGCTCGCTGCCGAAGTCGAGCTTTGCCAAGGCGACGAGATCCGCGCGTCACGTGGTGGACCCGTGGTGCTTCGCGTCGTGTCGGGGCCAAATGGAAACGATGGTGCTTCGCGATGAGCGTTTGGAGCCGGCTCAAGGATCGATTGTTTGGGGACAAAGGATCTTCTCCCAAGCCCGAACAAGACGATCCCGAAGAGAGTCAGGTTGAAGGAGCACCGCAGGTCGTTGCAGCTCAAACGGTCGTCGAGCCACCAGATCTGTTGCGCCTAACGCGTGTCGGATTGATCGATGGTCCACGTGAAGACGAAGCGCTTCTGCTTCTGCGCAAGCTGCGTGGCACGGTGAACGAAGCGCTCGCTGTCACGCGCGTGCTTGATGCCGGCGATGAACGACCGGTTCCCGAGTCTGTGCGGATCGCATGTGCAGACATCCTCGCTGCACGTGGAGATGAACGAGGTGCACTCGAAGCGCTTCGCGGAACATCGACCACGTCGGCACTGATGCTCGCAGCAGATCTACATGCCTCGCTCGGACAATTTCCTCGCGCGCTCGGCACGATCGAACGCGTGCTCGCGCGAACCATCGACACGCCCGGTGCTCGTGAAAGACACTCGCGATGGAGATCTGCCGTCGGCGCTGCACCAACACCGACACGTCGTCTCGACGAAGCCACGATCGTGACCGATGCAGGTGCTCGCGCGCCGTATCGTCTGCTTCGTGAAGTGGCTCGAGGTGGAGCTGGCGCGGTGTACGAAGCAGAGGACGAACTCGTCGGTCGTCGTGTGGCTTTCAAGGTGTATCACCGGCGCGGAAAGGACCGAGAGCACCTCGAGCGTGAAGCGCGCTTGGCCATTCGTCATCGCGGACCAGGAGTGATTCGCGTGCTCGATGCTGACCCTGAAGACGGTTGGGTGTCGCTCGAGTGGATCGCTCGAGGGTCGGTGCGCGATGTGCTCGCGCGGGGTGACGTTTCTTTGCTTCTTCCCCTCGAGCGTTGGGCGCGTCCGCTTGGACGAACCTTGGCACGACTGCACGAAGCCGGAATCGTTCACGCCGATATCAAACCCGCGAACGTCCTTCTGCGTGATCCGGGTGATCCGGTGTTGGGTGACTTCGGCATTGCCCGTCCCGCGGGAGCTCCTTCCGTTGGGGGCAGTGCGGGATACATGTCTCCCGAGCGAATTGCCGGACGCGCAAGTGACGCGCGCGATGACATCTACGGTTTTGGCCGGGTGGTCGAAGATGTGTTGCAACGGCTCATCGAAATGGATGTTCCTGATGTCGACCTTGCCGGATGGCGCGCGCTTGCCGACGTCTGCATCGGTCCGGACGAACAGCGCCCTGTAAGCGGGACAGAACTGCTCAAACGCCTAGCATGATCGACGTAGAGCGGCGGGGACGTAGGGGCTTGCTCATTCAGCGCTCTTCTTGCGCCCGATGCCTGTTAGATTCCTTCACTCGAATGATGGCCCGCGGCCTGGGAACAGCCTGATGCGTTTGGCAATTGTCGCGTCGCCTTCGCTTCTGTCGGACATGCGTGCTCCACCCGGCGCGCTCGACGGCGATGTGCTTCGTGCACGTCTTCCAATGCCCGATACAGCGTTCGAAGTCGCGAATGTCGATCCCAGCATCGATCTCGCTGAACAACTCGACGCCTTGCTCGTTTCTCGTCGGCTTGGAGCCGGAGACGAGGTTCTCTTCTACGCGTCGTGTCCGGTTGCCGTCTCGATCGACAACGAGTTCTTCCTTTGTCTCGATCCGAGCAACCCCACGACAGGCGACGCGCTCGCCGATGTCGTCGCGGTGTTTCAGGACCACACGCGTGGGCCCGTGTTGTTCGTGATCGAGTGTCGACACGCACCGGCTCCGCATGACCCCTTTCGCAGTGCGACAGTCGTTGGTGCTGCAAAGGAATCCGTTGGTCCGGCGCGCAGTGGCGTCGAGCTACTCATTGCTGCAAGGCCGAGTGCTCCGGAGACGGAGAACAAGCCCTCGGCTTTTACGCGTGCGCTCATCGACAAGCTCGACGAAGCGGATGCGCAATTCGGTTTGCTTGCGCGAACGCTTTACGAACAAGTGAAGGACGATCTCGTCGGTCGCGTTCCTTGTTTTGCGCACGCGCGTGGATGGTCTCCTTTTGCGCTCATACAACTTCCGATCGAAGCCGTGTCGCTTGATCACGACGTGATCGTCGACATTCCAACGGGTTGGGCCGAAGCGATCGCCAACGGTGAACGGCTCGACGAAGTGACGCTCGAATCGGAAGCGGCCGAAGCGCTCTTGGCAGGTTTGAGCAAGCCGCTTTCACGCGATGTCAAAGTCGACACGGTGGCTCCTCCACCGCTCGATCCCGCGCTCTACAACGCGCCCATCAGTGTCGACGTGGTCGTCAATGATGCGTTGCTCGTCGAGAGTGAATCGGTCCACACGCTGCGCTCGAAAGCGATACCTGCCGTGGGGCAACAAGGCGCTGCGAATCAGTTTGCAGCTTCCGTAGACACCGGCCCCACGACGCCTCGCGAAGGGATGCTGCAGCCTCCGAAGTCGTCGTACTCCGTGACTCCACCACCGCCGCTACCCATCTCGATTGTTACGGCGCCGGAGAATCTCCCTCCATCGATCAGTCCGGTGACGGCACACAGCCCGCAGGCCAGCGACAACGAACAGCCGTCCGTTGGGTCCATCTCGGTCGAGATACCCGTTTCAGCTCCAACGATTTCCGTCGACGTCGTTTCCGTCGAGTTGACAGCGCC
>CAZETM010000235.1:0-12237 GCA_964514885.1 uncultured Polyangium sp. | reverse complement strand
AACGGGAACCGGAACGGGAACCGGAACGAACGTCGGGACAAACTACCCACCGCCAGCAGGTGGAATGGGTGGGATGGACCAGCCGCCGGTAGGTCCTGATGAAGTGACCGGCACTCGCGAGCCGTTCTTCAAGTGGTACACGCGCAAGCCCATTGCTTGGGCAGGCACGGGCGTAACGGCCATCGGCCTTGGTCTCGGTATCGGTGGCGCCATCGGGATGAGCGTCACCAGCGGCAAAGCTGATCAGCACGCGAAGGAGATCCGCGACTTCGCAGCAACGGATCCAGCCACGAACCTCGGCGCAGATCCGCCTTGCGGATCAACCGAGAAGGCTGGCAGCGACATCGCGGGTTACGAGAGCGCTTGCAACACGCTCCGCAAAGACCTTGCCGACTACGACACCAACCGTGCCGTGACGATCGTTGGTTGGAGTTTGTTCGGCGTCGGCGCCGTCGGCACTGCCGTCTACACGTACCTCGATTGGTACAGCGCGAAGCCGAAGCCGGTGGAACCGACGACAGGCTTTGTTCGTCCCCGCGTCACGGCGATCGCTCCGACCGTCACGCCGAACTACCAAGGCGTCGGCGTCATCGGAACGTTCTAGTCGCTCCTCACCACCTGGCCCCCTCTCCAACTCCGCGGCTTCACCGCTGCGTGGAGAGGGGGAAACAGAGCCTCACTCCAAAGCTTCACTCCACTTCCCCGCATGCACGCCCGCTGCGCGTAACAAGTCGCGCATCGTCGATCGTGGCAAGAGCGCGCGACGAGCAGCCTCGCTGATGTTGCCGCGAGACTCGTCGTAGATCTTTTGCAGATCGTGCGGACTGAATTTCGCCACCGACGATCCCATTCGTTCCGCAAACACTTGCTCGATCTGACCCACGTCGATGAGCAGTCCTGACGCACGCATCGCAGCCTGCACGATCACGTTTCGCAACTCGCGCACATTGCCCGGCCATCGATGCGCACGAAGCTCTGCCAGCGCTGCTGGCGTCAAACCAAGATGATCGAGCCCCGATGTCGTGAGCAGATGCTTGCACAACGGCTCGATGTCTTTCGTGCGTTCACGCAACGGTGGAACTTGGATCGAGCACACCGCGAGTCGCTCGTAGAGATCGGCACGAAATCTACGCGCCTTGATCATCTGCTCCAACGGCTCGCACGTAGCGACGACGAGACGCACGTCCACTGCTACTCCATCTTCCGCACCGAGTGGTCGCACGATGCCTTCTTCCACGACACGCAACAGCTTGGCTTGCACGTCGAGCGGCAGTGAACCGATCTCGTCGAGAAACAACGTGCCCTTGTCCGCAGAACGAAACGCACCCACTCGATCGCGTTGCGCGCCTGTGAACGCACCGCGCAGATGCCCAAACAGCTCCGATTCGGCAAGTTCGCGCGAGATCGTGGCAGCGTTTATCGCGACAAACGGTCCGTCAGATCGTTTGCTCTCCAAGTGTAATGCGCGCGCAACGAGTTCTTTGCCGGTGCCCGTTTCACCTCGCACCATCGCGGGCAACTTCAGTGGAGCAAAGCGGCGCACGTTCGCTGCGAGCCGATGCATCACGTCGCTCGTTCCCACCAGCGATGGCAGCAGCGCCGAAGGCTCATTCGAGCGTGCAAGCACGGGCATTTCGACGAAAAGCGTGGTTCGTCCAAGCTCCACGGCGGCTCCCGATCGCAACCATGCACGTGGCACTCGCGCTCCACCAACACGCACACCGTTGCGTGATCCCAAGTCGACGATTTCGATAGCACCACCGCCATGCACGATGCCCGCATGACGACCGCTGACCGTGCGATCAACGAGGCGCACGTCAACGCCCGCGCTCGATCCGACGATGATTTGATCGCCCGGCTCGAGCCTCACGGTGCGGCTTTCTGGGCCGTTTTCAAAGCGAATCCATACCGGTCCAGCAGCGAAGTCGGAAGCGCTGCCGAGGTCCTGCGTGAGGCTGTCGCGTAGTGCCGTCGATGCGGAGAGGGTTTGTCGTTCCACAAACGCACATCGACGCGACGAGGTCACCAGTTGCGTAAAAAAAACGATCCTCGAAAAAAACTTTGGGGAGCGTCAGCGAGCTGACGAAGACGAGGTCGAGAGCTTCCCGGGACGAAGCGGGTCGAACGTGATGCGCACGCCAAGCTCGATCAGCCCGTAAACGCTCGGATTTCCACGAGGATCCGCCACGAGGCGGAACGTGCCGGCGGTGCCTTCCAGGTACGGGCCGAAGCCGAGGGACGAAGCGGGGTAGTACGTTCCCCCGAGCGCAAATCGCGCAAAATCAAGGCCCGTGTAGCTGTCGGCCTGCTCGGCAAGGTCAACGCCGGGCGGATAGATGAGCAGCGACCGATAACCCATCCCGAAGCTGGCCCAAGGATCGAACGCGATGCCTTGTGCAAGGTGGTAGTTGATACCAAAACCGATGTTTAGTGAGTTTCCAGTGCATTTGGGGCAACTTTCACTGCCGGTGAATATGCCGTAAGCGCCGATGATTTCGAGCGATACGTGGCGGCTCAGGCCGAAACCGAGGGCGGTTTTGAGGTTCAGGCCGTGCGAGATGAAGCTCGACATGTCGACTTCCTGCGTGAGGGAGCCGAGCGGAGCGAGGTAGCCGGCGCCCAAGGTCCACTGGAACGTTCCGCTGCGCAGATCGGGCGCTGGAGGGCGTGCGATGCCTGCGCTGGGTTCGGGCGGGGGCTCTGCAGGCTCGTCATCGGCAGCAGGCGATTGAGCGAAGGCGTGGGAGCAAGCCAAGGCCAAGGCCGCGGCAACGAGCATGGAGCAGAAGCGGCGAGGTGCGGTGCGCATCACGGGAGGGCTCTAGAACGGGCGACCGCTCGCGGCAAAGCGTTAAGCGAGTCGCGAGTGGATGGATGAGGGACGGAATGGTGGGTACGTCACAAATGGTCGAGTAATTGACTCAAAAGGTGTCCTAGGTTGCATACAACTGAACAAATGACGAAAGGATGCACTAGCGGTGAACCACGAACGTCCCGTTATAATCCCGGTCCCCATGTCGAAGACCCAGCCGGGCCGCGCGCTCCGCATTGAAGCAGCGGGATTGACCGATGTAGGCCGGCAGCGGCGGCACAACGAAGACAACGTGCTCGTCGCGCTGAAGGTTGGCCTGTTTTTGGTCGCCGATGGAATGGGCGGCCACTCGACGGGACACGTCGCGAGCGCCCTTGCTTCGTCGTCGATGCAAAGCTTTTTCGACGCCACGGAAACAGGCCCACTGCCTTTCGTGCTGCCCGAAGACGTGAATTTGCTGCACGGTGCTGCACGTCTCGTGCAGGGCGTGCGCAAGGCGAATCGAGACGTCTTCGAGGTCTCCTCAACCCGCAAAGAAAATCGCGGGATGGGATCGACGATCGTCGCGATTCATTTCGACGGAAGCGATCTGCACGTCGCGCACGTCGGTGACAGTCGCTGCTACCGCATACGCGGCGAGAACATCGAGCAGATCACGCGCGACCATTCGTTGATCAACGACGCGCTTCAACTGAAGCCCGACCTCACGCAAGAAGAGCTCGCACGACTTCCGAAGAACGTCATCACGCGCGCGCTCGGCATGAAGGACGCTGTCAAGGTCGACATTCAAAGCGTGCCCGTCGAGCCCGAAGACATCTTCCTGCTCTGCTCCGACGGCCTCACGGGCATGATCAACAACGAGCAGATCCTCGAAGTCTTTTCGTTGACGAGTGACCTCGATGAAGCGTGCGAGCTGCTCATCGCGATGGCGAACGAAGCAGGCGGCACCGACAACATCTCCGCACTTCTCGTACGTGCTGAGACCGTCGATCCCAACGCGCCCGAGGTCTCCGTCGAAGAAGAAGAGATCGATCTCGATGCCACCGACGCACCCGATGTCGACATCGAAGAAGCCGTTCTGTCGCAACCGATTCCAGACGATTACGAAGAGATCCAAGACGACTCGCCGCCCGTCGCAAAGCCGACCACCGAGATCGTCAGCGCACGTGACGAAGGCGATCCCGATTCGTGGCTCAAAGACACGGTGCCCGTCGATCTGCGCAAGCAAGGCATCAACGTCGGCGGCAAAGATGTCGCGATCGAACAAGTCGATGTCGTCGAAGAAGATGCGTCCTTGTTGGAAGTGCAAGACGACTTCGCAGGGCCTCCGTCGATCGACGAAATCCAGGTCGCTCGCTGTCGTCGTTGCAAGCACGAACTCTACGTCGGCAACTCGTTCTGCACCGAGTGCGGTCTGAAGCTCGAAGCCGACTGATTTAGTTGCACCTCCAACGAATTGACTCACCACGGCTGCGCAAGCACGTGTGCTGACGTTGCTCGACGAATCGTTCGACGATGAACGATCGTCGGTTTCGTTGGAGCACCAATGAATCAGCTTGGGGTTTGGGGCGAAGGACGCCGAAGGCGATCCGAAGCCCCAAATGTACAAACTGGAGATTGATGGCAGGGACGCGGTTCATCGCGCCCCTGAAAGCGTTTCGAAGAGGGCGCGATGAATGCTGGTGACGAGGTACTAGTTGATCACCACATGCCGGGGTTCATGCGCCACGCGGCTGCGGAGTGCTGCACGACGGGCAAACGAATGAGCGGATGTGGATGCGAGCGCTCGAAGCCGAACACGACAGTGGCAGGCGTGAGCTGATCGAGGTTGGCGAAGAACTGCAGGGTGAGGATCGCGCCGTTCTCGGTCAGCTTGTAGTTCTGTCGTCGTCCACCTGCGGCAAGAACGTTTTTGGTTCCCGCGATGTCGGCAGCGATTTCGTTGGGCTGATTGAAGACCGGAAGCGTGCGCGACAAGAGCCGTCCGAGATCCGCGGGATTCACTCCGCGACTTCCACCTCGATTGGCCGTGCAACCGAGATGCCCCAAGTGATGGTGTCCAAGCTCGTGGCCCAGGACAAACCCAACCTGTTCGTCGAAGAGTTGATGCTGACGAGCGATCTTGCGTGAGTCGACAGCCTGCACGGGATCGCTGAAGTTGGCAGGAGGTCGTGCGAAGCCTCCGTTTTGAGCGAGTATCTTCAGGTACTCGTCGAGCTTGCGCGTGCCGAAGGTTTCGTCGTTGGCTTTGAATTGCGCGATGTACGCCTCGATCTCGAGCAGCCCGTCGGTGATCGCCATCAAGGGCAAACCCTGATCGTCACACGCGGCGAAAGCATTCACTTCGCCCGGCGTCGGATCGGCGATGAACGGAATGTCGCGCACGATGGCTTGCTTGTCCGTGGGAAGCGACTGAATGAGCTCGCCCATCACGACACCGGCCTGCGTACGCAGCCAGTTGATGTTCATCGCGTTGATCGGATCGTTCAGTGGCGTGCTAGGCATTCCTGGAAGGCCCGGCAATGGGAAGCCCGGAAAGGGGCTCGTAGGCTGCGCAGGCGGCTGTTGAGGCTGCTGCGGCTGTTGCGGCTGTTGCGGGTAGCCCCCCGGCGGTTGGTATTGCCCAGGTTGTTGCGGGTAGCCCCCTGGCGGTTGGTACTGCCCAGGTTGTTGCGGATACCCAGGTTGTTGCTGATAGCCAGGTTGGTATTGCCCAGGTTGCGCTTGACCATAATTGGGCGGCGGGGCGTCACGATTGCACCCCGACACCACGCCCAAAACGAGCGCGACAGCAGGCACGAGGACAGCAGCGAAGGACGAGATGCCGGCGAAACGCGGTGCGAGCGAAGACATGGGCGAAAGCATAGCCGATGGACGAAGCTCGTCGCTTTCTCGAGCATTCGTCCGCTGTAGAAACTTTGCCCTGGGCGCCAAATGAAGTGTGCAGCCGAAAACGAGACGCTCGCTTTGCCCACCTTGGCCCCATTGCCATTGTCCGACACCAAACTACATGAACCTAGAGCTTCCTCTGCTGTAGGTAGCTTTGAGTTGCCGCAGCGCTGCTTGCGCGGCATCGGATTGATTAAGTGTGGAAAGGCGTATTTATGGCGAATCGACGTGCGGCATGGGCAATTGGCATATCCATGACGTTGGGCTTGTGGGGATGCGTCGCGGACGATTCTTCGGAAACGAAATCGACGGACGCGCTCAATTCTGCGGGGCGCTCAGCGGTGGATTCATTTCCGCGAGATTGGGCGATGCGACATTCGCCGACGGAAATCGTTTGTCGGGACGAAAATTGCGTGACGACGGCGCCTCCGGAGGAGCCTCCGGTGGAACCAGAGGTACCGCCTCAGAGTCCGCCCAAGAGTGAATGCGATGGTTCGGGGGGGAAAGCTGGAACGGGTGGGAATGGCGGTTCAGGCCAGAATGGAACCGGTGGAAGTGGCGGTTCAGGCCAGAATGGAACCGGCGGGAATGGCGGGGTGGACGGCGGAAGTCCTGATGCTCCCGCCGATGATCAAATCGAGATCGAGCCGCCTCGTTAAACGCGACTTAGCTCCTCAATGAGCGCCGTCGGCGCAGCTTTCGTGCTCGGGATCCGATTCAGCGTCGTCGATGCTGAGGGGCGTAAATCCATCGACATCGTTGGCATCGAGCATTCGCTCGACCTCGTCCGGCGCCATAATGGCCGTGCCACAGGTCGCGCCGATGGCAAAGCCTCCCGCAGGTGACTTCTTCATGCGCGCTTCCGTTTGCGGTCCCCACACGCCGTCCGCAGAAATCTTGTCGCCGGCGTTATTCCGATTCCACAAGCGCTGGAACGCTTTGACATCGAGACCCTTGTAGCTGACCGCTCCCGCGCCGACGTAATCGAAATGCACGGGATCTCCCGAGCCTAGCCACTTGAATCCATAATTGACCAAAATCGGCTTCCATGTGCTGTATTGGCTCACGTCGAGCGCCAATCCCGTTTCATGGTTGGAGCTTCCAGGCTTGGCGGCAAGCGAAATGCTACAGCGGCCATTCTGATACCAGTTGTAAAGCATGTATTGCTGCGCAACCGTCCGCAGCGCCGAATTGATGGTCAACGTCTTGCCCGGATTCGCCTTCAAAGCCGACACGAGCTTGTCTCGGGCAGGCTTTTCAATGTACGGGAAAACGTTCGTGCTCCAACTCACGTTGGCCAAGTCCGTAATCGCCACGAATGCATCAGGATTGATGCACCGCGATTCGGCAATGATCTGCTTGGACAATCCCTTGACGCTACCCGTCGAACAGCTCGACGCAGCAGCGCTGGCCACCGACGAGCCCGTAACACTTTCGTCGAGTGAATCCGTCGGTTCCGGCGTTTCAACGAGCCCCGTTTCCTCGTCGGCCAACTCATCGACCGGCTCGGCTACGCAGCCCGCGAGAAACGGAGACACCGCGAACGCTGCAAGCAACGTGGCAACATGGAGAACAGGATTTCGAGTGGTCATGGTCCGGCTCGTCTGCATTCTCCATGCCGGACGGTTTTTCCCCGGATGTCGGTAAAACTTGATGGATCAATTCATGACCAGATGGACAAAAGATCCACCAGTCAATCGTCCGAAGGCTTCGCGAGCCGGCGCAGGAGATCTCGAACGGTCTGCATCCCGAGCAGCCGAGTAAACAGGACAAACCCCACGACCGCGGCGAGCACCGTGAGCCACATGGGAACGTGAAAGATGAGCCTGACCCAAACGCTCCACGCTCCTTCGTGCCACAGATCGCGCAACGCAAAGTTGAACTCGGGCAGGGTTTCCCGCTGAAAAATGCCAATGACCAAACCCATCGGCGTGAGCACCAAGGTCAAGAAGGCGAGCACTTGGTTGAGCAAGTCGGCACGTTTGTCCGACAGATACTCGTCGATCTCCGTGATCTCACCCTGGACCTCGTCGAAAAGCCCTTCGATGTCGAGCGCGTGGCGTAGGCCGCAATAAAACTTGTCGTGGCGTTCTTCGCTGCTCACGTGGCCGAAGCTGAACTTGGCCGTGTATTGCAAAAGCGCCAAACGAAGGTGGCCAAAGATTCGCCCATCGGGACGGTTGGACATGCTCGCGCACGCACTGGATAGCTCGAGCAAAAATAATCGTTCGTGCTCAACCAAAATCCATTTGTACACATACCGTTCGAGCACGGTGGCATCGAACTGCGCGAGCACGCCCTTGGCATCGAGCGGCCAAATGGCCCACGTCACGCCGACGGCGGAGAACATGCAGAGTTCGCGAGCCGAGGGTTCCCACATCGCGGGGTTGCCTTGGATCTCGCAGTCGGCGGCCGATGGCTCGATGGGCTGATCGCTCGCATGCGCAAGCCGGAGACGATAACGATCGGCAGCATCGGGCAATCCTTCGACGAAGAGCACGTTGACGGCCATGGGGTTGGGCCAGCTTCCGATGGGCGCGTCGAGAATTACTTCGGGGATGAACAATCGAAGCCAGTGACGAATGGTGGTGTCTTCGAGCTTCGCTTGCTCACCGATGGCGACGAGCGGATGCGGTTTGGTGTCGCCCTCTTTGTTGATGCGCTTCTTCGGCATGCTCTCCGGGAGCAAATGCACGAATCCACGACGCACGACTCCAGCGTAAAAGTCTTGGTATGCAGCGAGCGTTTGTCCTTGAGGTTTGACCCCGAACACGACGAAGACGTAACCCGTTTCGATGATGTACAGACGCGGCGCAGTCGTGATCTTGCACGACAAGCCTTCGGGCCTTTTGCTGTCGCGACTCTTGCGCCCCTGCCCGTCGTCTTTCTCTTTGTCCTTCTCTTTGTCCTTCGAAGGCGGAGGAATCGAGGGCGGCTGAGGCGCGGACGCAACGGGTTGATCGGTTGATCCTTCGGGTTTGGCCGGAACAACTTCAGCGTCGGCTTTGGCCTTCTTCGGTGCACGTTCGAAGAGCCACTGCGCACGTGGATCGAACATGTTCGCGAGCTGTCCCGTCGGCTCGTATGCGCGCACGAGACGGCCGTCTCGAACGTGGATGTTGAGGTGCGGCAGAAGCGCTGGATCGTCGATCTTGCGCGGCTTGAAGTCGCCTCGAGCGAGCAGCACTTTCTCGTACCGTTCGAGATCGAACTTGCCCGCGAGGCCATCGGGATGGCGAAACGAAATGACAGAGTACAGCGTCGACTTGGGGCCGATCACCGGTTCCTTCGGCGCAGGCTTCTGAGCTGTCTCAGGCATCGACCGTCCGGTTCATGATTCCTCGTTACGTGATCGCGCAGCAGAATCCAAGATCGAGGCGGAAGAGGTCTCAGTGCTGTCCGGTAGGGCCCTTGTCGTGCTGGAAATACAGCCGATTGTCGCCATAAGCCGAAGCGACCCAGGGGCTCTCGAGGCGCACTTCACCGATGAGTTGCGAGTGCTGATCGATCTTCGCTGCTACGTGCACGTGGAAGAGGATCGTGCCGGTGGGAAGTGCCGCAAGCGCACTGCGAAAGTCGGGTAGATCAGGGCACGCGCGTTTTGCGTCTTCAGTCGGTACGAACTCGAGACGGTCAGGCACGACGGGTTTGTCCGGCGTGGTTCCATCCGCACGAATGGAAGCGAAGTCATGCAGCGGCAAGTAGATCGCATACAGGCGCGTCGCGTTCATGGCTCGCGCGGTCTTGGCGAACGTGTAGTGCACCAGCTTCGTGTCGAGCTCTTTGGCGGGTGGTGTGGCGTTGCAGTACGAGCTGGAAAAACAGCGTAGATCACCCTTGGCGCGATGGTCGGACGGCAGCGTGAGAACGTTGGTGGACGAACGACCGTCAACGAAAAACTTGAACGCGAGCGACGGAAGAAATTTGCCATCACCTTTGGCATCGGAAAAACGCAACAGCGCGTCGCCACCTTGTTCGAGCATGCCGGTGTACGGGTGTTTTTCCGTGACGCGAAAAGACACTCGCGCACACGTGCCGAAGGTGTGCAGGAGCTTGGGGCGATCTGGAAGGAGTTCGTCGCCTGGAACGAACGAGCCTTTGTTGAACTCGACGCTGAAGAGCTTCAAGCGATCGAGCGTGCTGGGGCCTCGTGTGGGCAACGCAGAATCTGGGTAAGGATCGGCCTGGACGTTGGCCCAAAGCAGATCGATTTTTTCGCGCGCCGATCGTTTTTCGTAGTCGGACGGAAGGGACATGCTTGCCGATCGTATCGCAACCCGAGCGCACGGCGCACTGCGGCTTCGTTCATGTTCTTCGGAGCTTGCTGTAAGGTGCGAGCGCCTTGCTCGTTTCACCCGTGGCCAACCTTCGATCGTGAGCCGAAATGGCCGCTCCGAACGTCCAGTTTGTACATTTGGGGCTTCGGATCGCCTTGTGGAGACCTTCATGAACCGCGAACCCTCCCCCGCCCTGCGTCTGGGCTCTGCCGTCTTCGTCCTTGCGATGGCGATCGTTTTTGCCGGTGCAGGTTGTGGTGCTGGTGCGTCGACGAGCCCCGGCGGGTACGAGGCGAAAATAGGCACGACGACAGAAGCGATGCCGCCACCTCCGCCTCCTGCGCCTGCGCGTTTGGAGACAGTGAGTGACGCGGAAGCGTTGCTAGCGAACGGGGAGTACGACATT
This sequence comes from uncultured Polyangium sp., assembly GCA_964514885.1. GTDB lineage: Bacteria > Myxococcota_A > Polyangia > Polyangiales > Polyangiaceae > Polyangium. Next base: position 1,853 of record CAZETM010000235.1, on the reverse strand, counting down.
CGCCTCGCACTTGGCCCAGACAAACTCGACCATCAAGGTCAATTCGCGCAGCCGCCAGCCCAGCGTCAGGACGAAGTGCGAGCTGCTGAAGCGAGCGATCGCAAACCGAAGGACGCGGAAGGCAAAGCCGCTACGGCGACACCGGGAGGAGCTTCGGCACCGGCGCAACAATCGACGGCAGACTCGGCGTCAGCGTCTGCAAGCCCGTGTGTGACGGCATGTAAAGCGCTCGCGTCGATGGACCGAGCGACCTCGCATATTTGCTCGCTGGCAGGCAATGAGGATTCGCGTTGCACGAACGCGCGTGAGCGAGTGCGTTCGGCGACGGAGCGAGTCCGTCAGAATTGTTCGGATTGCGGAAGCTGAACGAGGCTTCTGTCGAGAACTGATCAGCGTGCGAAAAGCACGCCGATGAAACTGCCGGCAGCGACGATCACCACGACGATCACCATCACCCACGGGAACGGTTTTTTTGCGGGCGGTGATGAAGGCACGAGCGCGGGCGACGGAGCGGGCTCGGCAGCTTGGGGTTGGTCACTCCTACGTGAGACTGGAGCAGGATCTGCCGGCGGAGGCACCGACGACCGCTTCGGAACGGGAGGCGTGTCGGCGTGGGGTTTGTCGCTCCTGCGTGACACAGGAGACGGATCTGCCGGCGGAGGTTGCGACAAACGACGCGACACTGGCGCAGCCGCGTCGGGCGCGGGCGGAGGTTGCGACATGCGACGAGATGGAGGCGGGTCGTCGGCCTTTTGGCGCACGTACTCCGACCAGAGCATGAGCGCGCCTTCGCCGAGGTCCCCGGACAAACCCGTGAGAACTCGCGAGTCCTCGTTGTTCTCGAGCACCGGCAAACCACGTGCGCTGTGCGGCACGTCCGCAAGCGCTTCGCTCGTCGACAACCCTGCGCTACGCACAGACTTCGCTGCAACTTCTGCGATGACTTCGGTGGTGAGAGAGTCCGTCATGTGGATGACGGGCAGGTTCGGCAGCGATGGTGGCGAAGGAAACGATGGGCGTCCGAGCGATGGTGGAGGCGGAGGAATCGAGCGCGTCGCCGGCGAAATGTTTTCATCCGCGAGCAACGGCGCGATCGCATCGAGAAATTCGTCGGCCGTTGAAAATCGTTTGCTCAATTCGCGCTGCAAACACTTGTCGACGAGCGCCACGATGCGAGGGTCGGTTCCTGGAGCAAGGTCGGCCAAGCTGCGGATTTTTCCGGAGAGAACTTCGGCAGCCGCGCCGTAGGGAGTAAGCCCCTGAAAAACTCTTCGACCGCTGATCATTTCGGCAAGCACAGCGCCGATCGACCACAAGTCGGTGCGATGATCGACGGTCTTGAGACCCTTCACCTGCTCGGGGCTCATGTACGCCGGAGAGCCCATGGTGCGACCGGTCGCGGTGAAGTCGGAGTTCGTTTGCAGAGTCTTGCTGATGCCGAAGTCGACGATCTTGAGCACGACGGCATCGGTGTCTGGCTCGTGATGCAAGAACAAGTTCGTCGGCTTCAGATCGCGATGCATGACGCGAGCACCGTGCGCTGCGCGCAACCCACGCGCAGTCTCCGCAGCGATACGCAGTGCGACATCGGGTGAAATTCGCAACTCGCGTTCGAGCTTTTCGCCAACGGTTTCGCCGTTGAGCAGCTCCATCACGAGGAACGGATCGCCCAACTCGGTTTCTCCAACGTCGTAGATCTGCACGACGTTGCGATGAACGATGCGTCCACACGCACGAGCTTCACGCAGCAAACGTCCACGCGACTCTTCGGTGGCATCGACGTTGCGGATGAGCTTCAGCGCGACTTCGCGCTCGGTCAGTTCGTTGACCGCAGCCCACACGACACCCATGCC
>CAZETM010000234.1:0-12257 GCA_964514885.1 uncultured Polyangium sp. | reverse complement strand
GCCTTGGGTGCAGGCCATGCCCAAATATTCATCGGTCTCGAAACCAGATTATCTTGTGATCGGACTCACGACGTTTGCGGCATGAGCACATCTCGGTCACGGTCTTCCCGCATCTTGAACCTTATCGGGCCATTTTCGACACGGCCCCATTTCCTTCAATACATCAAAGGGAAGCGCGACGTCGAGTGTAAATCGATTTTCGTGCGGACGCACTGCCGCGTATTCGAGCAGCTCGGCAAGCCTTTCGTCCGCTTCGCCTTGTGCTTGCACACGCCCGAGCGCAAGCGCCGCGCCAAACGATTTTCCCAGGTCCTCGATGTCCTGCCGCCTCGGTCCTTCTACATCCGCCACAATGGCCACGTCCTCCGACGCATCCACGTGCAAGTCGACACGCTCGACAGCTTGGCGCACTTTCTCCGCCAGGTCATTTTCCGATTCGGGAAGCATTTCTGCCAGCTCTTCTGGCGAAATGGATCCGTAAATGTCCCCGTACATCGACCACTCCGAAATAGCCGACGTTGCCGGCTCCTTCGATTCGATTCTGGCCAGCGCTTCTTCCACCGACTTGACGTCGGGGCCGACGAGCACGAGCGAATCGCCCCAAACGCCGAATGCTTCGCGATTCGACTCTTGCTCATAAATCGCTCCGCTGGCTCCAAACGTTCTCTTCGACAAACCAAGCTCTTCGAGATTCAGTTTGTCCGCACGCATCGAGAGGATCATCAGGCGCGATGACGAAACGCCAACCCGTTCGATGTCTTCCAATGGATTGACGCCAAATTGCGACTGAAACTTGTCGATACCTCGCTGTCCCTCACGCTTCATCAAGCAGTCGAGCCACGCTTTGCCAATCGGAGAATCCTTCAATTCACTCACTTCGAAAACAATCGTACTATGTTTCTTGCCGCCCGGCAAGGCCACGAGGAGCGGATCGCGTTTGGTCACGAACTCCACCGCGCGCTGCTCGGTGTCGGGCTTGGCAATGGGCGGCAGGGTTTTTCTCCGTTCGTTTCGTTTTCGTTCCGCGTCACGTTCATGCCGGGGAAAGTCGATATCAGCCTTTTTTAATGCCCGACGAGGTTTGTCTCCCCACGACATGAGCAACGACGCCAAACCCAGCAGCACGATGGCGACGAGCAGCCAATGAATTCGTTTCATTTTCAAAAGTCCTTCTGCTCGAAAAGATGAATGCCCAGAGCCAAAGCAGCAAAGCCGAAAACGGCGAGCCCCGCGATTTGACTGGCCAAAGCGGGGCCATCGAGCGGAATGGCTCCGGCCAGATCCGACGATGCATTCGCCAGTGTCGCGACGCGAGGCAAGAGCAACGTCACGCCTCGAAATATTCCGCGAGAGATTCCGGATTCAAAGAATGGGTCCAACTTGTCTCGGTTTCCGGCAATGATTCCAGCAATGAGCAGGAATACGCCGGTGGCAGCCGATATCGCTGCGCTACGCACGACGACGGCTACCGCGAGCATTCCGCCATAAATGGCACAAAATGTGACGCTCGCCAAAAGCGCCGCCAAAATTGGACGAATCGTATACACACCCGTCTTGACGCCCAAAATGAGCGCCAGTCCTCCCGCTCCGTACAATGCTCCCAGGACCGACAATGCCAATACGCCGAGAAATGTTCCCGCAAGCAGCTCCCACCGCCGCAAGGGCAAAGCCAGCAGATGCTCAATGCGCCCCGGTGCCAAAAGGCTCGGGCCAAAATCGGCACAAGCAACGATGCCAAAGGCCAATCCACCATAAAATATCAGGTAGGACGTCGCTTGAAAAACCGGTCGCAGCGCAATGTCGGCGGAACGAATCGTCGTATTCATGGGCTTGCCAAAAAACCGCGTCGCCGCAAGCGCTCCATCGACCACGTCAAGCCGTAACGCGAATGCAACGATGCCCAGCACCAGAGTGATTGCTGCTGCCAAGGCCAGAAACCATTTTCGCGATGCCGCTTCACGAAGTAGGTCCGCCGCTACCACGAGCGTCTTCATTTCGTCTCCCGAGGCGCGTTTGACGAGCGCAAAGCGTCCGCCAGCACTTCTTCCAGATCTCGCACGTCGCGCCGCAATTCCACCAAATACGCACCTTTGGCTCGCGCGCTGTCGAGCAGCGCATTGAGCACCACCGGATCAGGAGCATCACCCATGAATACGTTTTCCTCGTCCGACGCACGAAGCCCGAGCGCCATCAGCGCCTGGGCATCGAACCCTGGAGCAAACTTCAATCGATAACGAGATTCACTGCCGCAAAGCACATCGAGCGGGCCTTCTCGCACGAGCTGTCCGGCAGACAAAATGCCAATACGATCGCAAACTCGTTCCGTTTCCGACAAGAGGTGCGAATTGAGAAAAAGCGTGGCGCCTCGGGCCCGTTCTTCACTCAAGATACGACGGATTTCTGCGCGTCCGAGCGGATCCACGCCATCGGTTGGCTCGTCTAGCACCAGCAATTTCGGTGCGCCGAGCAGCGCGGCAGCGAGCCCCAATCGTTGGCGCATTCCTTTCGAAAAACCACCAATGCGGCGCTGCGTGTCCGATCCTAGTCCCACCCGCTCGATCTGCCGGATGGCCACGTCGTCTCCGCCCGCAATTCCCTTCAAACGCGCTACGCTCCGGAGAAACTGCACAGGCGTGAGCGTGTGAGGTAAATGCAGTCGCTCGGGAAGGTATCCCACCTGTGCCCGGGCCGCCGGCTCGTTCGGATCTTGCCCCAAAATCCGAACGATTCCTTCCGTGGGTCGTACGATTCCAAGCAATGACTTGATGAACGTCGTTTTCCCGGCGCCATTGAGACCAATCAGGCCAAATGCCGCGCCCTGCTCGATTTCCAAATCGAGCCCCCGAAGGGCCTCGATACCACCGCTTCGGCGAAACCACCCGCGGTACGACTTACGGAGTTTTTTTGCTTCGATCGCCAGCATTCCTGATCCGCCGTATCTGCCACCGTGAACGTAACGGCCGAGATACTAACGCAGGGAGGTCGATCGCACAAGCACTTTCGGATCCATCGACAAATGGGAACGAGACGCCAACCAACACGTCGTCCACCTGGAATCAATTCGATTCGTCAACCGTGGCGATGAAACGCGTGAGTGTTTCGAGGTATTCGACACGATGATCGAGGAGGTGCCGGACATGACCTGAGCCGGCAAAACAACGCCGCTCGACGATGAATCCCGCATTTGCGCAAGAATCAGCGAATGCTTCGACAATCTCGTGAGATACGATGACATCAGCATCGCCCCAGAAAAACAAAAGACGCTTGTGGGGCAACGTCGACAACGCTGACGCCATACGCGGCACGGTCGAGTGAAACCCACGCATTCGAGACGGCATCGTGAAGTGCACAATCGCTGCCGCTGCGGCCAGAATCGGCGTGAAGATGGGATGTTCAGTGGCGGGACGTAGTCGCAATGCAGCAAGAAGACCGGGCATGCCGACGGCTTCCGAACCAGCCGAAAAGCGCGATACGTACCGGCCAATGTGGATTGGAATGGCTCATGAGGATCGCCCGATGCTACCTCCCATTGCAACGGTTGTCCAGCACTCCGCGGACCCATTCACGACGGCGGGACCGAGACGATAGGCGCCCCTGTGGAGTCGCCCAATTCTGCTCGAGGCTCGATAGGCGCGCGCTCCTTTGACATGAGCCACCGAATGAGCGGCGTCGCCATGTACGTGCTGACCAGGGCCATGATTACCAGCATCGTATACATTTGTCGTGGCAATACCCCCAGGTCATAGCCAATGTTCAGCGCAATCAGCTCCATGAGCGCACGCGTATTCATACATACGCCGATCGCGAGCGCGTGTCGATGCTGCTCGCCACATGCACGCGCCGCGACGTATGCTCCGCCGAGTTTGCCAACAAATGCGATTAAGCACACGAGACCGCATTGAAACCACGCGCTCGCTGTCGACAATGTGCCAATGTCTGTACGTAGGCCGGTGTAAGTGAAGAAAAGCGGCAGCAGGAGCGTATTGACCAACCCCGTCGATCGAGCCTTCCACTCTTCGACGAATTCCCGCTCCTGATGAAGCGCCACGCCAATAATGAATCCCCCAATGATCGCAAACACCCCGATGTAGCTGGTGATCAGTGCCGAAATGAACAGCACGACAAGGATGAGCGCGAACACCTCGGCCCTCAGTTCGCCGTGGCGCCGAATCTGCGCGACGATGAATCGCCCGAGAGGTTTGCGGACGACGCCGAAGACGAAGGCAAGAAAGACCGCGAGGGCCAGCAATCGAATGGAGACGTTCACCATTGAAAAATTCGAGGTGACGATCGCCGAGATGATTCCGAGGATGAGCCAACCGCAGATGTCGTCGATCGCTGCTGCACCGATCGTCAACGCGGCGATGCGCGTGTGCGACAGGCGCAGTTCCATGAAGATGCGGCCCAGAATAGGAATTGCAGTGATGGACATCGCCGTGGCGAAGAAGAGACGAAAACCGAGCAGATTGGGTCGAGGCTCGGCCATTGCGTCATGAAACCATGGTGCGGCGAAATATCCCAAGGTGAATGGGAATAGAATGCCCGTCAAACTGATGGCGGTGACCGATTTCTTGCTGCCACCCAGCGACGAACCAAATTCGAATTCCATCCCAATCTGGAACATCAGCAGGACGAGCGCTAGCTGAGCAAGTCCGACGAAAATCGGCGAGGTCGAAGTGGTAAATATGCTCGCCGAAACGTTGGGCGCAAGCGCCCCGAACACGCTGGGCCCCAGGATGATTCCCGCGAGAATTTCCCCGGCGACGTTGGTTTGCCCGAGAAAACGCCGTGAAATCCGCACGACGACTTGGGTCACGCACAAGATGACCACGATCTGCAAAAAGAGGTGTTTCGTCAGTTCCTCCGCCGCAGAACCAACGGCGCTACTGGCAAGGATGAAGTTATTCGAGGTCATCTGCTCTCTTCGCTGATTGCCTGGTGCTAGCGCGGGCTGAGGTCTTTCTTGGCCGTCTGTATAGACCCAGGGGCATCAACATGCAAGACCGCTGCAATCTTGTCTTTGACGGCGTGTTCCCTCGATAACCGCGTACATGAAAGATCAACCTCCAAGCCTTTCCGCGAGCAGGTCGAACACCACCCGAATACGCCGATTCGTCTTGAGTTCCCGATGACTCGTCAGCCACGTCGGAAACGTGTAGAACGCTGGAGAGTCCGGGAGTGCACGGACCACACGAGGCTCATGCTCGCCCACTTCTTCCATCATCACGCACATCCCCACGCCTCGTTTCGCAAGCTCCCATTGCACCAAGTGATTCTCCGTGCGCACAGGAAAACTCTCGTCCCCGAACGGGAGCCCGAGCGCATGAAGCATTTTTTTCATCCGGTCGCTGTCGTCGAATGTGAGGACGTGCCCACGCGCCGCCAGCTCTTCGGGCGTGCGAGGATTCCCAATACGCTCCAGATAACTCGGCGCCGTGTACAAAAACGCCGCGCTCTTTTCCTTGATCAAACGTCCCATCAAATCATCGCCTTGCGGGCGAAAATGACGAATGGCAATGTCCGCTTCACGTCGTCGCAAATCGCTCGTCGTATTCGAGACGACCAGTTCCAGCGTAATGCCCGGATACAACGTCCGCAATTCGTCCACGATCGACGGCAGCAAATACGCCGACATCGCTTCACTCGCTGCGATGCGAACAATCCCATCGATCGTCTGCCCCTGCCCCGCCGCAATCAATGCAAACCGCGTCGCAGCGTCGTTCATCGCCCGCACTTGCTCGACCAGATCCTGCCCGGTCGCCGTCAGCACGAGCGTATGGCCAACCCGCTCGAACAACGCCAGCCCAAGCTCCTCCTCGAGCGCCGTCACTTGACGACCCAGCGTCGGTTGCGCCATTCCCAACGCCCGTGCAGCCGCCGAAAACGAGCCTTCTTCGGCAACGACCAGAAATGCGCGAGCATACGTCCAATTGAAGCCAGACTTCTTCCACTCCATGCACAACTGCATACCACGAATGCCGATCGCGAGGATACCCCTTACGTCAATGCGCAGCTACAACAGCGCCTGGTCAGGAGCAAAAAATGAAAATCTGCATCGTCGGCGCATCGGGAAAACTCGGCCACTACATGATCCAACACGCGCTCGATCGCGGCTACGAAGTCGTCGGCGTTTGCCGTCCCGAAAGCGTTCCGAAGCTTGCGAAGTTCCAGGGGCGAATCACCGTCATTCCTGGACGAACCAACGATCGCGAAGTAATTCGGCGGGCGGTCGAAGGCTGTGACGGAGTGCTCACCGTCCTCATCCCCTTGGGCATGGATAACTACTCCTCCGGTACGGCGCAGGCGGTGCTCGATTTCGCAAAACCAGACGCGCGGCTGGTATTTTCGTGCGGGTGGCACATCACCCTCGACGGCAAAGACGTTTATACGAAAAAGCTTTTGTGGTTCGTGAAAATCGCCGGCTGGCTCGCTCGTGCGGTTCGTTTTGGCGACCTTGATGATCAAGTCACCGCGTGCGATCGCATTTTCCAAAGCAATACCCGCTGGACCGTGGTACGCGGCAGTGACCTCGAAGAAGGCGAAAGCCAAGGGCTACCGGTCTGGACTCGGCACGTCGGCGATCCCGTGGTTCAAAGCAATCTCACGCGACGGATCGACTTTGCGCTTTTTATGGTCGATGCATTGACCAATGACGCGCTCGTCCGAGAAGCGCCAGCGATCGTCGGTTGCAAAACCGAATCCGCCTTGCTTCATTTTTCATGAGCCGTCCGGATGCATCGAGGGCTCTACACGGATTGTGAGGCAGCCATTTGCCTCACGCACGAGGACAGCCCGAAGAGCCAACCATGAAAACAATTCGATTCTTCGCCTTGCTCACCGTCACCGCCGCGCTCGGATTCGCCTGGGCCGGATGCAACACCGTCGAAGAATGCGCGGGGGCAGGTTGCGTGTGCGATAGCTCCGAATGCAATTTCGCCTGTGCCAGCGAAAACCAAGCCGGGTGTGCATTAAACTGCGGAGCCGACGCCACGTCGTGCTCGATGGAATGCCCCGGCGGCAGTTGCAATGTCGAATGCAGCGGGACCGAATCGTGCATTCTCGATTGCCCCGGCGGTAGCTGCAACTTGTCCTGTTCGGGCGCGAAAACATGCCAAATCACTTCGTGCGACAAAAGCTGCAATTTGTCTTGTGGCGGCGCGACCGAGTGCGTATCGAGCTGCGATGCGACCGGAAGCTGCAATACGTCGAAGTGATCGTCTGCTTGCGAGACGCAGGCACGCCGCGCGGTCGCAGTTCCCCAGGGCCAACACGTATGCTATCACGGAAGTTCGTGTCGCCACCTCCTGGATGTTCCAAGCCTCTCATCAATTCTCTTGGTCCCGGCTGAAACTACTGTTAAGCCTCGTCCCATGCTCAAGATCGCTGTTCCGATTTTTTGCCTGGCATCGTTTTCTCTCGCCGCTTGCGACAAGTCTTCGTCATCGGGCTCGGCCCCTGCGCAAAGCGCGTCGCCCCCTGCTGCAACACAGTCCGCTCCTGCCGCAAGCGCAAGCGCCGCTGCCGCCGAGCCTGCGGACACCAGCGTGTATTCGGTCGTCGCCGAGTCCGATGCCTTGGGTATTACGCCCATGAAAGGTGGCGCGATTGCATATATCTCGTACGTGCCATTTTTTCTCGGCGAAGGCCCCTTGGTGCAGGATCCAAACTTCTTTCGAGGCATCTCCAAGGGCGAATGGCCGATGCCGTCGCCATTGGGAGGCGCTTGGCCGAAGTCGGCTTGGCTTTTCAATGCCAATTCCGAAGGCGTGACGACGCTCTACAGGTATTTCGATGCACTGGGAGGACGTTGGGAAAAGCAAGAACTCCTTCGTGAAAACGAGATGTTGCACGACATTGCCATGATTGGCGAAAGCGTCATTGGTGCGATCGCGATGCAAGAGAGCGACATTCGATTTGCGCTCATGGGCGGCAAAGGCGGCGTGATGCCCGCGCCTTATCCGGGACCGGAAGATAGCGCCGAATGTAAAACGAAAATGGCATCACGCTCGGACTATCGCCTCGCGGGAACCGACTCGGGACATGCTTTCGCGGCAGGATTCGAATGCAAGGCCAATGCCGAAACAGGTGGTCCCCTTGCAGAACGGTGGGAGCCTGCGACGCGTCGCGGAGTGGTGGAACCGCTTCCGGCTCCTGCGTCGGGCAAACTGAAGCTCGAGGGAGTGGTCGCGGTATCTGCAACGGATGCGTACGTGTGGGGCAATGCGGACAAAACTCCGTACGTTGCACATTGGGACGGAAAAGCGTGGTCGCTCGAAAAGACGCCATTTGCAAAAGAGCTTTCGACCTTGGTGGCGTCGAGCGATGGAGTGGTATTCGCAGCGGCGAATGACGGGTTTTACTCGAAGAAGTCGGGCGGAGTGTGGGAAACGGTGGCGCTTCCGAAAAAGCTTGCGGGTTTCGAACCTCAAACCGTGTACGCACGCACAGCGGGCGACGTATGGGTATCGGGCGCAGTGGGTAAAACGAAATACCTGTTGCGATCGGCCAAAGTTGAAAAATCAGCGGTGATGCCTAGCGCGGACGAGGTGGAAAAGACGCTCAGGCCGAATCTGCGATGGCTCGCGACGCCACTATGCAGCAAACCGTATGCGCATTTGTTTTCGGTAGGGCCGAGCGGATCGCCGACGCCGAAAGAATTCCCCACGGCGAAAAAAGCATTCGAAGGGAAAAAGTTCGACGGGGCGAAGTTGGTCGTGGAAGACGACGGGCGAAATTTGTTCGTGGGAGCAATCGCCGGGAACGTCGACCAGGCAGAATCGATTGCGAAGGCATTCGCGGAGGCCAACCCGAAAATGAAGCCGCGAGTATTCTGTCACGAGCCGAAGGTGAGCAAAGAGCTGGAGTGGTAGGCTTAAAGTTGACCATTCGAGCATCGACATTCACGTTGCTCGTGCAGTAGGTAAATGGATTAGAATCAGGACGCGGCTTGGCGTAGTGCAAGTCGCGACGCTTAGGAGGTATCACGTGCAGATGCGATCGAATAAGCTTGGACTTGCGGCCTTTTTTGCTCTAACCGGGATTGCCGTAACGGCATCTGTTGCGGGCTGTGAACCTAACGTTTCCGTCACATCGACAGGCTCAGGCACTCCAGGACCGAGGTGTGGCAATGCCGTCGTCGAGGGAACCGAGGCGTGTGACGATGGCAATGACCAAAGCGGCGACGGCTGCGAGGTTGATTGCTCGTTCAGTTGCGACAACACCAGCCCTGAAACTGGCAATGTAAAATGCGATGACGGAAACCTCTGCAACGGCCCCGAAACGTGCAGCGACAATCACGCCTGTGTGGCCGGAATGAACCAAGCCGACGGCTTCGGGTGTGACACCGGCAAAATCTGTATTGCAGGTGCCTGTCAGGACGACATCTGCGGCGACGGATACGTCAACGCGACTGAAGAATGCGACGACGGCAACGCCACCAATGGCGATGGCTGCGACTCGTGCGCGTTCAGTTGCATGTCGGATGATGCAATGCGGGATTGCTCGAACCTCGACCCTTGCATTGCGACAACGTGCGACGATGCCACGCATACCTGCGTCAATCCCATCAGCGCGGGCGAAGTTTGCGGCCTGAGCGCGGTCTGCGTGGATGGCGCCTGTTCACTGGTCGCTTGTGGCAACGGCACGGTCGAGCTTGGCGAAGAATGCGACGACGGCAATAACACCAATGGTGACGGCTGTCAAAGCGATTGCACGCTATCCATTGCGGGGTCGGTCTGCGGCAATGGCAATCGCGAGACGGGCGAGCAATGCGACGACAGCAATACCGTGAACCTCGACGGTTGCGATTCTGCGTGCAAGTTCGAGCAAATCCATCGCGCGACCTGGCTGCGTCTCCAGTTCGGCACCGAAGCTCCATTCTGCCCCGCAAATGCTCTCGGTGGCGCAATTGCTACGATTGCGGAGGACCAGATTCAAAGCTCGCTCGATGTTGGCCTCAAAAATGGCTCGATCGGCATCATGTTCAAGACCTTCGGCCTGAACGACCTCAGCGGCGGCTCCGACCCGGTGCTCGACATTGGTTTCCTGACCGGCGCGCCGGTCATTCCGGCGGGCGCAATGTACGACGGTACGAACGATCTCGATTGGTGGCACACGATCAGCGCGGCCAGCATCGATGCGAATCGTAATCCCCTCGAGAAGGTTGCGGGCTACATTTCAGCCAAAACGCTTTTCGCGGGGCCAGGCAAAGTATCGATCGGAATCAATTTTGCGGGTATTCCTGCCACGCTGAAAATGAGCAGTGCCCGGCTCAAAGCCACCATTGGCGACGCGAGCACGCCTCTCCTGTCGAGCGGCGCGACTCCAGGACACCTTGCTGCGGAAAAACTCGACCCTGCACTTCAGAGTTATGCGACCATGGCATTGCCGAATAGCACGGATGCGGGACGACTTTGCGGAAATGTCGGGACGACTTCGCTGAGCCAAGTTCCTGTTCCTCCGGCGCTTACCATGGGAATGCTCGCGTGCGACCAGAAATATACAATTCAAAACACCTTGCTCGACGTCTTCGTTAGCGGATGCACGGTGTTTGGCGCTATCGCCATCATCGCCCCGACCCAGCCAGATCAAGCCGATCCTGGCGCGCCTGTAGCGGGCGCGGGCGCGCCCTACACGTTGACGACGAACGCCTCGACGAAAATGGTCGACGGCTGTCGCGACAAGAACAACCAAAGCGTCGACTTGAATACGTGTCGCACCGCCGCAGCGTATTCGTCCTTCTTCAAATTCGCAACGAATCGCGTGATTGGGAAGTGACCCAGTTGCCCCTCACCCCCAACCCCCTCTCCAACTCCGCGGCTTTGCCGCTACGTGGAGAGGGGGAAAGACGCTCAATCCGATCCATCTCCCCTCTCCACGAAGCGAAGCGTAGTTGGAGAGGGGCCGGGGGTGAGGAGCAAATGCCGTACTGCCCCTCCCCATGACATCATTCACCGAGCCCAAGGAATCCATACCATGAAACTCGTGCGCCCCGCTGCCGATCCCAATGATCTCGATGTTCGCAACACCTCTGGCTATCCCGAGCCTTATCGATCACGCGTATTGCCACGAGAAAAACGCGCGCTTGGAGATGCCGTGGGGCTGACGAAAATCGGCGTGAATTTGACGACCTTGATGCCCGGCAAGCAATCATCGATGCGGCATTTTCATACCCACGAGGACGAACTCGTCTACGTGGTCGAAGGCCAGGTCGTTCTTTGTACCGATGAGGGCGAGCAAGTGCTCACGGAAGGCACGTATGCTGGTTTTCCAGCCGGCGCGCCCAATGGACACCACCTTGTCAATCGTAGCGATCGCCCTGTGCGATACCTCGAGATCAGCAATCGTGATCCGAGCGATGGAGCCGAATACACGGACCCTGAAGTCGATCTTGTTTATTACAAGGAACCGACCGGCAAGGCCGTATTCACCCGTCGCGACAAAAGCTCGTACTGAAGAATTCCCGCACTGCGGATTGATAGGCTCACTTCGCCGTCGCAAAGAGCGCCGTTGCTTTTTCCGCCGAATACGCCCCTGTGGTACGCCCGACGATGGTGCCTTCGCCATCTAGCAAAAACACCTGAATCTGTTGATTGTTCGGAGCCCCCACGTCCTTCAGGAATGCCTCGACGTCGGTGTAGACCGTAATGGTGGATCGTCGCGTTTGTTCGTTCGGGATTCCCGCGCGCATTCCGTTGTTCAGCCAGAACCGAAAGAACACGCTGCCTTTGTAGACCATGGGAATTTCGTAAAACGAAAGCTCTGGATGCGTTTTTCGCAAATCGTCGAGATGAGGGACCCACGTATCCACGTCTTCCTGCTGCTCGCGCAAAAAGGCGACCGCGACCAACCGCTGCTTTCCTTGCAATCCTGCCGGCACGTCGATTTCGAGCCCCTGCAAGTTGGTGCCTTTCAGCGCAGGAAACTGCGTTTTTCCACGAGAGATCACGTCCGAAGTGGGACCTGCGCCAATGCATCCAGAAAAGAGCCACGCTCCGATCCCCATCAGCGCCAGTACTGCACCTGCCCCGATCGACTTCGTTCGCCTTGTCATGCGTATCCTTGTAACACATGTCCGTCGCGTGCCACGAGTTTTCGCTGGCAACCGCAGAGCCTCATGCTTCAAGCCGTGGCCATCATTCTTGGAAAGAATGCTATCTGGGCGGTGGAGAATTTCGGGGTAGACGCCTGGCGCATCGACACCTACATGTATAACGACCAGCCCTTCATGAACCGCTGCAACGCGGCGCTGCTGGCCG
>CAZETM010000233.1:0-12259 GCA_964514885.1 uncultured Polyangium sp. | reverse complement strand
CCTTCGAGGCGTGCGCGTAGGCGGGACAAACCCGTGCTCGTGCTCCTGTGCGACGTGTCGGATTCGGTGCGGTTGGCTTCGCGGTTCCTGCTCGAGTTTGTCGCAGTGTCGCAAGAGCTTTTCGGGGGCACACGTTCGTTCGTGTTCGTGAGCGATGCCGTGGAGACTACGGATCTGTTTCAGCACAAACCTTCCGCGGTTGCGCTGGGACTCATCGAACAAGGGACGATCGTCGATCGCACGCGCAATTCGAACTACGGCCGAGCGCTCGTGATGTTCGAGCAGCTTCTCGGGCTGCATGTCGATCGTCGCGTCACCGTCGTGATCTTGGGTGATGGGCGCACGAACTTCCTGGCGGAGGAGGTTTCCGTCATCGAACGGCTACGTCGTCGGGCCGGTAGCGTTCTTTGGATTTGCCCCGAGTCACCAGCGAGCTGGGGAATGGGAGATAGCGCGATGCCGCGATATTCAGCGGCTGTTGATCGCGTGCTGGTCGCTCGAAACGCCCGTGAGTTGGAGATGGCCGCAAGAGAGCTTTTGGCGCGGCGGAAGTAGCGCTATGCCGCACTGGACATGTCCCTCGACGACCCAAAGCTTCGAGACCTTCTTGCACGCGTGGAGCAGGGAGGCGCCCCCAAGTACCACGAGAAAAACCTCGAACAGGGCAAGCTGTTTGCGCGTAAGCGCATCGAGTTGCTCGTTGACGAGGGCAGCTTCGTCGAAGACGGGCTGCTTGCGAACGCGGTCGATCCCGATCTGCCGGCCGATGGCGTCATCACGGGAACGGGCACGATCGACGGACGCATCGTGGCCATCATGGCGAACGACTCGACGATCAAAGCTGGTTCTTGGGGACAACGCACGGTCGAGAAGATCTTGCGCATCCAAGAGACCGCGGAGAGTTTGCGTTGCCCGCTGTTTTACTTGGTCGACTCGGCAGGTGCGCGCATCACCGATCAGATCGACATGTTCCCGGGTCGTCGAGGCGCAGGGCGCATCTTCTACAACCAGGTTCAACTGAGCGGACAGATCCCGCAGATCTGTTTGCTGTTCGGACCTTCGGCAGCAGGCGGCGCGTACATTCCGGCCTTCTGCGACGTCATCGTGATGGTCGACAAGAACGCGAGCATGTACCTCGGATCGCCACGCATGGCCGAGATGGTCATCGGCGAAAAGGTCACGCTCGAAGAGCTTGGCGGGGCACGTATGCACTGCGCCGAATCGGGTGTCGGCGACGTTCTCGTGAAGAGCGAGCAAGAAGCGATTGCGTGGGCGAAACGCTACATCGCGCTCATGCCGCAGAACCATCTGCAGACTCCGGCGAACATCGCGGCGCGACATCCGAAGCCTGCGCAAAAGCCGCTCGAAGAAGTCATCCCCGTGGACGAGAACAAGCCGTTCGACATGTTTGCGGTGATCGATGCGGTGATCGACGAGGGCAGCTTCGTCGAGATGAAAAAACTTTGGGCGAAGGAATTGATCACGGGCTTTGCGCGCATCGAAGGACGCGTGGTGGGCATCGTGGCGAATCAGCCCAAGTACAAGGGCGGCGTGCTCTTCGTCGACTCAGCCGACAAGGCCGCGCGTTTCATTTGGCTGTGCGACTCGTTCAACATTCCGCTGCTGTATCTCGCGGATGTACCGGGTTTCATGATCGGAACGGTCGTGGAAAAACAAGGCATCATTCGCGCAGGTGCGAAGATGATCGCGGCCGTGAGTGAAGCGACGGTGCCGAAGATCTCGGTCATCGTTCGCAAGGCTTACGGTGCTGGTTTGTATGCGATGTGCGGTCCGGCCTTCGAGCCTGATGCGTGCATTGCGTTGCCGTATGCCTCGATCGCAGTGATGGGTCCGAACGCAGCCGTGAACGCGGTTTTCTACAACAAGATCCACGCGATTCCCGCTGGGCCCGAACGCGATGCGCTCGTCCAAAAGTTGCGCGACGAATACCGCGAAGATGTCGATCTCGTGAAAGTCGCCAGCGAGATGATCGTCGATGCGATCGTCCCGACAAACACGCTCCGCGATGAAATCTCGCGACGATTTGCGCGGTACGCCTCCAAAGTCGAAGCTCGCCCGCCCAAGAAGCACATCGTCCCGCCCGTGTGATCGATGCGTTACGATGGGCGTGTGTTTGCCCGATCGTTCTTCGCCTTCTCCACCGCCATCACTTCACTCCTGTTGACCGTGCAGGCTCATGCAGACGACGCGCCCGCGCGCTCTCTCGTGCGCCTGCTCGACGCACCGAACAAGCGTCACCCACTCGCAGATCAAACGGGACGCATTGCGGTCAACGTGCAGCTGCCTCCAGGTGTCGATGCGCGATCTCTTGGTCTGCTTCCGGTGGCGCCAGGGGTCGGAACCATTCGTTTGACGCCAAACGAAGTGGAAGAGTTTGGAAAGACGCACCCGAGCTTTGGGATTGCCGTATCGCCGCCACTTCAGCCGCTTCTCGATGTGTCGGGTCTGTGGACGCGGGTGGGTGAGTTTCGAGCCGCAACGGGTCTGGGCACGGGCAAAGGTGTCGTGGTCGGCATCGTCGACACGGGCATCGATGTGGCGCATCCCGACTTTCGCGATGCGAGTGGAAAGAGCCGCATCGCGTGGCTTTGGCAAGGCGGACGCAAGGCGGCGGGACTGCACCCGGAGCTCGAAGAGAAGTTCGGTTGTACGGATCCGAAACAAGTCGCGTGTGCAGTGTTTTCGGGTGACGACCTGGACGCGATCATGAACGGCAAGCTTGCGCTCGAGCTTCCGACCGACGAGGTGGGTCACGGCACGCACGTGACGTCGATTGCGGCAGGCAACGGTGGACCGATGACGGGACAGAAGCCGACGTACGTGGGGCTCGCGCCTGATGCGACGCTGGTGATCGCGAGCCCGTCTTCCGCGGCAGGTTTTCAAGACAGCGATGTGCTCATCGGAGCGCAGTTCATCGACGATCGAGCGAAGGCGTTGGGCATGCCCGCGGTGATCAACTTGAGCCTCGGTGGCGACTTCGGTCCGCACGATGGATCGAGCGTGCTCGAGAAAGGTTTGTCGGCGCTCGTGGGGGACAACAAACCAGGTCGAGCGATGGTTGCAGCCGCAGGTAACAGCGGGGCGATGTATCAAATCAAGGAGCGCGGTCCGTTTGGCATCCACACGGAGGTGCGAGTCACGGCGGGTGCCGAAACGCGTGTGCCTATCGCGACACCCGAGTCCAAAGATGGAAACGGCTTCGTTTGGATCACGTTTCGGTCTGGCGATGAAGTCAGCGTTGGGCTCGACGCGCCTGGTGGAGAGCAATGGGTTCGTCTTGTCGAACCCGGAGACGAAGTTGGATACAAGGGTGAGGGCGATACGACTGCAGCCGTCGTCAATCGACTCGTCAACGGCAAAACTCCGCTCACGGCCGACACGAACAGTGCCGTCATTGCCTTCAGTGGCGCATGGAAAGAAGGATCCTTTGACGTCATACTTTCTGGCCACGGCGATGCGCAGCTTTGGGTCGTGGGGCTCGGTGACGTTTCGCCGAACAAGTCCAATGGGCTGCTGTTCGAGAGAGCCGTTCGACAAGGAACGATCGCGATTCCGGCGACTCACCCGAACATTCTTGCCGTCGGATGCACATTGAATCGTGTGAAGTGGGAGCCTCTGTTGACCGATCCGTTGGAGCTTTCCTCGATCGGTGGCGATGACAATCCGCTGCCCGACAGCATGTGTTACTTCAGCGGTGCGGGGCCTACGCCGTTCGGTGTCGCGAAGCCTGAGATCAGCGCTCCTGGTGGGTTCATCGCGGCTGCGATGAGCCAAGCCGCGGACCCTCGCAAAGCTTCGGGGAGCATGTTCGACGGGCCCGGATGTCCCGATGCCGAGCCGTGTTATCTCGTCGATGACACGCATGCGATCACGTCGGGAACATCGATGTCGTCACCGCATGTCGCGGGTGCCGTCGCGCTTCTGTTCGAGCTCGACAAGACACTTACGCAGGCACGCGTGACGAACGTTCTTCAAGCGGGCGCGCGTTATCCGAAGGGCACCGTGCGGCATGAAACGCAGCTCGGCGTTGGCTCTCTCGACCTCGAAGGTGCTCGCAAGACGCTGCTCGACGCGCAAGGCTCAGTGGAAGAACCGTCGATAGCGAAGAGTTGGTGGGTGCTTTCGAGTGCGTATGCGCGGCCTGATCCGGCCTGGCCCGTGTGGGGCACGGTGGAGCTGCGAAGTCAGCAAGGCGAAGTGTCGACCGGCATTGCAGGCACGGACCTCGAGTTGTTCGTGACCGGAGGAAGGGTCGTCTCGCCGCTCGTAAAGGTTCGTCATGGCCTCTTTCGGTTTGCCGTGGCGGGTGAACGTGGCTCAGCGGGTGAGACGCTGACGGTGGACGTGCGGTACGCGGGGCAGTCGATCGAATCGCCGCGCGAGTTGCCCATTGGCGAAGACGTTTGGCGTGCCACGGGCGACATTGATGCGACGTCGGGTGGATGCGCACGGCCCCAAAGCGAAGCCACTTCGAGTCGAGGAACAGGACCTTGGGGGATGGCATTTGGTGTAGCGATGGCCGGTGTTGGCCTCGTGCGCAGACGATCACGCAAGGAGCGCGATGCGAGCCGTTGATCTTTCCCTGTCGGTACTTTGTGGTCAAATCATCGTCGGCGGCTTCGACGGTACTTCGCTTCCTGATCGATTCGCGAAGGCGCTCGGTGCGGGACTGCGCGGTGGAGCGATTCTGTTCAAGCGCAACGTGTCGGACTTGCCGTCGACGCATGCGCTGTGCACGGCGATCCGAGATGTTTGTCCGAAAGAACTGCCGCCGTTTATTGCGGTGGATCAGGAAGGCGGACGAGTGGCTCGGCTACGTGGATCCTTTCCAGCGCTTCCTCCGATGCGATTACTTGGAGCTGCAAACAATCCCGATCTGTCGCGACGCGTAGGCCGAGAGCTTGGGCGCGCGTTGGCAACGCTTGGGTTCAACCTCGACTTTGCGCCGGTGCTCGACGTTGATTCGAACCCGAACAATCCGATTATTGGTGATCGTTCGTTCGCGACTCGTGCAGAGCAGGTGGCGACGCTCGCGGTTGCGTTTGGATTAGGGCTCGAAGACAGCGGGGTTCTGTCGTGCGGAAAGCACTTTCCAGGGCATGGCGACACGTCGGTGGACAGCCACGTGGGTTTGCCGATCGTGCATCACGAGCGAGCGCGTCTCGATGCCGTCGAGCTGATTCCGTTTCGAGCTGCGGCGCAGGCGGGGCTTGGGACGATCATGACGGCGCATGTCGTGGTCACGTCGTTGGATGCCAAGGTGCCAGCCACGTTGTCGCCCGCGGTGTGTACGGACTTGTTGCGAAATGAGGTGGGGTTTCGCGGCGTGCTGTTCTCTGACGACCTCGAGATGGCAGCCGTCGCGGCGACGTATGCGGTCGAGGATTCGGCGGTCCTGTCGATTCGTGCGGGGTGCGATGCGCTGCTCGTGTGTTCGAACGAGGACCTTCAGGATCGTGCGCACTTGGCGCTCGTGCGGGAGTGCGAGCGTGATGTGGCGTTTCGGGCGCGGTGTATCGAAGCGGTCGATCGCGGGCTTGACGCGCGGCGCAGCAAGCCTCCACGGCCTGCGTCGTCAGCGGCTGAAGCGTTGGCGGCCGTGGCGCAATTCGAGGGCATGGGTTTGGCGAACGAAATCGAGCGACACGTGGCGAGCGTGCGTCAATAGACCTCGACCAGCGGTGCATCCGACGGGCCGATATCGACTTTGGCCCGTTCCTGGTTTTCATAACCGAGCAAGCGGAACTTCTTGGTGGTTTCGCATTGCCTTGCCACGCATCGACCACCTGGGCATGAGCCGTTTGTATTGCATGGCCGCGTTTTGTTGGGAACGGTGACCCACGTTGGCGTAGTTCCGATTTTGAGTCGGCCATCGTAGACATCGAATCCCGAAGGCTGCGATCTCAGCTCAATGACGATTTGCCCCGGAGGCGCATTGGGTTTTGGTCGTGGGGCCAATTCTAGTTCGACGATTGTTCCTACCGGTGCCGGTGGTGGCTCGGGTAAATACAAGGGCGGAGCTTCGACGGCGAAATGGGGACGATCGGCAGACGACGGGGAAATGGACGCATAAAAAGCGATGATGGACGCGGGAACGCCGGTTCCTCCGAAAATTGCGCCGCCTACGCGCCACGGTGAAGCAGGATAGTTTGGCGCGTGCCCCAATTGGTTTGTCCCGTATACCCAAAACTTGCGCTCTTCTTTTCGCCAACGATAACGGGCTTCCCAAACGGGTACGGCGCGCACGATCAATCGTTGGCGGTGCAGCTTTTGGTTTGCATTGAATTGATGGGAAGCAATGAGTGTATTGGCTGCGGTTGCTACACGGGAATTGACGCGCACATGGGCACCTCGATAAGGTCCCCCGGAGTTGTCGGCGGTGCCGCCGGCTTCGATTTGTGCTTCTTCTTCTTGATGGATGGCGATACCGTCGGCTTGTCCAACCAATTCATCTGGTAGCTCGGTATCTTCGATTTGGTGCGAATTCGTGCGGGTTGCGAACAGCACGTGCATTTGATGGAAATGGCAAAGTTGTCCATGACCGTTACACGTGGGGCAGGTGATTTCCCCGCTGCCGTTGCAATTGGAGCACCTAACCTGTCCATCGCCGCCGCATTGCCCGCAACTTACCGTATATGTTTCGGTTTCCGTCGTCGTATTGCCCTGGGAGTCCGTGCTCGTCTTCGTGCGGGATTCGAGTTTGCTACCGGTTCCACTACATGAGCTGCAACTGACTCGTCCATCACCGCCACATACTGCACACGTAACGCGCGTGGTGCCGCGACAAACGTGGCACGTGCGCACTTCGTCGGTATGCGGAATGCGAATGATGTGCTTTTCTTCCAGAGTGAACATCGGCGGCAACTGCAATGGGATTTTCCAAGGAGCAGGCGCTTGTCCGCGGTCAGGCCCGTCGAGGATTTGATTGCGATACGGCTCGAAAGTCGCTTCAATCGTGCGCATTTCGGAAAACGATTGCAGCACGACGTCGAAAGCGCCGGAGCGTTCGAGCGATACGATGTCGAGGCGGCGCGAAAGATCGCGCCAGCCCCAGCGCGTGGTGCGCACGTGTCGCTCCAGCGCGAGACGCGCATCATCAATGGTGAGGTCGGAGGAAGAGGTCATGCCAAGTCCGAAGCTTACGTACTGGGGCTTTCGGTGCTGATGCAGACGACCGTCAAAAGTGAGGTAGGTGCGGGTTGAACTACTTGAGCACGATGAATTCGACGCGTCGATTCTTGTCGTGGCAGGCGTCGGTGTCTTCGGTGCAGAGCGGCTTGGTTTTGCCGTATCCGGCCGTTTCGATTTTCACGTTGGGCAAGCCATGGTCATTGATGTATTTCGCCACGGCAGCAGCTCGGCGCTCGGACAGTTTTTGGTTATGGTCGGGCGAGCCATTGACGTCGGTATGACCTTCGATTTTCATGCGCACGACTTCTGGGTGTGCCTTCAGAATGGCCACGAGATCCGTGAGGATGCCTTTCGACTGCTCCTCATTGATGTGGTCGCTGTCCGTATCGAATAGAATTTGCTTGTCAATCTCGATGTGGTCCCCTTTGAGGTGAGCCGAGCCCACGTCCGCGGGAGCATCTTTGGGCGCTTCCACCGCGGGAGGCGGAGGAGCGGTGTCGCCCGACTTGATTTCTGCCCTCATCGAACCGCCCCCACCACAGCCCACTACCAGTACGAAGGGAAGCGCCAAAGCACACAGATGTTTCACGTTCACGAACAATCTCCTTATCAGTTGGTCTTTGTTTGACCTGCAACGGATTCCTGACGAGAACAGAATCGACATAAGGCGTCAACAGGCAAACGTGCGGAGAGTCCCGTCGAGAAGTTGGGGCAAAGCATGCCGTGCTGGACGCGGGTGATGCAGGGCATCTAAGCTTCTTTTAGGGACAACCCCATCGAACGACAGCGAGGAGCATGATTATGGAACAACGTAATGAAAAATCGACTCGTGGCCGATTGGTCTTGGATCAAACTGGCGCGTGGCGTTCGTCGTGCGCGCTGTTGACCGTCGCCGCGCTCTTCTTCACGTCTGGGTGCGGCTCGGTGGGCAAAACCGTGGGCATTGCGCTTGCTGCAACGGGTGGTGCCGCGGCCGTGACGACCGGATTTTTGGGTGCAGGATGTACCACGCCAAACCCCAACAATCCGCATATCGAGGACCGTGGGCCGTGTATGCCGTTGCAGACATACGAAGAGCACGCGCCGATTATTTGGACCACATTCGTCATGGGAATCATTCTCATGGCGGCGGGAGTTGCGGTGTATGTAACAGCTACGGAACCGCCAAAGAACACTGATCCTGGGGCAGGAAACTCGTCATCGCAGAAGAAGCCTATCGAAGACGAGCGATGCACGGATGCCAAATACTGTTACTGACGTATTCCTCTGCGAAAATCGACCCAGTTACCGACATTACGTAAGCGAATTTTGGGGGCCGCTCGAGAAGCGATGACGCCGATGGCATAGCCGCTGCAATATCGGTGCTGTAGTCATTCTCGGTCGCATCATTGGCGCGACCGACGAACACTTCAGGGCGGAGGAATGTTCATGAAAAGCTTCTCAATGTGGCTGATTCCCACTTTTCTATTTGGTTGCTCTCCAGGGGCGCATGACGTTTCATCTATGCCAGATGATCTGCTGCTCGCTCCTCCGGAGTCTGGAAAAGGCATTCAGCTTCGAATGACCAAGACGGTCGTGCCGGGCGAAGAATCGTATGGCTGTCGGCTTTTCCAGGTGCCGGAAGGTGGGCTTTTCGTGCACGAGGAGACCGTGCAATTCGGCGTCGGAGGTCATCACGTGTTGCTCCATAAAACGCCCTATGAGACAATTCCTGAAATGGATGAGGGCGGGATAATCATCGATGCCCGCGAAGTTCATGATTGTGGGCATGGGGTTACGACACGGTGGAAAGTCGACGCGGTCGTGGGTGGATCGGAAATCTTCGGCGGTATGGGGATGCTGCGAGGCTTGCCCGATGGCGTCGCGGTCCATCTGCCTGAAAATACCGTATTGGCAATGAGCGTCCATTATCTCAATGCGTCATCGAGCCCGATCCCGGTCGATGCGCGGATGAATCTGTCCACCATTGCGTCCAAGGACGTCAAAATGGAGGCTGGCCTGTTGTACCTCGATAACCAACTGCTGCATATTCCCGCCATGGGTACTTCGAGTGCGCGTATGCAATGCCCCGTCCCGAGCGATCTGTCCATCGTGAGCTTGCAATCACACATGCACGCGCGAGGGGTCGGATTCGAGGCAATGGTCGTCGAAAAGTCAGGAGCGAGCTCGAAAACCATCTATCAAACAAAGAATTGGGTCGAGCCGCCCGTCGAAAGTTACGCTCCGTTTCTTGCGCTTTCGAAAGGACAAACAATCGAGCTGCGTTGTGATTATGCGAGTACCGAAAGCCGAGCGATCGGATATGGTCCGCAATCGACCGACGAAATGTGCCAGCTCATCGGCCCGTACTTTCCGCGCGACAAACGATTCGAGAAATGCAAAAACGAAGGCGGCCAGGACGCGGTCCAATGGATCGGCCAAGGTACTTCGGATGGCGTGACGACGCGCACGTGCATCGAATGCGCAACATCTGTCGGAGGGCACGAATACGTAGCATGTATGGTCGAAAGCTGCCCTGCAATTGCCGAACAACTTTCGACTGTCGTACGTTGCCACCTTGCCCGAGGCGCCGCTGCGTGCAATGCAGAATTAGAGACTTTGTCGAACGCAACCTGCTTGTAATCAGAATATGCTCGAGACCAAGCACACCTTTTGCCGAATCTGCGAAGCGCTTTGTGGACTTGAAGCCACTGTTGAACGTACCGGGACGCTGCGGCTGGAAAATTGCTCTCGTTGTTCTAGAAAAACCATTACAGGCGGGGAGCTTCTGGACGCAATGGTCAAGAAGACGCCAATGGGGCGACTTGGCGCACCGGAAGACATTGCGAGTGCGGTGCTGTTTTTGGCTTCCGGCGCGTCGTCGTGGATTACGGGAAAGGTTATCGAAGTCGATGGTGGCGCGCCAGGCAGCGTGTGGCCGATACCGATACCGAGCGGACTCGACTACGTTTAGCAGCCCGTTGATTTATCTGCTCACACCCGAAATCGTCGGTCGACATCGCTCGAAATACTGAAGTATTCCTCGCTCCGTCGCCCTAGCTTTCGGGCGCTCGCGACGATAATTCAATGGGCTGCTAGGACGTCAAACCGTAGCGAACGCTTCGGTGGGAATATCGAGCGCCGAGCGATCTTCCCGCCCGAGAACTTCCGCGTGCGACTTCACCTCGGGCAGAATGTGCCGAGCGAAGAATGCCGCCGCGTGGTGTTTGCCCTGGTAGAACGCTTTGTCGGCAGCGGCGGAATCATCTGCCGGCAGCGCTTGCTCTTTTTCGGCGGCGATGACGGCGCCTTCGAGGAGCAACCAACCCACCGCGAGCACGCTCATCATCTCGAGGAATCGGTTCGCTCCGAGCGGCACCATGTTCATCCGGCCGGATTGGAACCACATGAGCAAACGCATCGCGGATCCCGAGACGGCTTCTTGGGCATCTCCGAGCTCGCTCATGTACGCGCCGAGCGTCGGATGCGTCTTGTGCTTCAGCACGAAAGCAGCGACGTCACCCAAGAACTCTTGCAGGTTCTGCCCGCCGCGTTGCGGCAACTTGCGGCCGACCAAGTCCATCGCCTGGATGTGGTTGGTCCCTTCGTAGATGGAAAAGATTTTCGCATCGCGGCATGCTTGTTCGACGGGATAATCCTTGATGTATCCGGCGCCGCCGTAGGTTTGGATTGCCAACTCGCAGACGCGGAAGGCTTGATCGGAGCTGTAGGCTTTGACGAGCGGTACGAGCAGATCGACTTGGCCCTGGTGGTACTGCGCCTTTTGATCGTCGGTGCCTTTGAGGAGCGTGGCCATGTCGGCATGCATGGCGAGCTTCATGCAGAGCGCGCGGATGCCTTCGACCTTGGACTTCATCTCGAGCAGCATGCGGCGTACGTCCGCGTGCTCGATGATCGGTACGCGTGGCGCGGTCGGGTCTTTCCAGTGGTTGATCGACGGACCTTGCAGACGTTCGCGAGCGTAGTCGAGTGCGTTCAAGTACGCGGCAGAAGCAACGCCGACGCCTTGCACACCTACCAAGATGCGTGCTCCGTTCATCAGCTTGAACATCTGCACCATGCCTACGTTTTCAACTTCGCCGACCAGTTCGCCGATGCACTCGTCCTCGTGGCCGAAGTTGAGTACGCACGTTGCGGAGCCGTTGATGCCCATCTTGTGCTCGATGGCGCTCACGACGACATCGTTGGGTTTTCCGAGCGATCCGTCTTCGTTGACGCGGATTTTGGGCACGATGAACAAGGACAAACCCTTCGTGCCCACAGGCGCATTTTCGACGCGTGCCAGCACGAGGTGGATGACGTTTTCGGCACAGTCGTGATCACCGCCCGAGATGTAGATCTTGGTGCCGCGGATCTTGTAGAGACCATCGGCGATCTTCTGTGCGGTGGTGCGTGCCGAGCCGACGTCGGAGCCTGCGTGCGACTCGGTCAAGCACATCGTTCCACCCCAACGGCCGTTGTAGAGACCGTGTAGGTAGAGGGCTTTTTGACGCGTTGTGGCGAAGGCGTGGACGACTTCTCCGGCTCCGCGCGCCAGACCGGGGTACATGCAGAACGCAGGGTTTGCCCCGCCGACGAGTTCTTCGATGAGGATGGTGAGAGCGAGCGGCGCGCCTTGGCCGCCATATTCGGGGTCGATGCCGACGCCCTTGATTCCGGATTCGTAGACTTGTTTCCAAGCCTCTTTGAAGCCTTCGGGGGTGATGACGTTGCCGTTTTCGAGTTTGCATCCGACGCGATCACCGACTGCATTGAGCGGTCCGATGACGTCGCAGACGAACTTGTAGGTCTGGTCGACGACCATCGAGGCCTCTTCAACCCCCCAGGCCTCGAATGGAGCTTTTCCAAGCAGTTCGCCGACGCGGAACTGGTCGAAGAGCAGGAATTTCATTTCGCGGAGGTCGGCTCGATAGCGATTTTGGCTTGCTTGCGGATTCGACACGGGGGCCTCCTCGGCGCTCTCAATGCGCGAGGTCAATCACTGACCTCGGCTAGGCGCGCGCAACAAACGGTCATTCGTGAAATTGTCGCGTAGCACGGACGCCCGTAGTTCGCACACGAAAGATTTTCGTAGAACGCGGTTGTGCTTGGCGTTGCCTGCTTGGGG
>CAZETM010000232.1:0-12292 GCA_964514885.1 uncultured Polyangium sp. | reverse complement strand
GCCGACGCTACGCTCTCAGGCTCCGTGCCCGAAACGGGCATTCGTTATGTGGTCGGCGTCTATAACTTGGGGGACTGGCGCTACGAGGTGCCCATCGACGGGACGTTCGCTAGCCGCACGATGCCGCAAAATGGGCGCCGATTCATGCTCGACTTGCAATGGACGTGGCGGAAATGACGCGCCGTCCTTTAACGATCGTCCCGCAATTGCGGCGCCACCGATTGCTCTTTCTGTTTGACCCGCACCGGCGCCGTGATCAATGCAGGCGGCGGAGATATTGCTGATGCGATTGCCGAAGGCACGGGCACATTCACTTCAATGTGCGCAGGCATCGCGCCATCCAAGCTAATGACCACCTGCGCACGTGCTTCATGGCTGCCCACGAATGCACGCACATGCTTGACCGAACCGGCAATGCCTCGAAGCTTCAATGCGCCCTGAACAAGCTCCACCAGCCGGCCGTCGACTTCAACCAATGCATCAGGCGGCATTACGGAAAAATCCACCGTAATCATTTCCTGTTGCGGCGCCAATACCGCCACTGCTGGCACTGGAGCTTCGTTGCGGCGAGTCAATACATACGCACCGAAACCTATGGCTATCGCAACTCCCGCGGCCCCAAGCGCCGTCGCGAGCGATATTCGCCCCTTCTTTTGGACCACGTCCGACAATGTCGACGAAATGGGAGCCGCGGCCCCCGAACTCGACCGTCGTTTCTCATCCGCAGGTCCCGCTAGCGTCTCGGCATAACTCGAAAAAGACACCCGTCCAAAAGAACCAGAAACCCGGTCCTCCACCATAGAATCCACCGAAATGCGATCCGCAAATGGCTCGAGCGCCGCCGCAACGTCCATCATCGTCGCGTAACGATCCTCGGGACGCTTCGACATCGCCTTGTCGACCACCACAATCAATTCGGCAGGCAATTCGTTACGTAACGATTCCAAACTTGGTGGTGGATCGTTGGCAATGGCGTAAAGCACCATGGGGAACGGAATTCCGTGAAATGGGCGACATCCAGCAAGCATTTCATAGAGAATGACACCGAGAGCATAAATGTCGGCTCGCGCATCGACAGATCCCGCATCGACGACTTGCTCGGGCGCCATAAAATCGGGCGTGCCAAGCATACTCCCCTTTTGAGTTCCGGCCCGGTCGAAATCGAACTTTGAAATGCCAAAATCGAGCACCTTGACGACGTCGAGCGTACCGCGCCGACGAGCAAGGAACACATTGTCGGATTTGAGGTCCCGATGGACGATGCCAGCAGCGTGCGCGGTTGCCAATGCATCCGCAATTCGCAGGCCAATTCTGGCCGCGCGCCCGACTGCGAGCTGCCCTATCCGAATCATTTCGTCCGCGAGCGAATGCCCCGCCAGCAGCTCGAGCACGAGATACGGCTTATCATTGGGCGTCGTTCCGATATCCGTGCATTCGACGATGTTCGGATGCCCGAGAGTTCCTGCTGCCCGCCCTTCATTGATGAAGCGCTGCATCATCTCCGTATCATCCGCGCATCCGCTCTTGAGGACCTTGATCGCCACCTCACGACCCAGAACGGTATGCTTCGCCAAATAAATCTTGGCCATCCCGCCTTCGTTCAGAAGACGAATGATTTCATACCGTTCGTTGAGAATGCAACCGACGAGTTCGTCAGGTTTCGACACCCCGTCAGTGCTATCCAGCTTGGGCAATGAGGCCATGGCTCTGCTCCCACCCGAATGCAGTGGGCATCAGCTTGTTGGTAGGTGCACGAAAAGGAACGTTTGGCAACCGGTGGAATGTTGGATGCGGACAAACCTGGCTTGCGTCTTCCAAATGAATACACACTTGCCAGCGAGGCGTCAACGACGATCTACCTCGCCAGCGAAATGCGTATCGTTTTGTGGGTTACCAGAAAAGGACGCCGTCAACCGTTGCGACTTGGGTGCGAAAATCCGCCATCACTAACGGCACACCACATAGTCACCACCCAGGACGTTGCTTGATTGGCAAGTGGTTCCTTGCGGGCAGATGTTGGGGTCGCCATTGCACAACGTAACGCTGCCTTGTCCAGCGCATGTCGGCTGGCAAGAAATATCCGTATAGTCCTGACCATTGAACGTTCCGCAACAAACCCCTCCAGGACAATCGGCTGGGCCGTTGCAACCAATCGTGAGGAATCCGTCGCCGCAAGCATTCGTGACTTTGCATGCGTCCAGGTTCGAATTCTGGTAATTGAAGCAGCACGATTCACCTGGCGCACAATCTTGGCCACTACAAGTAACGGTGATTTCGACGCCGCCGCCAGAACTGGATGACGCAGCGCTCGATGACGACGAGCTGGCCGCCGCAGACGAAGAACTGGATACCGCGCCGCCACCTTGCCCAGAACCTCCTTGGCCCGCGCCTCCTTGTCCGGAACCGCCTTGGCCCGCGCCTCCTTGGCCCGCGCCTCCTTGTCCCGCGCCTCCTTGTCCGGCACCACCCCATGCGCCAGCACCGCCTTCTCCACCATTGTTATTATTCGAGCTGCTGAAAACGGACAATGCATCCGAAGTTCCGCATCCGACCACGGATACGACCAGCCCGAATACGCCCAAAGAAATCAACCCAAGCTTCATGATGACCTCGTCTCACCCGCCAACGACGGCGGATCCAAGCACGCAGTTACTGAGTTTACAAGCTCGCGACCTACCTTCGCAAGCCCGGTGCTTCGTGTCCGCTTGCAGCAACGTATTCGACATACCCGCCACCGTATTTGTGCACGCCATCAGGAGTCAGTTCGAGCACCCGATTCGACAGTGCCGCGAGAAAATGACGATCATGGGAAACGAAAAGCATCGTCCCCTCAAAATTCCCCAGCGCCTCGACCAGCATTTCCTTCGTCGCGATATCCAAATGGTTGGTCGGTTCGTCGAGAACCAAGAAATTCGGCGGATCGTACAGCATTCGTGCTAGCACCAGCCGCGCCTTTTCGCCCCCGGACAAGATCCGGCAAGGTTTGTCTATATCATCCCCGGAAAACCCAAAACAACCCGCTAGCGTCCGCATCGTGCCAATCGACGCTTCGGGAAATGCCGACATGAGCGTGCCAACCACCGTCAAATCTGGATCCAGCACGTCCATCGCATGCTGCGCGAAATACCCCATCCTCACGCTCGCGCCAACCGTCGCTCCACCACCATCGGGCTGCAGCTCTCCCGCCACGATCTTGAGCAACGTGGACTTGCCCGCACCATTGACGCCCATCACGCACCAACGCTCACGACGACGCACGAGAAAATCCAGATTGTCATAAACAGTGCGCTGACCGTAGCGTTTTACCACGCCTTCGAGCTTCGCCACGTCTTCGCCCGAGCGCGCCGGCACGCGAAAATCAAACATCGGCGGCCGCTTGCTCTTCTTCGGCGGCTCCATTTTGTCGATTTTGTCCAGCTTCTTCACGCGACTCTGCACCTGCGCCGCCTTCGCCGCATGCGTCTTGAATCGCTCGATGAAACGCATTTCTTTCGCCAGCATCGCCTGCTGACGCTCGTATTGCGCCTCCGCCTGCTGCTCGGCAATCACCCGCTGCCGCTCGTAAAAATCGTAATTCCCTGTGTAGGTCGTAATGTCGCCGCTATCGATTTCGAGGATCTTCATGCACAACCGATTCAAGAAAGCTCGATCGTGGGACGTAATCACCAGCGCTCCTTCGTACGCTCTCAAAAACCCCTCGAGCCAAATGATGGATTCGATATCGAGATGGTTCGTCGGCTCGTCGAGCAACAGCGCGTCCGGTCGCAAAAGAAGTATTTTCGCCAGCGCCACGCGCATTTTCCAGCCACCGGAAAGCGTCCCGACGTCGGCATCCATCAGCTCGTTTGCAAACCCGAGACCCGCCAGGATCTCCCGCGCCTTCGCATCCAGCGAATACCCATCCAGCTCGGTCCACTTCGCCTGCGCTTGACCATACTTTTCGAGCAGATCTTCCATTTCATCGACGCGGTCCGGATCCGCCAGCGCAAGCTCCAGCTCCGAAAGCTCAGCAGCAACGGAAGAAACCGGCCCCACGCCATCCATCGTCTCAGCAACGATGCTTTTTCCCTTCATCTCGCCGACGTCTTGCTTGAAATACCCTACAGATACGCCGCGATCGATCGAGATCTGGCCCTCGTCGGCCGTCTCTTCGCGGGTGATCATGCGAAAGATAGTGGTCTTACCCGAGCCGTTTGGGCCTACGAGGCCAATCTTTTCGCCGCGGTTGATGGCGCACGATGCCTCGACGAACAGAATTTGCTTGCCGTGGCGCTTACCGATGGAGTCGAGCCGAATCATTGGGGCGCGTTCATAGCGGAATCGGAGGCAACGTGCACCCGAAAAACGCGCGAACTCATCGATAGTGCGGAGGGAGGCTTTGAGGGCCTTTGCTGCATTGCTTCTAACAAACACCTACGGCTCGACCTCAACCAGTCGCAACCTTTTTCTTCACCGCTCGTTTCGCCTTCGGCGCGTGAATCCTCGACGGCTCACCGAACATCGCTCGATATGTCGCAGGCTCGTCGTCCCACGCAAGTGAAGCCGCTTTCTTGAGCTTCCCAAGCGCTTTCGACCAATCCTCGACCAGCGCTTCACGCGCCCCAAGCGCCTTCTTGTATTCCGCTTGCACCACCGCCAACTGCTTCAATGCTCCCTCAATGGATTCGACATGCTTCAAGCATTTCGTAACCCATTTCGACACCTCCGCCGGGGGCTTCTTCTTCTGAATCGCTACCGCCAACTCCCGCGCAGCAGCGGGCTCTTTGGCATAAGGCAAACCCGCAAGCTTGCTCGGTGAATACTTGGAAAAACCATTGAACGGCTGCGCTCGCGATCCGAGCCCTGCACCAACCATCTTGTCCGCCAGCAAATGAAGGTCGCCATCGAACTGTTCATCCACCGCATTCAATTGCTCGAGCACCGCGTCTCGTGCCGCTTCGGCTTCGTCCGCGGCAATAGCTGCTGCCTCGTACGCGCCATGTCGCTTCGCGAATACCGTCATCTGAGGTTTCACCGCCGCCGGGATACCTCCCGAGACAGACGATAGCCGCTCCAGCACTTGCGCCCCAAAAGTTCGTTTTTCGGTAACCGACGCCATCACTCCTCACTTTACGCCCACACGAATTGCGTGCGTATCGGCATCTTCGACAGATTCGAATGGGTTGGCAAGAAGATTTTCGCCACTCGACGACGAAGTTTGCCGTGTGCAACGCGTCAACTCGTCATCCGAAGGCGTGAAGTGCAGCGTTCCTCACATCAACTCGTCAGCCGAAGGCGTGAAGTGCAGCGTTCCTCACATCAACTCGTCAGCCGAAGGCAGGGGATGGCGAAAGGGAGGCGGTGTTGTGGCGGTAGGAGGGGGAATGGAATTACCCTCGTTGCCCCCGTCGCGAAATGCGCACGCCTCGTTGTCCCAATGCATGGCGCAGCGCCGCTTGGAGTGTTGCAAACGTGCGGAATGTAGCGGTTTCCGTCGTCCCTAGGTCCACAAGGGTACGCGCCACGCCCGGCGAAATGCCCGAAACGAGGCAATCGCTTCCGAGCAGCGCGGCAGCACGGGCAATATCGAGCAAATGGTTCGCCGTCTCGGCATCCACGGCCGTCACACCCGTCAAATCCAATATCGCGAACTCCGCTTGCTTGTCCGCAATCGTCTCGAGAAGCGTCTGCATCATCCGCGCGGCTCGCTCCCGATCCACCGTGCCAATGACCGGCAGCGCCACCATCTTGTCCCATACCTCGATAATGGGAGTCGACATGGCCGTAAGCGCAGCTTCGAGCAGCGCGGCCGAACGTTTTTGCTCTGTCACGTCACGTGCTGACGAAATAGCAATATGCTTGCCCGCATGCTCGAAAAGCACCGTCCGCATCTCGGCAGGAAACGTCGTCCCGTCTGCCCGCGCAAATACCGCATCGAACGTCCGTGGCTCGCCCATTTCAAGCAACGCAGCTTCGCGCGAAATATCGTCCGGTGTCACGCCTTGACGAATATCGGCCAAGTTCTTGGCAATGAGGTCCTCGGGCGGTAGGAGCAATTCCCGTCCAGCAGCGCGATTGCATTCGAGAATCGTGCCCTCTTTGTCGTGCACGAAAAGCATGTCCGCGGCATGCTCGACCAACAATCGAAAACGCGCATCACTCTCCGCAGCCCCTCGAGTCGCTCGCATTCGCTCCATTTCCCCAGCAATTCGTCCCGCGAATAATCGCAACGTGAGCGCTCGTTCTTCGATCGCTGGCATTGGCCGAGAATCAACCATCGCCATCGTGCCAATCGTTGTGCCCCGAGAATCGAGCAGCGGTACAGCAACGACACTCTCCATCTGCTCCATCGTCGGATTGCCAGGAAAAACGTTTTTCGTTCCTTGCGGGACTTGACAAACTTCCCCGCGAGCCACGAACGCGCACGGCGTATTCTCAATCGGATAACGAATTCCCTCCACGTGATTCTTGCCGTCCCACATCGACAAAAGACGAGCGTGCGTCGGAGGATCCTCGAATTCACTGACAAACACCACGTCGACTTGCAAAGCCGAAGCCGTCTGCCTCGTGAGGGCATGAAATAACGACGTCCCTTCGAGCAATGCGGTCGTCGAATCGACTCCCGAGGCCAAGAGCGATTCCGCGCGCATCTTCGCCAGCTCGCGCGACGCCGCCCGGCTCGCCGATTGCAATACCGCCAAATGCTGCACTTGATCCGCCGAATCCATCGGCTTGTCGTCGACGACGCTAATGTGCCCCAAAATCGCCCCGACGTCGTCGCGGACCGGAATACCCAAATAACTCTCGGCATTGATGGCTGCGAGCGACGAGTCATTCGGAAATATCTCACGCAATCCCCGCGGATACGTGAGCACCTCGCCACGCAGCACTCGCTTTCCCGGCGTGCCTTCCACATCGAATGCAAATGGCTCGAGCATGTGCCCATCGACCCATCCCGCAAGCACTTCCGCACGCGTAACCGGCCAATCAAGCCCCCGCGTCACGAAAACTCGACGAGGAGCAAGCGCGTCCACAAGACCTCGCACGACATTCTGAAATAGTGCATCCCGCGATACATGCCCCGCCAGACTCTCGCCAACCCAAAGCACTCGACGCCCGACACAGTGAAACAATCCATCGGAAAGCGACGGCGTACCATTCGCCTCGAGAGCCTGTTCGGTGCCATCGAGCCCCTGCAACATCACATGAAAACGGGCACGCTGACCATTACGCGCCGCAGCCATCGCGGCCAGAAATGATTGCAACGAAGATTCCGTAATGAAGGAAGTAAACGACTCGCCAACAATTTCTGCTGGGTCGCGCCCCAACAGACGTATCATCGCAGGATTGGCCGCCACCACCGCTGCTACAGGTGATGCAGGTGACGCAAGTGACGCAAGTGACAAAGTAAACAGTGGCTCCCGAGATAGGTTGAAAAAGTCGTCTGCAGAGAAAACCATCGCGGCATGCTGCACGATCTTCGTGCGCCTGGCAAGACCCAAAGTCGCCAATGTCGACGAAATGGATCGTCTATATCAAGCCCTGCAAGAGGCCCCGGATGACCGAGCGGTCATGAAGTCGCCTCACGTCGAGCGACTTCTTCTTCCCCCGCTTCATCAATAGCTACGTTGTCGATTTCACCAGCCGCGATCGATTCGAGCGCAATACGCACTTTCTGGTTCGCGCTCGCTCCCGCCGCGATCCGAATGCGCGTGGGCGCTTCTTGGTCCCCAGATTTCGCCAGCGCAATGGCCGCGCCCAAGCGGCGATCCGCAGGCGCTCCAGGATCCGACAACACACTGATGACTTGATCACGAGTCAATGGGGCGACGCGATAGCCGCGATTCTTGTCGAGCAAACCGCTCATGGCTTCGCGCCACGCCAAACCATCACGCTGCCCGCGACCCAGCGCAGCAAGCGCATTCAGCTCGGCCGATTGTTTAGCACGTACCGCAAGCGCTTCATTGACTCTTTCGGTGACCATGGCTTGCGTGACGTCGGATAAGTTACGCGCCCGCGCTCGAAATTGCGTGCCATCGACCAGATCGAGCAAAACTTCACTATCACTCGTCGTCACCTTCTGAATTCGCTCTAACGGAATGAATTGCTTTCCGAATCGTTGCTCGACGATGATCCCCTCCTTGATCTTGTTCGCTGGAATATGGTGCGTCTTGCCGAACCGGGTCACGAGCACGGCATTGTCGTGAGCAGAAAGGCTTTTTGCAGCAGGAAAACGAATCATCGCCAAGAACGGGGCCAAGCAGATCGTAATGAAACTGATCAGTAGAGTCCATGACATGAGCGCACCCAGGAAGGGAAGCCCCCTGCCGATACCAAACAAGGCGCTCAGGACCGAGAGGACAAAAAGGACGAATGCAGCAATCATCGCCCGGCGCATGGTGCCGCGAAACTGCAGACGAACCTTGTTAGCGATGGGAGCGGATGGCTCGACGGGAAGTGATTCGGACTGCGTGGCGCTCGGTGCCTGCTCCATATCGGCAGGCTATATCATATCCAAGCAGCCGGAGGGAATCGTTTTTTTCAGGCGCGCCGGCGACGCGCACGACGGGCAAGCGCCACCGCCAAACCCAGCCCCACGAGCGCACCTGCATTCGTCGGGCCGGAAGGTGCCGCGGCACAACCGCCAAACCTAATGGGCTGCTTGTCGTCAGCGTCCACAAGCGAATCGACAAACACGACCTGACCGCCGTTATCGATTTTCGCACCGAATGTCTTTTGCACCGCATTGCCTGCTGAATCCAGAACATCAACCCGAACATCGACGTCTTTGCCCCACAGCTCGGGCGGCGGCGTAATCGCGGGCGCAAGCTCCGCATACGAGCCTTCCAGCAATGCCTCGCCCACGACGAGCAGCGGACTGTCAGCTTGCGCCCCGTCGCGCATCCAAACAATCCAATGGTCGAGCATGAGGTCGTCTCGAGTCGCCATGGTCAAAACGATCGAATCGCCTTTTGCGCTCGCGCTCGCATCGAGCGTCGGGGGGTTGATATCGCTTACGACGAATGGCGGGGAGAACGCTTCGGGGCTCGAGCCGTCCGGTCCCTTCGCACGCACAGCAATACGATAAGGACGAGCCGCAAGAATGCCGTCGAGCTTCACCGAAGCTTGCAAACCTTGCGCATCGCGATAAGGCGGCGACCACAATGCCTCGTTTTCAGGCCCCACGAGCGCATATTCGTACGACGTGGCGCCCGTGACCTCCGCAAAGGCAATCGTAATGCTCTCGCCGGGCGCAATCGTAATTGGAGCGGCGCCATTTTTCGGCCCTACGAAGGTTACGGAAGCCGTGGGCATCAATCGGGGCACGTCGATATTGACGATATATCCATCCGCAACGCCCACGACGATTTCGTCGCCCGCATCGCCGTCGGTATCGCCGACGATGGGCTCGGAAACCGAGCCACCGAGAAACATGGCCCAACGCAAATCGAGCGAGCAGGCATCGACGGCATAAAGATATCCGTCGCTGGACCCCACGAGCACGGCGGCATTGCCCTGACCGAGCTTGACCGTGGAATTTGCATTGGATAAAACGCCAGGACGCTTGCCTGCGGTAATGGCCAAATCGGCCGAGGAATACGCGCCTCCGCCAGCCAGCGCTCGCTCGGCCAAAAGCGCTCCAGTCGCGCCATCGAATGCACGAAGCGTAGAGGACAAGACGGCAGGCGTAATGAACCTGGCCGCGCCGCCGCAAACAACGCGCGTGCCACCCATTCCGTTGACTGGCTCGGCGAACGGCGATTGCCATATTTTTTGCAGAGACGCATCGAGAAGCTTGGGCGCTTGACCACCACCCTGGAGCAGCAATTCCTTGCCCGCGTTTGCAGTGAATGATGCAGCCATCGGCAGCGAATAACCCATGCCCTCTCCAGCTATCGTGGTCATCGCCCCCGTGAGTGCATCTCGGCGATTCAAGCCATCGTTCATCGAATACCACTCATCGGTGCCGTCGCCATTCAAGTCGGCTACATTGGACGCGAAAAACCCACCGTAAGGCAATGGTTTTCCTTTCCAAACGAGTGACTTGGTCGCGAAATCGGCGGCGGATTGAGCCACTTGCACGCCCTCCACACGCCAATCGATGCCCACGAGCGGCGAATTTGCACCGGCGACCAAAAGCGGCAATGGTGTTGCCTGAGGCGAGCCGGGCCCAAGATCCACCGCACCCAAGAGCGCTCCGTCCGTCGCGCGACGAGCGACGAGCGATTGACCATCGGCGCCGACGACGGTCGTACCAAGCGGCCCCAATTCAATGATGCTCGGAGCCCCCATTCGTGCCGCGATCCATCGTGGCAAAGGAGGCAAAATGAGCGATGCAAATCGAGCGTCCCCGACGTAGAGTCCAACCGGGGATTCGGGAAGAACGACGAATGGGCCTGCGTCATCCCGACCAATGAGCGGTCCGCCGACAGCACCCGAGCTGGGTTGCACGCCGCCACCCACGACCGCGCCAGTTGCTTTGCCGCCCGCAAATACGATTCCGTTGGTGCCCTGCAAGGTTTGGCTGAGCAAGATGACCGTGCCCGCAGTCGTGCCAATCGCAATTTGAGGATATGGCCGCGTGGCCCCGCCGGCTGGAATGACGCTGGTGATTTCACCAATCAGCGGCACGTGCTCGCCCACTGTCTCCAAACCGGACGGTTCGAGCGCCAAACCGCGAATATCGAGAAAGTTGCCGACATCGGCAAGCTCCGAATAAGGTATTTTCGAACTCGGATTTCCCACGAGCAGCGCGGGTCGCTTTCCAGGCCGCTCGAGCACCCCCAGGCGGTAATCCAATTGTCCACTACGCACGCCATTCTTGTCGGGCATGAGGTGAGCGCGCAGTTTGGGCAATGGTCCCGCAACGGTAACAAATCCCCCCGCGCCGAATCGATGAATCGATAACCCCTCGCTCGTCGCAAGCACGACTTCAGCCCCCGGCTGCCCATCGAGATTCGCAGCTCCCTCGAATCTCGCCCCATCGACGACTACCACCGGATTACCATTAGGCCCCGACAACACCTCCGTCGTATAACTCGGGCTCGACACTGCACGATGCGAAAAGATGACCTCATCCACGCCATTACCGTCGAGATCCGTCACGACATCGACTTGGGCAATCATCTTCGTGTCGTACGCGCCCGCTACGCGACGATAAAGAAGCGCATTCGCTCCGGTTTTGGGATCGACGTGAAAAACCGTCACGCCGGCAGGCCCCGCGCTCGTCGCCACCTGACCCGTCGGCTGAATCAATACGATCTCTTTCCCGGGCAAACCGTCGATTTCGGCCGCAACGGCACGCGCATTCGGAAACGGATTCGTTTCGGGCGTAGCAAGCTCGAGCGTGGTAATGGGCGATCCGTCCGCTCCTCGCACGACGAGCACTTTGTTGGATGACGTCAGCACCACTTCCGGCAAACCGTCGCCATCGAGATCCATGATCGCATCGGTGCCTGAATTCACCGGCTGAGGAATCGCATTCACTGCGCGCTCCCAAAGCGTCTTCGGCGTATCCAAGCCTGTCGCGAACGAATACGCGCCAGCGCTCAAAGTTCCTTTCTTGGCGCATGTCGTGCATTCGTCGATGTACACGTCTGCCAAACCATTTCCGTCAAGATCAACGACGCGTACCGCAGCCAGCGTACGAAATGCATCCGGGGCCGAGCGCCAACGCACCTGCCCCGTCAACCCGTCGAGAACGAATGCTTGCGTCTCGGTCCGGACGATAACTTCGACATTGGCATCCCCGTCGAGGTCGGTAATGGCTTCGACGACACCAACTCCAACGATTTCGCTTTTCCAAAGCGTCGCTTGAGTCATCGCGTTTTTCACAATGAACCGCCCGCCAACAGCAGCAACGAGCGTCGACGCATCATGAATTCCGAATTGCACCCGCGGAGCCACTGGGCGTCCACCCATGTAGGCCCGCCAGGTGACATAAGGCGATTCTATCGGCACCGCCCCCAATGATGCTCCAGTTCGGGACGCATCATGGCGCACAATGGGCCAAGTATCCGCTCTGGCCGTGCCAGAATCAACGGTACATGTTCCCGCCACGAGCGAAGCCAAAAGAAGCGTGCGACCGATCGATCTCATATTGTACCTCCCGAATTCATAAACGACGATGTTTGGAAGCAGAGCAGTCAGTTGCCGCAAGCTGGTAATATATTCATGAAATTCATCCAAGTCAGTGCAAATTTCCGGCTTTGATCTCGACAGCCGACCACATTGTACCACAAGGCACATCCGCTGAACAGCATTTCGCTGGGGTTTCACCCCAGACCGACCAGGGGTTGTCCACCCCTGGACC
>CAZETM010000231.1:9011-12302 GCA_964514885.1 uncultured Polyangium sp. | reverse complement strand
CGTAGGCCGCATAATATTGCGCATTGTCGGGCACGAAAATCGTCTCCTCGATGGGACGATCCTTGGGCCACGCATACCCGCGCTCATCCCACGTCTGGGGAATACGCTTGCGCCAACATTCCTGCAAGAATGGCAGGTACGTATTGGGGCCACCGAGCAAAATGACGCGATGACGAAGGGTTGACCCACGAGTCAGCACGGACAAGTTTTGCAAAACGATGGCGTCGGCGAGCGAGCAAAGAATCTCGGTCGAGGGAATGCCGCTCTTGACGAGATTGACGATGTCCGTCTCGGCAAAAACGCCGCATTTGGCGGCGACATGGTGCAGCTTGGTATCGTCGAAATGAATTTTGCCGACGACGTCGGAGGGCAAACCGACCTTGATCATGCACTTGTCGATCGTCGCGCCCGTGCCCGATGCGCACTTGTCGTTCATCGACGGCGCGGCGGTTTTGTCACCCGTCTTTTCATCCGTCTTGAAGATGATGATCTTGGCGTCTTGTCCCCCAAGCTCGATGACGCTGCCGACATCGGGATGAAGCGATTCGACGGCCAACGTAACCGCATTGACCTCTTGAACGAATTTTGCTCCAAGCGGCGGGCAAAGCGGAAACGCACCGGAGCCGGTCAGGAAGACCCGCCACTCGGCACGTGGTGAGTCCGGGAAAGCCTGCTCGATGCACTGAAGCATCTCGAGCACCTTCTCGGGCTGTTTGGTTTGGTGCCGCTGATAATCGCTCCAGAGAATCTCGAGCGTCGAAGGATCGAGAACAGCGGCCTTCACCGTCGTTGATCCAACATCGACTCCGATCACCACGGGCTCGCGCCTGCTCATCGGTTCCTCTCCCTCATCATATTCGTAAAGCCAACTGACTGGTCAGTCAGTCAGTCCTAACATGAGGTGCGGAGTCGATCAAGCATCTGTGCATCCGGCCGTTACGTTTCGTTGGGGCACGTGCGGCTCTCGCGACACACGGAAGAAGGAAAGGCTCGCGCGCTACCGGGAGCGAGGTGTTAAAACGCGCGAACCATGGCCATGGACAAGACCGAGCGGCGCCTCGAGCTGCTTCGAGCCGCCAGAGATGTGTTCTCGACGAAGGGCTATCACGCAGCCAAAATCGACGACGTCGTCGCGCGCGCGGGCGTCGCCAAAGGGACGTTTTACCTCTACTTCCCGGACAAACGTTCGGTCTTCGTGGAGCTGGTCGATGGGCTGTTTTCGCGCCTGGGCTCGGCGATTCTGCAAGTCGACCCGCAAGCCGACATCGAGGCGCAAGTCAAGCACAACATTCGCGGAATCGTCGCGGTGCTGCTCGATGATCCTGCGCTGACGCAACTGCTTCTGTCGTTCGCTCCAGGGCTGGATCCAGCCTTCACCACGAAACTGCAGTCGTTCTACGACGGGGTAAAGCTGCTTCTGCGCACCAGCCTCGATGAAGGACAGCGGATGGGCATCGTGGGACCGGGCGATACGTCGATGTACGCGACGTTCACCGTGGGCGCGCTAAAGGAAATTCTCGCGGAATGCACAGGAAGCGGGCCCGTGCGACCTCGCGAACAAATCGTAGACGGGGTCTACCGGTTGCTCGAAAGTGGCTACTTGCATGCTCCGAAGCCCAGCTCACCAAATCCGAGCGTCGAAACAACGACATCGAGCCCGCCGAAAAAGCCGCAAAGTCGTCGATAAGCCGCAAATCAAAGCGGTTCCGGCCACTGACTCGCGAGTCAGTACACAGATATAGAATCCACCAACATTGCAAACCGCTCGAGTCACCACACAAAATCAAGACATTACGCAACGTCACCAATAGGTTGGACACAAAATAACGAGCGTCAGTCTGTTGATGTAACGATACGTTGACGTAGACGTTAATTAGGTGACGTAACGTTATGTATTTGGGCGCTTGACCATGACGTGACGCACAAAGTTCACCAGCGTGCGGCGACCGTGCTCGGACTCCTCGATCGTGCGGTGCAGTTCTTCCACGACAAACCCTTCCGAGGCCAGCGTGTCCCAGCGGTGCTCGACATACCCGCGCATGACGTCCGCATCGAGTTCGGGATGGAACTGAACGCCATAACAAGTCTCGGTAAACCGAATGGCGTGATGATCGTCGAAGTCATTCTTCGCGAGGACCGTGGCGCCCTGGGGGAGCGTCGCGACGGTATCGATGTGGGTGACGGAGGCTTTGAAGACTTCGGGCAAACCGTCGAATATGGGATCGTGCGCGATGCGTTGAATGTTTCGCGTGCCAATTTCACGGCCGCGCGGGTTCTTACGGACTTCGCCTCCGAGCGCTTGGGCAAGTAGTTGGTGGCCAAAACAAATGCCGAACGTGGGCACTCGTTGACGCACGACTTCGCGCAAATACGCCTCGGTTTGCAGCATCCACTCTTCGCGATGGGGAACGTTTGCCGCCGACCCGGTGATCACGAACGCGGCAACGTCGCGTGGGTCCGGGGGAGCATCGGTACGCGCATCGAAGCTGGAGTAACCACCCGACCAGGCTTGCCCGATCGTCTCGACAATCAGGTCGCCAAATTCACCTCGGCGCTCGCGGATTTTCGGCACGGGCTCGCCGGTCTTGACGATGAAAATCTTCTTGTTTTCTCGGTGTCCACTACCATCATGAGTCATCGCGGGCGGAGCATAGCGCGGCCGATAGGTAAACGCCGCTTGACAGCGCTCGAGTGGGCAGGGAATCTTGGCGCCGTGCCTTCAGAAACCATTGTTCGTCCTATTTGGCGGCGCTTTCGGCCGAGGTGGCTTGCTCGAGCGGCTTCACACGTACGCGCGGGTGGATGTGCAGCGATCATCGATGAACGCGACAACGTGCAGGCGATCTTGCCCGTAGACGGCAAGGGCAAACTGACCGAGCTTGCGCTGTGGGCGCTTTTGGCGATCGAGCATCGGCGCACGACGATCATCGAAACGGGGCCAGCGAAGGGGCTGCGAAGCGCACGCATCAAACCTCGCTTTGCCGGCTCGGTGCTCGATTGGTGCGAGAGAGATGCGGTTCACGAGGGTACGAGGCGGTCGATGGAGCTGGATTGCATAGCGTGCGGAGCGTGCTGCAGCGATGCGAACGTGCTTCTCGATGAAGTGGACCTGGATCGCTTTCGCAAAGCGGGTCGGAAAGAGCTAACGACATCGAAGCATATCGTGAGGCACAAGGACGGGCGGATATCATTACGGTTCGCCAAACCCGGTCCGTGTCAATTGCAGGCGGCGGACAACATGTGCACGATTTACGAGATTCGTCCGGACAATTGTCGGAGATTCGTGACGGG